>JBIOHR010000087.1:0-13527 GCA_044449085.1 Gemmatimonadales bacterium | reverse complement strand
GGAGAGGAATCCGGGAGGCGGGACTCGACCCGATGCAGAATGCGGGGGAGGAATCCGGGAGGAGGGACTCGCCCCGAGGCGGAATGCGGAGGAGGAATCCGGGAGGCGGGACTCGACCCGAGGCGGACCGAATCTCTCCCTACTCGTACTTGGGATTCGGCAACAATTCCCCGTCCACGATAATCTCCTTGTCCCACGGCAAGACAATCGTGCTCTCCGTCTCCAGCCCGAAAAAATCAGGCTGGTATTCCCCCGTCTTGAAACTCACCGCCGATTTCACGTCCTCGGCGCCCGCCGCGAGCAGCGACGCGATGGCCAGGCGAAGTGTTTCCCCAGATCCACAGGTCTCGTCGACCACCAGCACGTGCTTGCCGCGCACTTCGGCCGGAGCGGCACCGAACACGGCCGGCGTCGCGCGCACCGTCTCCGCTTGATACCGCCGGCTCACGATCATTGAGTGGAAGGGCCGGTCGAGCATCGCCGCGACCGCCGCGCCGGGCACCACGCCCGCGGTCGCAATGGCGACGACGATGTCGGGGTCGTACTCGCGACCGACCTTCAGCGCGAGGGCACGCGACAACTCGCCGAAGAGCGGCCAATCCACGTTGAACACGTCTTTCGACGGCCGCGCAGGTTTCTTTCTGGGCATGGTGGAAGGTACCCCGCCGCGACCGTCACGGGTATCACGCGGCACCGTGGGGCCGCTGCAGCCGTACGTGCGGCGTATTCGGTACTTGGTCATTGGTCGTTGCTCTTCGGCCAACGACCAGCCGCCAATGACCAAGTACTGGTTGCCCGCTGTTTGCAGTCCGTCGTGTGCCAAAATGCCCGACCGGAGCGTCTTTCTACGACATGTCATGGATCAGCCGCCTGCTCGGCGGAGAGACCAAGAGCAACGTCCGTCCGCAGCGCCTCGATTATCTTAACGAGGCGCTGGTTCTGGAGCGTCAGGGCGACTACGACGCCGCCCTCACGTCATATCGCCTTGCCCTCCGCGACACGCCGAACGACCTCCGCGTGCTGCAGAACATGGCGATCGCGTTCTCCCGCACCGGGCGCCTCGAAGAGGCGGTGCGCGCCTACCGGCGGGCACTCGAAATTGATCCAGCGCTGTCCGGCGCGCACTACGGACTCGCATTCCTGCTCGTCAAACGCGGCGACAATGCCGGCGCGGAGAAACACCTGCTCGCTTTCCTGTCTCAGCCGCCTTCGGGCGAAGAAGCCGAACGCTGGATCCGCCACGCTCAAGCGACGCTCGATCAGATGAGACACCCAACCGATGGTGCAAACCCCGCGGGCGAGGGATAACGTGGGCCAGATTCTCGCGATCGTCAGTCAGAAGGGCGGAGTCGGCAAGACCACCACGGCGGTGAATCTCGGTGCCGCGCTCGCGCGGCGCGGCCTCAAGACGCTCATCGTCGACGTGGACCCGCAGGGTTCCGTGCGCTACGGCGCGGCGCTCAAGAAGGGGCACGCGTCGTATGGCTTCGCGGATTACCTCAACGGCACCCGCCCGCTCCGCGATGTAATCCTGCCGACGAGTCTGCCGTGGCTGCGCGTGATGCTCGTCGGGACGGTCACTGACGACGCCGACCATTCGGATTACGCTCGCCGCATTGCCGGCGGCGACCTGCTCCCGAAGATGCTCGAGGCGGCGCGTGAACGCTGCGATATCGTCGTCGTCGACACGCCGCCCGGGCTCGGCCCGATCACGCGCCGCGCGCTCGAGTCGAGCGACCGCGTGCTCGTGCCGCTGCAGTGCGAACCGCTGGTCCTGCAGACAACGCCGCAGATCCTTCGGGGTATACAGGACGTGGTGGCACACAACGCCAAGCTCACGCTCGACGGCATCCTCCTCACCATGTATGAGGCGGGGAATCCCGCGTGCGAGAGCACCGAGAAATACCTGCGCGAGCACCTCCCGCGGAGCATGGTGTTCGACTTGGTGATCCCGAGGAGCCCGGCGGTGAGCGAAGCCTTCGCGGCCGGCCAGCCCGCGGTGCTTCGCGCGCCAAGCGACCCCGGGTCACAGGCGTACATCCATCTCGCAGCGATGGTCGCGGAGCGCCTGGAGCAGTGAAGCGCGGGCGGCTGGCGCGACTGATCGCTCCGCTCGCGGTCGCGTTCGCCGCCGTGACGGGAAGCTGCACCGACGTGGCCGTGAATCCCGCCGTCGTGACAGCGCTGGAGTTCGACTCGCTCCCCTACCCCGCCGTCGTCACCGGCGACACGCTGCGCGATTCGCTCGGCGTCGCCGCCGGCCTGCACGCGATCGCGTTCAACGCCGCGGGCAACGCCATCCCGAATGCACCGATCGCCTACATCGCGCTCGACTCGGGGGTGACCATCGGTCCGGGCGCGGTCGTCACGGCGCAGCTGCGCAACGGCCCGGTTCGCATCATCGCGTCGGCCCCCGGACTGCAGACGAGCCCGCAGACGCTCATCGTGGCGCGCCGGCCGGACACCGTGCTCGTGACGCCGCTCGCGAACGACACGCTGTTCTACACGCCACTCGACAACCCCGCGACAAACGTGACGCCCGCACTCACGCTCCAGGTCGCGACGCACGACACCGTCGGCGGCGTCGCCGGCTCGCAGGCATGGCTGGTGTCGTATCAGCTGATCTTCCACGGCCAGACGCTCGCACCGACGGACTCGACGGTCGCAGTCGTCTGGAACACGGGGAGCCGGCCCTCGCTGATCGACACCACCGGCGCCGACGGGACCGCGTCGCGCGTCATTCGCGTACACTCGACGGGCCTGCCCACGGCCACAGAATCGCTGACGGTCATCGCAAGCGTCCGCTACCACGGCGCGCCGGTGCCGGGGAGTCCGGTAACGTACATCATCCAGCTGCGTCCCAAGTGAGGGACGAGCACCTGTATTGTCCTAGCCCCTCGCCGTTGTCATTGCCCCTCGCCGCCCTCAGCGCGAGGCACGGCGAATTCCGGAGAGCGTCGGAACCGCTTCCCGCTCGCCCACCCACTGCGCCGAGTCCGCGGCGATCTCCCTGATCCCGGTGGGCACGCGCGCGTCCGCCGGCGCAACGAGCCGCCCGCCCGCGGCGAGCGCATTGACGGCGGCGCGCAGCAACTTCGGCGTCGCGTGGTCCAGCACGATCCCCCGCGCGCAGCCGGCGGCGAGCGGAATTCCTTCTCCGTGGCCGACGATCACGCCGCTCGCCCCCTCGATCCCCGCATCGCCCGACAGCGCGACAAACATCGAGTTCGGCGAGAGCTCGCGGAGCCCGCTGATGAAGTAGGAGCTGATGAAGTCGAGCACGTAGAGGCCGCCGCGCTCATCCAGCCCGAGCAGCGCGCCCGTGCGCATGCGCCGTTCATCGGACAGGGCCGCGGCCGTCAGCATAGGCACGATTTCGGAATCACCCAGCTCGAGCGCCCCATGGCGCACCTCGAACTCGGCGTGGCACACCGGGCACCCCAGCGTCCCCTCGATGATGTGACGGTCGACGGTGCGCGATGCCGTCGCAATCAACGGCGACGGTTCGTGCTCGTTGGGGCACCGGAGTTTTTCGAGCAAGTCGACAAACATGGTTCGCCCCTACGACCGCGACAGCCGCAGCTCGTCGACGTTGACCCAATCCGCCCGCGTCACCGCAAACAGCACCGCCCCCGCCACATCGTCTGCGCTCAACATCTCCCCACGCGAAGGAAACGTTCCCCGAATACCCGGCTCGAGCCCGTCCCATATCACTGTATCCGTCGCGCCCGGCGACACCAGCGTCGCGCGCACCCCGCTCCCCCTGGTCTCCGCGCGCAGCACCTCGTGCACCGCCCTCGCCCCGAACTTGCTCGCCGAATAGCCGGCGTTGCCGGGAAACACCGAGCGATCCGCGACGGACCCGATCGTCACGATGTGCCCCGCCTTTGCCGCCTTCATCGCAGGAAGGAACGCGCGGATGAACGCAAACGGCGCCACGAGGTTCAGGTCGAGCATCGTCGCAAAATCGTCCACCGCGAGCTCGTGCGCCGCCCCGACGCGGAAAATCCCCGCGTTGTTCACGAGGATCCGCGGCACACCGCCGAACGTCGCGACGATCGCATCCGCCGCTGCGCCGACCGCCTTCGGCTCCGTCAGATCGCACGGCACGGTGAACGCGCGCGGCCCGAGCTCGGTCGCGATCTTCGAGAGCGCCTCACGGCCGCGCGCGACGAGCGCCACCGACGCCCCCCCGCCGGCGAGGGACCGCGCGATGGCCTCGCCGATGCCGCGCGAGGCGCCGGTGACGACCGCCGCCACACCCTCGAGCGGTCCGCCGCCGGCCACGCGCGCTCCGCTCACCGCAGCGGCGTGGACGGCGTGTATGCCAGGCGCAGGAATTCGTCGCGCGTCTTGGCGTCGTCGCGGAACGATCCGCGCAGCGCGGACGTGATCGTCTTGGAGTTCTGCTTCTCCACGCCGCGCATCATCATGCAGAGGTGATACGCCTCGATCACCACGCCGACGCCGAGCGGCTTGAGGACCTCCTGGATCGCGGCCGCCACCTGCTCGGTGAGGCGCTCCTGCACCTGCAGCCGGCGCGCGAACATGTCCACGATGCGCGGCAGCTTCGAGAGGCCGACGATGCGCCCGTCGGGGATGTACGCGATGTGCGCCTTCCCGAAGAAGGGGAGCATGTGGTGCTCGCAGAGCGAGTAGAGTTCAATGTCGCGCACCATGACCATGGACTGATGCGCCTCGTCGAACACGGCGTCACCGACGATTTCGGCGACGTCCATTTCGTAGCCGCGCGTGAGCCAGAGCATGGACTCCGCCACGCGGTGCGGCGTCTTGAGCAACCCCTCGCGCTCGGGGTCCTCGCCGAGCAGGCCGAGCTCGCTGCGGACCATCTCCTCGAGCTGCGCCGTGCACCCCGCGCGAAGCACCTTCTTTCCGTGGCGCGCCGCGACTCCGTTGCGCCCGGGCGCGGCGCCGTTCCGCTTGGACTTAGCGCCCTTCGTAGTCGACATAGTTGTTCTCCGTTTCCCAGAGGCGAAGCCGGGTGAGACGCGCCGGCTTCAACGCCGGTTCGAGACGGCGCCAGCATGCGACGATGATGTTCTCGGTCGTCGGATTGACACCTGCCATGAACGGGACGTCGAGGTTGAAGTTCTTGTGGTCAACGAGATCGATGTACTCCTTCTCGACGATCCGCTTCACAACGCCGAGGTCGATCACGTAGCTGGTCACGGGGTCCGGCTCGCCGGTGACCGACACTTCGAGCGTGTAGTTGTGGCCGTGCCAGTTCGGGTTGTTGCATTTGCCGAAGAGGCGCGCGTTTTCCTCGTCACTCAGCGCGGGATTGTGCACCCGGTGGGCGGCGTTGAAGCGGAGGAGCCGGGTGACGGTGACGGTCGGCACGATTGGAAACCTAACGGATGAGGGCGCGCTCCGGCCGTCGCCACGCGCTCGCTGCGCCCAGTTTGGCCCGGCTGGCCCACGACTCATAGGTCGAGCTTATCGCTCATGGATCGGGAGTGTCGCGGCTCCGCGTTTCAAGACTGAGAACTGTTGTTTTCCAAGCTCCCGGCTCTGAAAAACAGCTTTGACCCTTCCGACCTTTGCGCGGTGAGCTTGAGCGCCGAGCCGCGGGCCAGATTGGCCCAAGACCGCCCACGGACCACGACCATCGACGGCCCCAAACGACGAAAGCCCCACCCGGAGGTGGAGCTTTCGCCCAAAAGGAGAACGAAGGGGAGTTTTTGAAGCCCTGTCGAATGTATGAGGCCCTCACCCTGCCTTCCGCCTTCCCGCCGTGCGGGCATGACGTCAACAAAGCGTATCGGACCCACTCGGAGGACTTATCGGCTCAAAAAGTAGGCCCCTTCGTTCCAGCTGTGAAAGAAGCTAGGTTCGTGTACAACGAGCGTCAATCACGGCACTTGTAACGGACTGAGAAATGGACCTCGGAATCATCGCCGCAGTCGCAATGCTGGTGGTCTGGGCGGTCGCGACGTTCAAGTTCGAGGCGCCAGGATACGTGCACCTGCTGCTGACGGCGGGGGTGTTCTTGCTGATCTGGAGGATTGTGGTGAGGGGGTCGCAAGAGAAAACGCCCTAGCCATCGGATCGACCCGTTGCGCGGTGCGGAAGTGGAATCCGGATTCCTTCCGCCTCCCACACTCCTCCTCCGCACTGCGCATCGGGGCGAGTTCCAAATTCCTTTTCCGCACTGCGCACCGGGGCGACTTCCCAACTGAGCGGTCAGATCTCCCAGTTCGAAAGCGCCACCCCAAACTTCGGCGCCCGCTCCTCGTACCCCGCCAGCACCATCCGCAGATCCGTCCACCGCACCCGCGCGCCGAACCCGACCAGCCGCGCGTACAACGACGCATAGTCCCCCTGCAGCCTGATCGCGACGCGCGCCGTCGCCGTGCGCCGCGCCAGGTCGGCGAGCTGCACCGCCATGTGGTCGAACATCGCCTCGTCACGCACGAACGCCTTGAGCACGCGCAGTTCTTCCCGCGCGCGGCCCTCCACGAGCGGCGCGGCGTGGCACAGGGCGAACCCCGAAAGCCGGTCGCCTTCGTACATCAACAGCGTGTCACCGAGCGAAAGTTCGTGCGTCAACTCGATCTCGCGCGTGTAATCGAATCCGGGGAGCGTCTCATTGACGAGCGCGGCGCATTCGCGGATGGCGTCGTCGCGCGCGGTGGACCGGAACGATGACAGCAGCCGCGGCGCGCGTGGCGCCGTCACGGCGTCGAGCGTGAGCGTCACCGTGAGCCGCGCCGGGACGAACCCGAGTCCCGAGTAGAACCCAATATTGTCCATGGTGCGCGGCATCGTCTCGAGCCCAATCACGGTGCACCCCGACATGCGGAGCAGATCGAGGCCGGCGTTCACAATGTTCTTTCCCTGGCCCGTCCCCTGGCAGTCATCGCGCACCGCGAGCGGGCCCATCCACCCCTCGACGCCCGAGCGGTGCGCGATGTTGAACGCCGCGATCGCACCGCGCGTGTCGCGCCACAGCATGGCGCCGGCCCCCGCGTCGGCCACCGCGTATTGCCAGATCGCCGGGTTGAGCGGCGGCACACGCACGCCGACGAGCCCGTCGCGCCGGTAACGCTCGGTGAACGTGTCGCTGAACAGCACGTTCAGCGGCGCGATATCGGCGCGCCCGATCGGGTGCGGCCCGTCGAGACGCGGCATCGGTGGAAGGTCGGCCCGGGCGACCATCAGCGCTCCACGTCCAGACCGCCGGCGGCGACCGCCGCGAGCGCCGGCTCCTGCTCCGCCACCGGCCCGCGCCGCACTGTCGCCGCACCGGTGTTCTCGTCGTAGCGAACTTCGAGGACCTGGTCGAGCCCGTCGCGGACGCTTTCGATGTGCGTGATCACGATGACCTGCTCGAACCGGTCCTGCAGGCCCCGGAGCAGCTCGACCACGTGGTTGCGGCGCGTCTCGTCGAGCGACCCGAATATCTCGTCGAGCACCAGCAGCGAAAACGCCTGGCCTGCGCGCTCCGCGATCATCTGCGAGATCGCCAGCCGCAGGACGAGATTGGCCATATCCTCTTCGCCGCCCGAGATCACCGGCTTTGGCACGCCCTCTTCGAGCACGACGATCCGGTACTTGTCATCGAGTTCGAGTTCCGTATACCGCGCGTCCGTGATCTCCGTGAGGAACGCGCTCGCGAGTTCGGAGAGCTCGGGACGCATGGCGAAATTCAGGTCGGTGCGCAGGTCGCTGTACGCGCGGTGCAGTTCGTCGTGCAACCGCTTGTCCAGCTCGAGCGCCTCGAGTTTCCTCTCGATCCGCTCCAGCTCGCCCTGCGCGGCAACCGCGCGCTCCAGCGCGGCGCGCGCGAGCGCCATGTCGCTCGCCGCGTTCATGGACGAAAGCGTCGCCGCGTGCAGCTCGGCGGCCGCCGCCGCGTGGTGGTCGCGAAGCATCACGAACTCCTCCTCGGAAAGCGCGAGCGCCGTCCTGCGGCGCGCCAGCTCGTCGAGCCGCGCGGCGAGCCCGACCGTTCCGCGCTCGACACTCTCCTGCTCGCGACGCAGCGCCGGCTCGCGCTCCACCTGCGTGTTCAGGCGGTTGGCCTGCGTGTTGAGCGCCGCGAGATGCTCGAACTGCCGCTCGAGCGCGGTGTGGCGCGCGCGGTCGTATCCGCCGGGTATCTCGCCGAGCTCCCGCACGATCGCCTCGTGCCGCTGCTCCTTGGCCGCGAGGTCGCGCCCGACCTGCTCGAGCTTCTGCACGCCCATCTGCACGCGCGCGAGGCGCCGCTCGAGCAGCCCCACGTCGTTCTGGAGCTTGCGGCGCTGCTCGTCAAGCATCGCGACATCCTCGGGCATCGCCTCGAGCTGCTCGAGGCGCGACTTGAAGTATGATCCGTCGGCGCTCACGGTCTCCAGCTGGTTGTCGAGCAGGTCGAGAACCTGGCGGTAGTGCGTGCCGAGGGGACGCTGGCAGGTGGGGCAGTTGCCTTCGTCCCCGAGGGCGACGAGCCTGTCGCGCTGGTCGCGCAGGTCCGAGTACTGCTGCCGCAGCGCCGTGCGGCGCGTCTCCGCCTCCTGCCGGTCGCGCACCCATTCGGTCCGCCGCAGCTCGAGCTTGCCCTGCGCCTCTTCGTGTGCCCGGCGGCGCGCTTCCAATTCTCCCGTGACCTGTTCCTCGAGCGCCGGTGCGGCCTGAACTTCGCCGCGCTGCTCGCGTAGCGCCTCCAGCTCGGCGGCGAGCGCGCGCTCCTCCTCGAGCCGCGCCTGCCGGCGCCCGTCGTGACCGGCGAGGTCGCGCATTCGCGCGAGCTCATTGCCGACCTCGTGGAAGGGCGCCAGTTCGGCCGCCAGCGGCTGCAGCGCATCACGTGCCGCCGCGACGTGCAGCAGCTCCGCCGCGAGCCGTTCCGCGCTCCTCTGCAGCCCCTGCAGTTCGCTCTGCGCCACGCGGAGGTCGCCCTCGAGCTGCAGCGACTCCTCTCGCTGACGCTGCGCGTCGGTCCAGCGCGGTGCGAGGGCATCCACCGCCGCCTGCAGCCGTGCGCGCTCCGCGTCGGCGGCGGCGACGCGCGCCGTTGTCTCGGTCCGCCGCACCTCCGCCTCCGCAATCTGCGCGGCGACCAGCGCGGCATCGGGCATTCCACTCCGCATGCCGGCGATCTCGCCGCGCAGTTCGCGACGGCGGACGTCGGCGAGCTCCTGCGCCGTCCGCAGCTTCTCGTAGCCGAGCACGCGGGAGAGAAACTGCGCCCGCTCCGTCGCGCTCAGCGCCGCCATCACGGCGAGTTCCTTCTGGCCGGTGAAGTAGGTGTTGAAGAACTCCGACCGCGACATGCCGAGGCGGCGCTGGAGCAGGTCGCCGACGGCCGTGGCCGAATTCGCGATCGGCTGATCGCCGCCGTCGAGGTAAACCTCCGCCATCGTGAGGCCGCGCACGACGCCGTACCGGTGACCGGCGAGCTCGAAATCGAGCTCCACGCGCACCGATGCGCGCGCGGGCGCACGCGAGAACCGGATGGAATCTTTTCCCCCGCGTGCCGTGTCGCCGCCGTACAGCGCCCACGCGACCGCCTCGAGAATCGTCGACTTTCCCGCGCCGTTGGGGCCGATGATCCCGGTCAGCCCCGAGTCGAATTCGATCTCGGTGTCGGCGTGCTGGCGAAAGTTCAGGAGGCGGAGGCGGTTGAGCTTCACGTTTCCTCCCCCGGCGCACTGAGCCCGCGTGGCGTGCCGGCCAGTTCCGCCTCGCGCAGATAGTGCGCGCCGAGCTCGACGAGGCGGTCGCGGTCGATGTCGGAGGTCAACATGCGGTTGCGCAGGCTGTCGCGGAGCATCTCGGCGAGCGACGGCCGGTGCCCGGGGGCGCCGCTGGCGGACGAGGGAAGCGTGAGCTCCGGCCGGCGCATGTCCAGATTGAAGTGGAGCGCACGGCGCCGATAGTCGCGAAGCGCCGCCTGATCGAGCTCGCGCGCGACGTTCCGCGGCACGTCGCGCGCGACGAGACGCACGACCTTCCCGTCGATCGAGCCCGCGCGATCGACGGCCGCGGCGATCCTCGCATCGAGGTCAGCGGCGGAAAGACCCTTGCCCGCAATCGGAGGCAGATCGACGAACTCGCGAGGGGACTGAATGGCGTGGAACTTGGGGGCCTTTTGTGTTTCGAGGTCGAACTCGAGCATTCCCCCGCCGGGCAGCTTCTGCATCGCGCGCTGCTGGACTTCGCCCCAGATGTTCGAACTCGTGTAGTCGAGCGAGCCGCTGTAGAACCCCTTCGGCGCGACCTTCTCGTAGACATGGATGTGGCCCAGCGCAACGTAATCCCACGCGGGATTGGCGAGATCTTCCCGGCGCAACACCAGCGACGCCGGATCGACGCGTTCCGAAAACGACGCTTCGTCCCCTTCCACCACGCCGTGCGCGACGAGAATGTTCAGGTCGGCGGCCAGATCCGGTTCGACCGCAATCTTGTCGGCGTTGATCGCCGGCACCGCGAGGATCGAGAGCCCGCGGTCCGGAAATGGCAGCCGCCGGGGATCGGTGTCCACCACGTGAATTCCGAGCGGTGCGAACAGGCGCAGGATGCACAGCGTCTCGCTCGACCGCGGCATGTCGTGGTTTCCGGCGACGATGACGACAATCGCGTCCGGAAGCTCGCGCATCAGCCGTGAGAACTGCGCAAACGCGTGGAGGATCGCGGGGTTCGTGGGGCGCACCGTGTGAAACACATCGCCGGCAATGAGCACGATGTCCGGCCGCAGTTCGATCACGCGATCGACGGCCCGCGTGAATGACTGCGCCACGTCCCACTCCCGCTGGTTGATCCCGGTGGGGGTGGTGCGCTGGAACTGCCGGAACCCGAGGTGCAGGTCGGAGAGATGGACGAGGCGCACGGGGGGAATCTACGGTGGGAGACAGCAGGGGGGCGAGGGTGGACTCGGACCGTTGCAGAGTGCGGAGGATCAGTCCTCCCTGGACTCGCAGCTCAGATCGCTCCGCTTCAGTTCACCGCTGTGATCCCCAGACTTCAGGGGTGAACCGAGCGGAGAGACACCAGCTGCGAGCTTGGCGAGGACGGATCTTCCGCGCGCCGCAACGGGTCGAGCTACTTTTTGACCATGCGCATCCTCCTGCTCACCACGCTGTCCGTGCTCGCGCTCGTCGCGCAGGCGAGAGCCCAGGACACCGGCGGACGCCTGCTCACCGGCGTCGTCGTGGCGCAGCGGGACACGCAGCCCCTCGGCCACTCGATGGTTTCGCTCAGCCCCGCCGGGCGCCAGACCTTCACCGACGACGCCGGACGATTCGCGTTCCAAGGCCTCGCCCCCGGCCGCTACACCCTCCGCGCGACCCACCTCGGCTTCGCGCCCGTTGAGTTGCGCGTCACGATCCCCGTCGATTCAGCGACGACCCGCCTGCGCGTCCAGCTGGCCGATGTCCAGGTCAAGCTGGCGACCGTGAGGATCATGGCGGACGCACCGTGCATCGCACCCGGCGCGCCCGACCCCGCGAAGGACCGCGAGTTCGCCGTGATATTCCAGCAGCTCGAGCAGAACGCGCAGCAGTACCGGCTCCTCGCCGATTCGTTTCCATACGCTTACCACGAGGAACGAACGAACTTTGCGGTGCGCGGCGACAGCGTGATCGAGTCCGTCCACACGGAGACGGTGTTGCTCCGGAGCGACAAGCCGGGGTGGACGTATCGCCCCGGCCACGTGGTGTCCACGGACTTCATCACGCGCCAGCGCTCGATGCACCTGCCGACACTCAGTGATTTCGCGAGCGACGGGTTCGTGAAGAACCACTGCTTTCGCTACAGCGGCGAGGAACAGACGCCGGAGGGCGACGCGGTGCGCATTGACTTCCGTGCCGCGGAAAAACTCGGATCACCCGACGTGAATGGCACCATCCTGCTGGACGCAAGATCCTACCAGATCCGCCGCGCCGAGCTGCGGCTCTCCCAGGTGCCGGGCGCGCTGCACAAGGTCGCGGCGGTCGACGTCACGACGCTGTTCCGCGAGGTCGAGCCGTCGGTGCTCGTCTTCTCCGAAGTGCATGGCGTGAGCACGATGGTGCCGTCGAAGGACTTGCTCGACCACATCGAGACGATCGAGGATCACGTGCTGGTCGACTTCGGGTTCATCCGCGCCGACCCGCGGCACGGCGCTCAGAAGCCGTAAGGGTCGTCGGTGGGAGCGGTCTTCAGCGGACGGCGCGGCCGCACGTCCAACGGCTCCGTGGCCACGCGGCGCTTGAGCTGGGCGCGAAAGTACGCCTTCACGTCGTCGGGCCGCGCCTGAAGCGTCCTGTTGCGGGCGCGCAACACCTCGTCGTCTTCGGCGAGCGCAATCGCGTCCTTCACCCACTCGAGCGTCACCGTCCGGTCGAGCGCGCGCAGCGAGCGGGTGACGGCTTCGTCGAGCGTCTGTTCCGCGGCTTGGGGAAACTGCTCCACGCCCTCGCGCCCCGAGAGAACCGCGGGCCGCGGGAAGCGCACGAACACGGGCTGCGCGAAGTGCGGATGACGCACCATCAGCTGGCCCTTTTCGAGCGTCGAGAGCTTGGTCCGCGTCGCCGGCGAGAGCGTCGCGTAGCCGGGCGTGGCGAGCTCATCGGGATCCATCCGTCCGAACAGCGCCGTGCCGCTGTTTCCCACCACGCGCCGGTGCACCTGCGAGCGGAACTGCTGCGCGGCAAACAGCACGAGGCCCAGGTAGCGCCCGCGCTCGGCGATGTCGAGGAGCATCGCGCGCACATAGGTGTCCGGTCCGTCGTTCGGCGCGTATTTGTTGAGTTCGTCCACGAACACGATCACGTGCTCGACGCCCAGGTCCCGTTTCTCGAGATGCTCGCGGAGCGTCGATACGATCCTCGAGAAGATGAGATCCTGCGCATCTGCCTCGACGTTCGCGACATCCACGACATACACCGAGCGGTCACGAAACTCGCCGAACGGGAGGTCGCTCACGGTGCCGTCGTCGGTGACAAGCCCGCGGCAGCGCGTGGAGATGTTCGTGAGCCGATTGCGCACCTTGCGAATCGTCGCGACGTGATGCGTGCGCCACGATTCGGCGTTTTGCTTTTCCATCCCGGTCAGGAGGTCGCGAAACCAGCGTTCCAGTTCGCCGAACGACTGCACGCGGTGCGCGGCGGTGAGGTATTTCGGATCGGAAAACTCCTGGTCGACGACGCGCTCCTTGATGAAGTCGATGAGCGCGTCGGCCTTCGCGTCCACGTCGTCCTTGTTGAGGAGCACTTCCGCATACTGCAGCACCTCACGGAGCCCCCACGTCAGCGGCTTCACGTTGTGCGTGAGCGCCTCGTTGGAGCGCAGCGTGTTGAGCGCGTAACCCTTGGCGGTATATGGCGCGAAGTATTCGACGTTCCGAAACGGCTCGGCCGGAACTCCGAGGCGCTCGTATAACGCGCGGTCGGCGTCGTCGAGTTTCGTCGCCGGCTGGTCGAGGAAACAGAGGTCGGGCCCCTTCACGTTGAAACAGACGGCCGCGACGCGCCCCTTCTTTTCCGGGAAGTGCGCGAAGATCGACGCGAGAAGCCATTCGACGGCGCTCGTCTTGGTGGCGAG
>JBIOHR010000086.1:0-13645 GCA_044449085.1 Gemmatimonadales bacterium | reverse complement strand
GTCGGGGAGTGGGGTGCTCGGGAAATTGTTCGGACGGTAAACGGCAACTGCGAGTTAACTCGTTCTTTGTTGGCTGGTTAACTGAGGTGGACAATTGGCCCTGGATTGGAGCGCCTCGACGCGGCTCGCAATCAGGGCCAATTTCTTACTTCGGTTAACCAGCCAACAAGAAACGGCTCAACGCCGTTCCGATCTCTCCAGCGTACTATGTTCTCATGATGCGCTACAGACTTCTAGTCGCCGCGTTTCTCGCCGCTGCGCCCCTCTCCGCACAGCAGGCCGCGTTTCACGTCACCAACTACGACCTGCTGCTCACGCTGCCTGACACTGGTCGCGTCATCGGCGGCGTCGCTGCGCTGACCGTCGTTCGCCGCGCGCGGTCCGACACGCTCGTCCTGGACTTGCTCGACTTGAAGGTCGAGCGCGTGCTCCACGTCACGAAAGATCCGACCCCGACGGAGCTTCCGTTCGTACAGGATTCTGCGCACGTGCGCGTTTTTGTCGGCCGACTCCGCTCCGACACGTTCAATGTGGTCGTCTACTATGCAGGCGCGGTTAGGGATGGGCTGATCGTCGGCAAAGACAGCGCCGGCAGATGGATGGCATTCGGTGACAACTGGCCGAATCGTGCGCGGCATTGGATTCCGTCAATCGATCACCCGAGCGAGAAGGCGACGGTGTCGTTGAGCGTGTTCGCTCCGGCGAACCGAACCGTGGTCGCCAACGGCACGCCGTTCTCGCAGGCCCAGGATTCTCTGCTGGTATTGGGGCCATCGCCCGGCGTCCGGTACAAAATGACCCGCTGGCGCGAGTCACACCCGATCCCGGTGTATCTGTTCACGATCGCGGCCGCGCCGCTCGAGGTATTCAATCTTCCCGATGCCGCCTGTGGTTTCACGCGCGGCGGAGGGTGCTTGAAGCAGATGGTGTACACCGCACCCGAACAGCACGCCGCGATGCCGGCGAATTTCAAATATTCCCCGGACATCGTCGATTTCCTTTCGCACCTCGTCGCGCCCTTTCCCTACGAAAAACTCGCGCACCTCCAGAGCAGCACCCGCTTCGGCGGGATGGAAAACGCGAGCGCGATCTTCTACGCCGACGGGGGATTCCGGCGGAACGGCACGAACGCGGGCACCATAGCGCACGAAACCGCGCATCAATGGTTCGGCGACGCCGTGACGGAGCGCGAGTGGAGCAACCTCTGGCTCTCCGAAGGATTCGCCACTTACTTCGAAGAGCTGTGGACGCGCCACGCGTTCGGCGACAGCGCGTTCAGGCGCGAGATGGCTGGCACGCGCACGCAGATTCTGCGCGATCCCGTCATTGCGGCCCGTCCGGTGATCGACAGCGAGCAGACGGACCTGATGAAGCTCCTCGACGCGAACAGCTACCAGAAGGGCGGCTGGACCCTCCACATGCTCCGCGGCCTCGTCGGCGACAGCGCCTTCTTTCGCGGGATCCGTGACTACTACACCGCGCACGTCGACCGCAACGCGATGAGCGACGATCTCATGAACGCGATGGAGCGGAGGTCTGGCATGAAGCTCCAGTGGTTTTTCGACCAGTGGCTCCGCCGTCCGGGATTCGCGTCGCTCGCGACGAGCTGGCGCTTCGACGACGCCTCGCGCCGCGTGGTGCTCGACGTGGAGCAGGGCGTGCGGTTTGCGCCATACCGCTTTCCGCTCACCGTGGACATCACCGATGCCACGGGCACCGTGCATCGCGTGCGCGTCGACATCGCCGCAGAGCACTCGGCGCACGTGACGCTCCCACTCGTGCTCAGCGCCGCGCCGCGCGCAGTCGTGCTCGACCCGGACGTCGAACTGCTCGCGGAGTTCCACGTCCGGTGAGCGCCCGGTGAGCGCCCGGTGAGCGCCCGGTGAGCGCCCGGTTCGCGGCTGCCGTTGCGGCCGGTTTCGCGCTGCTCTGCACTGCGTCGCTCGCGGCGCAGGACGTCCGTCCGACCGTGCCGGCGGAGTCCGACGTCGCGATTTCCGAGGGACGTCTCGCCGACGCCGAGTCGATGCTGTTCAGCGCGAGCTCCGCGGCGCCGCACGACCCGGCGGCGCGCGGCGCGCTCGGAATTTTTCTTGCGTCGCGGGGACGCCTGAAAGTGGGCGCCGTGCTGCTCGAGGAGGCCCGCCAGTTCGGCGGCGACGCCGCGGCCGTGGACGCCCGCCTCGCGCGCATCTACGGCTGGCTGGGCGACTGGGCGGGCGTCGCGGCGCTGAAGCACTACGCCACCGGCCCGGCGCACGAACGCGCGCTGTGGCTCATGACACACCCCACCGCGCACAGCGGCCCCGACACGGTGGCCGTGGCGCTGGAGCCAAACGAGATCGCGGGCCTGGGCCGCGTGGTGCTCACGATCGGCACCGCAAGCATCACCGCCGACATCGACCCCACCGTCGACGGCCTCGTCCTGCCGTCGGACCCCGACGTCACTGCCGAATCAAAGCAGTTCGGCATGCACGACAGCGCGTCCGTGGCGGTGGTGTACGCGGTGGGAATCGACGCGCTGCGCCTCGTGAACGTGCCGGCGCGCCTCTCGCCGACGGCGCGCCCGACGATCGGGCTCGACGTGCTCGCTGCGTTCATGCCGACATTCGACGCAGCGCAGCACCTGCTCACCCTGCGCCAGCAGCCCGTGCCACAAGAAGGCCAGCTGTTGCCCTTCGTGCTCGGGTTTCCGGGTGTCAGTCTCGTCGCGCGCGCCGGACAGCCCCTCGTTCGCATGGAGAGCGCCGCGGGCCGGGCGGCGCTGCGGGGCTCCCGCTGGTCCTTCGACCTCCAGCGTGGCGCAATAGTGATGCTGCCATAGGGGCCGGGCGCGCATTCGGCTAAATTGCGGTATCTGCAGTGCAGGCCGCCCGATCGAACCGGAGAAACCGTCAGATGCGAATGCTCGTTCTCGGCGCGGGGCTCCAGGGCTCCGCCTGTGCGTACGACCTGCTCCAGCATCCCGCCGTCAGCGAAGTGCGCCTGGCCGATCGCGACGGCGCGCCGCTGCCCGCATTCCTTTCCCCGTACGCGAAGGATCCGCGCCTCGTGCGCGTCGCGCTCGATGCGAAGGATCCCAAGGCCGTCGCGCGCGCGATGGACGGCGCGAGTGCGGTGATGTGCGCGCTCCCGTACTACTTCAACCTCGAGATGACCCGCCTCGCCATCGAGGCCGGTGTCCACTTCTGCGACCTCGGCGGCAACACCGAGATCGTCTTCCAGCAGAAGGGACTCGATGCCGCCGCTCGCGCAAAGGGAATCACCGTGATCCCCGACTGCGGCCTCGCACCGGGGATGGTGAACATCCTCGCGCAGCTCGGCATCTCGCGCTGCGACAGAGTGTCACGCGTGAAGATTTTCGTGGGCGGCCTGCCGCAGGTGCCGGAAGGCCCGCTCAAGTACCAGATCGTGTATTCGCTCGAGGGCGTGCTCGACTACTACACGACCCTCTCATGGGTACTGCGCGACGGACGGCGGACGCAGGTCAAGGCGCTGTCTGAGCGCGAACCGGTGCAATTCGCCGCGCCGCTCGGCGAGCTCGAGGCGTTTCACACCGCCGGCGGCCTCTCGACGCTCGCGTCGCGGTATGAGGGCAAGATCCCGACGATGGAGTACAAGACGCTCCGGTATCCCGGGCACGCGCACATCATGGAGGCGATCCGCGATCTCGGCCTCCTGGATCTCGCGCCGATCGACGTGAAGGGAGCGAAAGTCTCGCCGCGCGACGTCGCGGTTGCCGCGATGGGCCCACACCTGCGAAAACCGCAGGGGCGCGATCTCGTAGCGATGCGCGTGATCGTCGAGGGGACCAAGAATGGAAAGCCGGTGACGAGCACGTTCGAGCTGGTGGACCGCCACGACGAGGCACACGGCATCACCGCGATGGAGCGGACTACGGGCTTCTCGCTCTCGATCACCGGGTTGCTGCAGGCCGAGGGCGCAATCGCGCCGGCCGGCGTACACACTCCGGACGAGTGTGTGCCGGGGGAGCGCTACGTGGCTGAACTTGCGAAGCGTGGAATTGTGATCCGCGACACCATAAGTTGAATTCTGGAGTGGCGCAGGCGAGTGGGAACATTCGACTGTTGCGCGCGTACGACAGGATGGAGCCGATGCGATAGTGGCGGCCCCAATCACGCTGACGGGAGGCCCCGTTATGAAACTCTCGATTCGTCTGACTGCAGTCGCGGTTGCGGCGGTTGCTTTTGCCGGAGTCGCCGGCGCGCAGCGCGGCGGGCCACGCGGCGGGCACGGAGGCGGTGCCTCGAGGTCGTCAGGACACGCTCCGCAGGTCAGGGCGCAGGCTCCACGCGGTTACGCGCAAAGCTTCGGGCGCCAGAACGTTCGCGTGCAGCGCTACGCCGCGCCGCGGGCCGACTTCCGCGGGCGGATCGACGTGCAGCCTCGCAATGACTTCAGGGGCCGCTCGACGTTCGCAGGACGCAACGATTTTCGTGGCGGCGCTGATGTCCGGGGCCGTACAGACGTTCGTGGTCATGTAGACCTACGCGGTCGCCCGGTGGCGGTCGCCGGGCACGGGCGTCCGCTGATCACGCGCGGCGGGTTCGTGAGTCCTCGCGGATACGAGCGTGGATCTGAGCGTGGCTACGAACGCGGAGCGTTCCGCGGTGGGCACTTCGGCCCGGGATTCAATCGCTGGGGCGGCCGCCTGGTGCTCCCGATCGGCTGGGGCGGCCGCGTGGTCTTCGGTGGCTTCTTCCCGGCAGCATACATGGGCTACTGCGAGGCGGTGCCGTACGACTACGACTACCTGCTTCCACCGATGGCGCCGTCGTATGACCCGTGCCTCTTCGGTGACCGCATCGTGGTGTACGACCGCTTCTCGCGCTCGATCGTGTTCGTCGCCGCGCTCTGAGGCAGCAGAAGATCACCTTCCGGATTGCGCCGAAGCGCCGCGCCCAGCTTTTTTAGCTGGGGCGGCGCTTCGTCTTTTCCGGAGGGACCAGTGACCAGGTCGACTGCAGTCATTGCACGCATCGTGTTCATCGCGGCTGTATTCGCGCCACTCGCGCCGGCACCGGTGGCCGCGCAATCGAAGCTGGTGAAGCACGCCGTCAACGCCGACGGCCAGCAGTTGGCACTCTGGGAAAAACGCGCCGCGCACCCCAAGGCGACTATCGTGCTGCTGCACGGGCGGACCTGGAGTTCGCTCCCCGACTTCGACCTGCAGGTCCCCGGCGAGCACCACTCGCTCATGGACGCGCTCGTTGCGCAGGGCTACGCGGTGTATGCGCTCGATCTCCGCGGCTACGGCGCGACTCCGCGCGACGCCAGCGGATGGGACACGCCCGACCGCTCAGCCGAAGATCTCTCGGCGGCGCTCGACTGGGTTGCGAAGAACTCCGGCGTCCCCGGAAAACCCGCTCTGCTTGGCTGGTCGAACGGTTCCACCGTCGCCGAACTCTGCGTGCAGCGGCATCCCGATCAAGTCTCGGCGCTGATCCTCACGGGCTACTGGAAGCATCCGGATTCGACGCGCGTCTCGGGCGCCGACACCGTGACACCGGCCCGCGCGAAGACCACGGCGAAGGATGCGGCCAGCGATTTCATCGCGCCCGGCGCAATCTCGAAGCGGGCCGTCGACGCGTACGTGGCCGCCGCGCTCAAGGCCGATCCGGTCCGCACCGACTGGCGCCGTCTCGAGCAGTTCAACGCGCTCGATCCCGCGAAGCTCACCGTCCCCACGCTGTTGATTCAGGGCGAACTCGACCCGATTGCTCCGACCGCAACGCAGGCCGCGTTCTTCTCGAGGATCGGCACCGGCGATCGTGAGTGGGTCGTGATGGCGGGCGGCGACCACGCGTCGCTGATCGAGAACATGCAGCCGGCGTTTGTGGCGGCAGTGGTGAACTTTCTCGACCGGCCGGTCTGGCACCACTGACGGAATGGTCCGGTGTTGCGCGCAAGGAATTGATGACGCGCGCGGTTGAGCGTAGTGTTACGGTACGTCCGGCCTCAACGAGGAAGCGCCGGATGCCGGTGACCGCAAAGCCGTCGCGACGGTTCTACGAACGCCTTGGCGATGAGCTCACCAACGAGCTCGTCGATTGGTTCAACATGGTGGACACGACGTACCGGTCGGAATTGCGCGAATACAACGAGCTGAACTTCTCGCGCTTCGATTCCGGCATGCGCAAGGAGTTCGCGGAGCTTGGAGTTGATCTGGCGCGACGGTTCGCGGCCCTCGAGGCCCGCATTGACGCGAGATTCACCGCATTTGAAGCGCGTCTCTTTCGGTGGTTCGTGGCGCTCCTGAGCACCACGTTCTTCGCGGTCGTCGGGGTCGTCGGGGTTGTCGTTACTGTCGCACGCCGGTAACCTGACCGCGCTCGCTTACCGCGAGTAGCTGGCCAAGGTCGCGCCCATCGCGTCCATCGCCTCTTTCGCGCGCCAGCGATCCTTCCCGTTGTAAATGAACGAAAACGCGAGCTGCTCACCGTCCCTGGCGGTCACGTAGCCGCCGAGCGAAGCGACGTCGTTCGTCGTGCCGGTTTTCGCGTGCAGGTTTCCCATCGCCGCGGTCGCGCGCATGCGATGCTTGAGCGTCTCGCTCTCGCCCGCCACTGGGAGCGACTGCTCGAGCACGGCGCCCCACGGAGCTTTCCGCACGTAGCCGAGCAGCTTCACCATCGCGCGCGCGGTCACGCGGTCGAGCGTGGATAGGCCGCTGCCGTCCGCGGCGAACACCGCCGTCGGCGCGACTTCCGCTTTTTCATAGAGGAAACGGCGGAGCAGGATGTTCGCATTCTCCGCCGAGCCCGGCGTGCCGACGCTGCTCGCGGCGTCGCGGAACAGGAGCTCTGCGAAATGGTTGTTGCTCTCGCCATTCATCTGCGTGACGATCTCCTGCAGCGGCGGCGAGTCGAAGGTCGCCACGGCGATCGCGTCGCGCGGCGTCGTGCCGGTGCGCACGGGCCCGTCTACGCTGATCCCCTGCGCGATGAGCGCCGCGCGCAGCGCGCCCGCCGCGAACAGCTCCGGCCCCTCGACCATCACCTGATATCCCCGCTGCGCGCTCTGGGCCCCGATCCAGCCGGCGATCACGAGGCGTCCCGTGCTGTCCTGGCGCACGCCGATGCGCGCGCCCCTGCTCGCGGGCGTCACTTTGACGCCGTTGGAGATCGGCAGGCCGCTCACGGGCGGGTCGAACGACAGCTCCGCGTGACCGCCCGCGGGCCGCACGACGATCGTCATCTTGTTCTCGTTGAACGACAGCGCCGAAACGCGCGCCGCATACGACGCCTGCAGGTAGCGGGTGCGCCAGCCATCCGGGACTTTTCCGTCCAGGAACGCCGATGCGTCGCCGACCACATCACCGGTGACGTGCTTCACGCCGGCCGCCGCGACCTGGCGCGCGAGCGCGTCCATCGGCGCGGCCGCGCCGTCCTCGGCGGCTTTTCCGGTGAGCGTCGGATCACCGGCGCCGCGCAGGACGAGGTCGCCGCGCAGCACGCCGTCGGACCCGAGCGGCCCCGCGCGCAGCACGGTCGTCTCGAACTTGCCGTCCGCGCCAAAGCGATCCAGCGCGAGCGAACTCGTGAAGAGTTTCATCGTCGACGCCGGAAGCAGCTGCTGATCAGGATTGTTCGCGAACAGGGTGTCGCCGGTGGAGAGCGAGACGACGATCACGCCCCACTTGCCCGCCTTCGTATGGGCGAGCATCGTCGAAAGGTCGCCGCTGAGCTCGGCGCGCCCCTTCGGAACCGTCGCGTGAAACGCCGTCGCGACCGGCGCGCGCGACGCCGCCAGGGTCGCGCTCTTCTTCTTGTGTGTGGCGCGTTTCTTCTTTGGCCCCGCCGGATTCCTGGGCGTCTCCGCCGGGACCGCCGCGCGCGCCGTGGCGTACTGCGCCGGAGGGAGAAGCGCGGCGTGCAGCGACGTCGTGAGGGCCAGCAGGACCGGAAGAATCACCGTGTTCACACTTTGAAAATGATATTCTTGCGGGCCAGGGCCCACAAAATCAGGTACCACAACAGCACGAAGCTGATCGCGAACGCCAGCGACGCATTGCGCGGGGCGAGCATCGGACGGAACACACTTTCATACACCACGGCCTGCACCGGCGTCGGCACGCCGTGGAAGTCCACCTTCCAGACCGTGTAGATCATCCGCTCCATCAGTCCGGAGCCCACGAACGCGATGATCGGGTTGATACCATATATGACGACTGGACGGGTCCACCACGTCACGCCCTTCACGTCGATGACCCAACTGATCGCGGCGATCGAGACACACGCCATTCCGGCGGTGAACACGACAAACGAGCTCGTCCAGAGGCTCTTGTTGATTGGGAACGACCAGTTCCACATGAGGCCGGCCATCATCCCGAGCGCGCCGACGGCAAACAGCCCGTTGAGCCGCTCGTCGAGCGGTCGCTTTTCGGCGAGCCAGCGGCCCGCGAAAATGCCGAGCATGGCCGTCCCGATCGCGGGGATAGTCGACAGCGGCCCCTCGGGGTCCCAGGTGACCGAGTTGATCCACAAATGGCCGCCGAGCAGGAAGCGGTCGGTCCACGCCGCGAGCGTGCGCGACGGTATCATGTTCAGGTTCGCGCCGATGCCTCCCATGGCGCCCGGCACCGGCACGAGCGTCATAACGAACCAATATCCGAGCAGGATCGACGCCACGATTACCGCCTGCTGCTTGAGCGTCGTGCGCAGCGAGATCAGTGCGGCGATGGCATACGCCACGCCAATCCGCTGTAGGACCCCGGGGATCCGCAGGTGCGTGATCCGCTCGAGGGGATAAAACGGGAACACCGCCATGAATAGCCCGAACAGCACGATCAACGCGCCACGACGGATGATCTGGCGTTGCAGCGCCTTGTCGTCCGCGCCCGCCGCGCGCCGGGCGGTCATCGAGAGGTGTGTCGTTACACCGGCGATGAACAGGAAGAAAGGGAAGATCACGTCCGTCGGCGTCCATCCGTTCCACTCGGCGTGCTCGAGCGGTGGATAAATCGCGCCCCACGTGCCCGGGTCGTTCACGAGGAGCATCCCCGCTACTGTCAGTCCGCGGAAGACGTCGAGCGCCAGGATCCGCTGGCGCTTTGGCGTCAGCGTGAGCGTGCCGGATGGCTCACTCAAACGTTCACCGTTGGCTCACGGCTGGTTGACCGGCGGTGGAGGCGCTGGCCGCCAGTTGACCTGCGCGCCGGCAGTCGCGTCGGAATCGGCCGCGGCCCAGCGCTTGAACACGAACGAAAAGACGACGCCAAAGAAGAGCGACCCCGGCACCCACATGATGAGCCCGCCGAGTCCCTGGTCCGTCATCGGCGTGATGCCCCAGATCCTCGGCACTGAGCCGTACGCGGGATACAGCAGGTGGTCCGAGAGCGTGATGCTGAACGCGACGATCGACATGGGGACCGTCATCAGGAAGCAGTACAGCATCTGCCCCGGGTATGCGAGGCGCGGAAGCTCCGGCAACTGGCTCGTGAGCGGCCACCACATGAGCGTCGCGCTCACCATGAACATCAGGTGTTCGCCGATGTGAATGTTGTGGTCCGCCATCGAGAGGTTGTACAGCGGCGGCAAGTGCCATGCGGCAAGCACGATGCTGAAGATGAGGAACGCCGTGCGCGCGCCGGTGACGCGGTGCGCCACGGCGTTGACCCACGGGGTTTTCAGCGCAGGCCGCAGCATCCAGCCCGGCGTGCCGAGGATCAGCAGCGGCGGCACCACCAGAGTGAGCAGCAGGTGCTGCACCATGTGCGCGCTGAACAGGTAGTAGTCGCTGAGGTCGTGGAGCGGGCCGTTCAGCGAGAGGAACATCACGAGGAGCCCGCTCAGGAACAGGGTGCGCTGGCCGCGCGTCGGGCCCGCGGCCTCCTCGGGCGTCGCGGCGCGCGTGCCGTGCACGCGCGTGCGCCACTCGTACAGCGCCCACAGCGCGGCGATTCCCACCACGGTGCTCCAGTGCACCGAGAAGTACTGCCAGCCGATCTTGGCGGCGGGGTGCAGGAGCGCGGGGAAGGGGACTAATGAAGGCATCCATCGTAATCTAATGCGCCCGAATCCACGCGCGGCCCGCGGCGCGCCACCGATGCGCCGCCGCCCCATCGCGCGCCGGCCAAAAGATGGTATCGTCAAAAGAGGCACTCACCGGAGGTGCACGATGCCGGCACACGACAGGATGTGGAGGGATGGCATAGTGGCTGGGCTGATGGGCGCGGCTGGTGTGGCGGTCTGGTTCCTTGTGGTCGACCTGATAGCGGGGCGCCCATTCTACACGCCCGATCTGCTCGGGCGGGCGGTGCTCGGCGTGCTCGGGCGCGGAATCGAGAGCCACGGGACGGTTTTCTTCGTGCTCGGGTACACGGTGCTGCACGTCGCGGCATTCACCATCGCCGGGTGCATCGGCAGCTCGCTGCTGACGGCTTCACGCAGCGTGCCACAGGTCGCGGTCGGCGTGGCGGGGTTCTTCGTGGTGTTCGAGGTGGGGTTCTACTTCCTCGCCATCTTCCTCTCCGAGCGCGACATCCTCGGCGCGCTCGCGTGGTATCAGATCGGCGCGGCAAACCTTGTCGCTTCGGGACTGGTGGGAGGTTACCTGCTGCGGAGGCACCCCGAGTTTGGGGGGAACCTCGCGCATGCACTCGATGGGACGACATGACTGTAAGGCAACTGCGAACTGCGAGTCAAACGGTTCCTCGTTGGTTGGTTAACTGAGGTGTAGAAATTGGCGCGAGCCACGAACCCATTCGAAGCGGTTGTGGCCCGTGCCAATTTTCAAACTTCAGTTAACCAACCAACGCGAAACTGTTCAACTCGCAGTTTTTCGCGCCCCCTGCAGCTCGCTATTGCTTGATCGCCTGGTGCGAAAACAAGAACAGCAGCGCCAGCAACGTCGATATGGCAATGATGAGTGGCCCCGTGAACAGCACCCTGAACAGCCTGTGGTCGTACTTGAGGTGCATGTAGAACAGCACCACGATCGTGAACTTCAGCGCCGAGAAGACGAGCAGCGTGGGGACGTAGTACGGCGTCGCCGAGAACGACGTGTAGTAGATCCAGACTTCCGCCACCGTGATGACCGTGAGCCACAGCGCCACCCACTTGTACTGCTTCCAGCTCGGGTGCTCGTGCGGATGGTCGACGTTCTGCGCGTGATCTTCCATAGGTCGGGGTCCTACTTGATGAGGTAGACGAGTGTGAAGATCGCGATCCAGACGACGTCGACGAAGTGCCAGTACAGTGCGCACATGTCGACGATCAGCGTGTCCTTCGGCGTGAGGCCGCGCTTGATGTCGATCGACAGCAGGGTGAGCAGCCAGAGCACGCCGGCCGTGACGTGCGCGCCGTGGAATCCCGTGAGCGTGAAGAAGGTCGACCCGAACAGGTTCGTGTGGATCGTGAGTCCCTTGTGCACGAACGACGTGAACTCGTACGCCTGATAGCAGAGGAACGTCGCGCCGAGCGCGGCGGTGGAGGCGAGCCAGAGCTTCGAGTTGCCGAGCAGCGTGCCCACGTAGCCCGGCTTGCCGCGGTTCTCGACGGCGGCCAGCGCGAGCACCATCGCCAGCGACGACATCAGCAGGACGAACGTCGACTGCGACGTGACCGGGATGTCGAGGACCGGGACGAACACCTGCCCGCTGGGCGAGGTCCACGGCGTGTGCGGGAACGGTCCGACGACCGACTTCCCCTTGTAGATCAAGTACGTCGAGATGAGCGAGGCGAACAGCATGCACTCCGAGCCGATGAAGGCCCAGATGGCGACCTTCCGGTTCTCGAGCCCCGTGCTCGTGTAGTGCGTGTGCTCGTGATGTTCAGCGACTGCGGATGCGGATGCCAAGGAAGTCGTCTCCGTATTACTCGAGGGGGCTGGTAAGCCAGGCGTAGAGCGTCCCTACGAACAGGCACGCGCTGCCGATCGTGATCGTCATGGCCACGGCGAACTGGTTGGTGTGCATGAACAGCAGCCCGCCGAACATCATCACGATCGCGAGCGCGGCGATCGCGGGCTTCACCGTGTTGAACGGCATCGGAATGCCGAGCTCGGCGGCGGTCTTGTGCCCGGTCTCTTCGTGCACCGGCGTCGCGTGCGCGCCGGTGATCTTCATCGCGTCCGGCGCGGAATGTGCGATTCCGGCCGTACGCTCGGGATGCTTCAGGTCCCACAGCGGGTAGCGCGACGTCACCACCGGAATCTCGGCGTAGTTGTAGTCCGGCGGCGGCGACGGGATCGACCACTCGAGCGTGCCCGCGCCCCATGCATCACCCGGCGCGACTTCGCCGCTCTTCCGGCTCTTCAGGAAGTTCACGACGAAGAACAGCGTCGAGAGGATCAGGAGACCGGCGCCGATGGACGAGATCATGTTGAACGTGTCCCACCCCTGCCCGGCGTCGTATGTGTAAATGCGGCGCGGCATCCCGAGCATTCCGCTGAAATGCATCGGGAAGAAGGTCAGGTTCATCGCGACGAACGTGGACCAGAAGTGCCACTTGCCGAGCACTTCGTTCATGTAGCGGCCGGTGATCTTCGGATAGTAGTAGTAGATGCCGGCGAAGATTCCCATGATCGAGCCGCCGAAGAGCACGTAGTGAAAGTGCGCGACGACGAAGTAGGTGTCCGTCTGCTGGAGGTCGGCCGGTGGCGACGAGTGCATGACGCCGGAAATACCGCCGATCGTGAACAGCGCGATCAGTCCGATCGCGAAGTTCATCGCGGTCGTGAAGCGGATCTGCCCGCCCCACATGGTCGCGATCCAGTTGAATATTTTCACGCCGGTCGGGATGCCGATCAGCATCGTCGTCAGGGCGAAGATCGTGTCGGCCGTCGCGCCAAGTCCCACCGCGAACATGTGGTGCGCCCACACGCCGAACGCGAGGAAGCCGATCATGATGCCCGAGTAGACCATCACGTTGTAGCCGAACAGCGGCTTGCGTGAGAAGGTCGGCAGGATCTCCGACACGAGCCCGAACGCCGGCAGGATCAGGATGTACACCTCCGGGTGTCCGAACACCCAGAACAGGTGCTGCCAGAGGAGCGGGTCGGCGCCTGCGGCGATCTCGTAGAAGTTCGTCCCGAAGAAACGGTCGAACAGCAGGAACACGAGCGCGATCGTGATCACCGGGAAGGCCAGCACCAGCAGGAACTGCACGACGAACGACATCCAGGTGAACATCGGCATGCGCATGAGCGTCATGCCCGGTGCGCGCATGTTGATGATCGTCGTGATGAAGTTGAACGCCGCGGCCAGCGAGCTGATGCCGAGGATCTGCAGGCCCATCACCCAGAAGTCGATGTTCAGGCCGGATGAGAACGGCAGCGTGGTGAGCGGCGCGTAGCCGAACCAGCCGCCGTTGGGCGCGCTGTTGAACAGGATCGGCAGCGTCATGAAGGTGCCGCCGAGCACGTACACCCAGTAGCTGAACGCGTTGAGCCGCGGGAACGCGACGTCACGCGCGCCGATCTGCAGCGGGATCAGGAAGTTGAAGAACGCCGCGGACAGCGGCATGATCGCGAGGAAGATCATTGTGGTGCCGTGCATCGTGAACAGCTGGTTGTAGAACTCAGCCGAGACGATGTGCTGGTTGGGCTGTGCGAGCTGCCAGCGGATCACGCCGGCCTCGAGCCCTCCCCACATGAAGAAGAACAGCGCGGTGTAGAGGTAGAG
>JBIOHR010000085.1:0-13919 GCA_044449085.1 Gemmatimonadales bacterium | reverse complement strand
GAGTTTGGGAGGGGCGAGGGCGCGGTAACGCGCACGCGCGCAGTTCAATCGGTCATCCCGAAGCTCGCAGACTGGCGTCGCTCCGCTTCAGTTCACCGCGGCCCTCTCCAGATTTCAGCGGTGAACAGAAGCAGAGGGATATGTGCTTCGAGCCTCGAGAGGGCAGATTCCCCAACTCCCGCCTGACGGTATACTGTAAGCTGTGCGCCCCAGCATCGTAATCATCGGCGGTGGGTTTGGCGGGCTCGCCGCCGCAAAAGCCCTCCGCGGGAAACCCGTTGACGTCGTGGTGGTCGATCGCACCAACCATCATGTATTCCAGCCGCTGCTCTATCAGGTTGCGACGGCCGGCCTCGCGCCGAGCGACATCGCCGTGCCGATCCGCTGGATTCTGCGTCATCAGCGCAACGTTCGCGTGATCCTCGGAGAGGTCGCGAAGATCGATCCGGCGCGGCGTGAGATCACGCTCGCCGGCCGCGCCGCGCCCATTGGCTATGACGCGCTGATCGTCGCGCCGGGATCGCGGCACGCATACTTCGGTCACGACGAGTGGGAACCGAACGCGCCGGGATTGAAGAGCCTGGAAGATGCGCTCGAGATCCGCCGTCGTTTCCTGACGGCATTCGAACGCGCCGAGGAGGAAACCGACGACGACGAGCGCCGGCGCCTCATGACCTTCGCCATCGTTGGTGGCGGGCCGACCGGCGTCGAACTCGCCGGAATGATGATCGAGATTGCGCGCCGCGCGATGCCGCGCGACTTCCGTCGCATCGATACGAGGAGCGCGCGCATCCTGCTGGTCGAAGCGGGCCCGCGGCTGCT
Source organism: Gemmatimonadales bacterium (assembly GCA_044449085.1). Lineage (GTDB taxonomy): Bacteria > Gemmatimonadota > Gemmatimonadetes > Gemmatimonadales > Gemmatimonadaceae > Fen-1231. Next base: position 13,097 of record JBIOHR010000085.1, on the reverse strand, counting down.
CGCGGCGTTGCCCGAACGATCCGCCGCCCGCGCACGCCGCGACCTGGAGCGGCTCGGCGTGGAGGTGCGCACCGGCTCCGCCGTGACCAACGTGGACGGGAGCGGCGTACGGATCGGCGACGAGCTTGTCGGCACGCGGAATGTGTTCTGGGCGGCCGGCAACCAGGCGTCGCCTCTCGGTGCGCTGCTCGGCGGCCCCCTGGATCACGCCGGCCGGGTGGTCGTGCGCGACGATCTCTCGGTTCCAGGCCATCCGGAGATTTTCGTCGCGGGAGACCTGGCCGCCGTCCGTGAAGCCGACGGATCGCTCGTGCCCGGTGTCGCACCCGCGGCGATGCAGGAGGGACGCAGGGCGGCGGCGAACGCACTAAGAATTGTTAACGCCGAAACAACCAGTCCGTTTCGGTACTACAATAAAGGCGACCTCGCGACGATAGGACGGAATCGTGCGGTCGCCGTATTCGGACACCTCGAAGTGTCCGGGTATCCGGCATGGGTGTTGTGGCTGTTCATCCACATCATGTACCTGGCCGGATTCCGGAACCGACTGAGTGTGCTGATGCAGTGGGGCTATGCGTACTTCACATTTCAACGCGGCGTGCGTCTGATAACGGCGGCCGGACGACCACCTGCGGTTGCCGGGGCGGGAGACCGTTCATGAACGCAGGCGGAACGCCGGAATCCGACGCCGCGCGACGGGCTGAACTCGAGGCCGCGGCGCGCGTGGCGGCAGGGCTGTTGCACGAGTTCCGGAACGTCCTGAACCCGATCGTGTCGGCAGCCTGGCTGCTCGAGGCGAACGCAAACGACCCGCAGAAAGTCATTGAATTGGCGCATCGCATTGACGCGTTCGCCAAGGCGGACGTGAGAATCGCCGTCAAGGTTCGGGAACTGCTCGACAGGGAGGCCGCCGGCCTCCCGCCCAGCGCGAAATAACAGCGAACACGTTCAGCATCTTCCATTCTCGAAGCGTACACCTCGTATGACCACTGCAACCAGGCCCGTGAGCGCACATCACGACATCAGCACCAAGCTCAGGATCCTCCTCGCTGAAGACGATGCGGGATCCCGCGGCACGATGACCGAGGTTCTCGTCTCGCTGGGCTTCGACGTCGTAGCCGCCGTATCGAGCGGCGTGCACGCGGCGGACAAGGCGCGGGAGATGAAGCCCGACGCCGTGCTGCTCGACGTGCACATGCCTGACGGTTCGGGCATCGAGGCGGCGGAAGTCATTTCGCGGACGCTGCCCGGCATCGCCGTGATTCTCTACAGCGGCGACGAAAATGTCTCGCTGTCGGACAAGGAGGCGGTCACGACCGGCGCCGTCGCGTTCCTGCCGAAGCCCGTGCCGCCGAAGATGCTCGATTCCACCATCCGCCTCGCCGTCACACGCGCCGCGGCGCTCCGCACGGCGCGCAAGGACGCAACGGAGGCGAAGGCCGCCCTCGAAGCGCGCAAGATCATCGAGCGGGCGAAGGGAATACTCATGCGGCGCACCGGCTGCTCCGAGCCCGAGGCCTACCGCATTCTCCAGCGCTCGAGCCAGGACCGCTCGAAGCCGATGGTCGAAATCGCGAAAGCCGTGCTCGAAAGCGAACCCGGCGCCGCGGACCCCGTTTCAGGCAGCTGAGGGCGTCTCGACGACGTAGGCGGGCTTGGTGTACTGCTCCATCCCAAGCCCGAGCGAGATCGTGCACAGCACGATCACACCTGCCGCGAAAAACGGCACGCTGTGCCCTATGTGATCGTACGCGAATCCCGCTGACAGCGGCGCGAGCACGCGCGCCATCCCGCCGAACGTCTGCTGGACGCCCATGTATAGCCCGCGTTCGTGCTGCGGGACGATCTGCGACAGCAGGCTCGTCACACACGGGAAGGTGAACGCCGTGCCGAGCGGCACGAGCGCCACGCAGACGGCGAACCAGGGGATGTTCGGCGCCAGTGGCATCGTGAAGAGGCCCACCGAGAGCATCGTCATCCCCACGCGCGAAAGCCGCGGCTCCTTGAGCCAGTCGACGAGCTTGCCGAGGAAGAACGCGCGCACCACGACCCCGATCACCGCAACGTAGGTGAAGAAGTAGCCGATCGTGTTCTCGGTGACGCCGAACTTTCCCTGCAGGAGGAAAGCCAGCACGGTATTCATCCCCATGAACGCGCCCATCGTGATGCCGTACATCCAGATCAGCCGCGATGCCGGCTCTGCGGAGTGCGAGACCACGCGCCATGCGGCTTCGCCGGATCGTCGCACAACCTTCCCGCTCGCCTTCACCGCAGCGGCGTCGTGCGATTCCTTCAGGAAGAACCACGCGAACGCCATGTTGATGCTCGCTATCAGCGCTGCCGCGAGTCCGGGTCCGCGGAACTTCAGCAAGGGATCCGCCGCGAGCGCCTGCGCCGACACGCCGAACCCGAGCACCCACGCGCCGATCGCCGGGCCCATCGCAACGCCTGCGTTCGTCGAGGCCGAAACCCACCCGAGCGCCTTCGCGCGGTCTTCGGGCTTGGTGGCGTCCGCGACGTAGGCCTGCACCACGCCCACCGTGCCGCCGCCCGCCCCCTGAATCAGGCGGCAGAGCAGGAGCAGTTCGAGCGACTGCGCGAACGCAAACACGATGTACGCGATGGCCGAGGCGCCGAGTCCGATCATCAGCGCGGGCCGCCGGCCGATGCGGTCCGACACCCGCCCCCAGTACGGCGCGCTCACGAGCTGCGCGACCGAGAACATCGTCAGCAGCACCGCGAGGCAGAATCCCTTGCCCCCGAGGCCGACCGAGTTGAGCATCGTCCAGAGCGGCCCGTGCCCGATCACGCGCTCGGCGAGAAACGGCAGCAACGGAAACACGATGGCGCCGCCGAGCATGTCGACGAACGCGGTCACCAGCAACACAACCAGTTTACCCATGCGGTATTTTACTCGCTTGTCCTGCCAAGTGCTGTCGGAGGCGTGCTCCGGCCGACGACGCCCGCCACCGCGACGATCGTCAGCACGTACGGAATCATCGCCAGGAACTGCGAAGGAACGACCTGCGCCGCCTGCAGCTGGATCTGCAGCGTCTCCGCGGCGGCGAACAGCAGGCACGCCGCGCCGGCGCGCATCGGATCCCAGCGCCCGAAGATAACCGCGGCGAGGGCAATGAAGCCCCGTCCCGCCGTCATCGAGTCGGTGAACTGGTGCTGGTCGAGTGCCAGATATACCCCGCCAAGCGCGGCAAGGGCCCCCGATGCCAGGACAGCGACGTACCGCACACGACTCACGGAGATACCGACGCTCGCCGCGGCCTGCGGATGCTCTCCCGCGGCCCGCAGGCGGAGCCCGAAGCGCGTCCGGTTCACCAGGAACCCGGCCGCCGGCATCGCGATGAGCCCCATCCACACGAGCGGGTTCGAGAGGAATGCAAGTGCACTTCCACCGGACGCTTCGCCCCCGAACCCGGCGACGCGCGGAGAGTTCGAGCTGGACTGGAACGCCAGCTGCAAGAAGAACCGGGTGACACCGACGGCAAACAGGTTGATCGCAACGCCCACGACGACCTGATCCGCCTGGTAGCGGATACTCGCAACGGCGTGCACCCATCCGAGCGCAATCCCGGCCGCGACCCCCGCGAGCACCCCGAGCCACGGGTTTCCGGTGTAGTAGGCCCCCAGCGCGGCGCCGAACGCGCCGCCGAGCATGAACCCTTCGAGCGTGAGGCTCACGACGCCGGAACGCTCGGCAATCGCGCCGCCCGCCGCCGCGAACAGAAAAGGAATCGCGATGCGCACCGTCTGCGCGATGAACAGGAGCGCGCTCACCCGGCCGTCCTCCGCCGCGAAACCGCGCTCTGCAGCACCCGCCGCACCTCCGGCACCGCCGCCGCCACCGCGATGATCACGATCCCCTGCAGCACTTCAACCATCTGCTTGGGCACCATCGCGTTGATCGCGAGGCCGCCCTGCGAGAGCGTCGCAAAGAACAGCGCGGCCAGCACGACGCCCAGCGGATTGTTCCGCCCGATCAGTGCGACCGCTATGCCGAGAAATCCTGCGCCGCCCGTGAAGCCGTCCTCGTAGTAGTGCTTGTAGCCGAGCACGAAGTTGATTCCGCCGAGGCCGGCGAGCGCACCGCTCAGCGTGAGCGTCGTGAACCACACGCACTCCGCCCGGATTCCCGCGTATCCGGCAGCGTCCGGCTGCAGCCCCACAGCGCGCAGTTCGTACCCGGCGCGCGAGCGGAACAGGAACACCGAGGTCGCCACCGCGACGACCAGGGCGATCGCGACGGTCCAGTTCGCGGCCGAGCCGTGGAACGCGCTGAACGCCGACGAGAGCCGCGCCACGGACCCGGCGTGCACATCCGGCGTGTGCAGCGTCTCCGGCACGTGCAGCTTTGCCGAGACGAAATAATTCAGCAGCGCGAGCACGATGAAGTTCGTCATGATCGTCACGATCACCTCGTGCGCGCCGAACCTTGCCCTCAGGCCGCCGGCCACAGCTCCCACCGCGCCGCCCGCCACAACCGCCGCAAACACGCACAGCGTCACCGCGATCACGGCAGGCGTGCCCGCAGGCAGCAGCAGCCCGGTCAGCCCCGCGCCAAAGCCACCCGCCGCGAGCTGTCCCTCCGCCCCGATGTTGAACAATCCCGCGCGAAGCCCGATCGCCACGGCGAGCCCGGTGCACGTGAGCGTTGTCGCCTTGTACAGCACCTGTCCAAAGCCGTAGCTGTTCCCCCACGTGCCCTCGACCAGCGTGCGCCACACGTCACCCGGCGCCTGACCGTACGTCACGATCAGCAGGTCGCCCGCGACGAGCGCGACGACGAGCGCCACGAGCGGTGGCAGGACCGCCTCCTCCAGCATCGCCCTCGTGCGCGGGCTCATCGCGCGGCCCCGGTCATGAACGGCCCGATCGTCTCTTCCGACGCTCCGCTGCGCGGAATGATCGTGACGATCCGGCCGCCGTACATCACCGCCACCCGGTCCGAGAGCGTCAGCACCTCCTTCAGCTCTGCGGACACGAGCAGCACGGCCTTTCCCGCGTCGCGCGCCTTGCGCAGCTCGCCGTGGATGAACTCGATCGCGCCGACGTCCACGCCGCGCGTCGGCTGTGCTGCGAGCAGCACGGTGAACACGCGCGACAGCTCCCGCGCGATGACGAGCTTCTGCTGGTTTCCGCCGGATAGCGCCCGCGCCGGCAGCGTCGCGTTCGCCGGCCTGATGTCGTACTCGGCGATGCGCTCCCGCGCGTGCGCGGCAATTGCATCCCGGTCGAGCAGCCCGCGCCTCGTGTAACGGTGCTGCTGGCCGAGGATCATGTTGTCCGCGACCGAATAGTCGAGGATCAGGCCGCGCCGGTGGCGGTCCTCGGGGATGTGCGAGAGCCCCGTATCGCCGCGCGCGCGCACGCTCCGGTTGGTGATGTCGATGCCGCGAATGGTGATGGTGCCGCTCGTCACCGGCCGAATTCCGGAGATCGCCTCGATCAGCTCCGTCTGGCCGTTGCCCTCGACGCCCGCGATGCCGAGGATCTCGCCGGCGGCGAGCCTGAGCGACACGTCGTCCACCGCTCTCTGGATGCGCGTTCCGCGCACCACGAGGTTGCGCACATCGAGCGCGGTCGCACCGCGATCGCTGCCGGCCGGGCGGCCCTCGCGAACCGCGAGGTCCACGTCGCGTCCGACCATCGCCCGCGCGAGCTGCGCCGGGGATGTCTCACGCGTGGCCATCGTCGCGACCGTCTTACCCATTCGCATGACGGTGATGTTCTCGCTGACGGCCATGACCTCGTCCAGCTTGTGCGTGATGAGCACGACCGTCGCGCCGCCGTCGCGCAGCCGGCGCAGCACTTTCCACAGCTCGCCGACCTCAGGCGGCGAGAGCACCGCGGTCGGCTCGTCGAGCAGCAGCACGCGCGCGCCGCGGTAGAGCAGCTTGAGGATTTCCACGCGCTGCGCTTCGCCCACGGACAGGTCGGCGACGAGGCGCGCGGCCGGCACCACGAGCCCGCTCTCTTCGCACAAGCGCTCGACGTCGCGCTTTGCCGCCGCACGGTCGAAGGTTCCACGGCGCACCGGCTCTTGGCCCAGCACGACGTTCTCCGCGACGGTCAGCGTTGGCACCAGCATGAAGTGCTGGTGCACCATACCCACACCGGCGGCAATCGCGCCGGCGGTCGACCACCCGGTGACGTCGCGCCCGCCGACCTCGATTTTCCCACGGTCGGACGGCATCATCCCGCTCAGGATTTTCATGAGCGTGGATTTTCCCGCGCCGTTCTCGCCGACGAGCGCGTGGATCTCCGCCTTGCGCACCAGCAGCGATGCTCCGCGGTTGGCGTGCACCGCGCCGAAATGCTTCTCGATCGCCGTGAGGCGGATGGCCGGCGCGGTGTCGCTCATCTGGTGGATGGCACGACGATGCGGCCCGCGATGATCGCCGCCTTCAGTGCCTCGACCTGCGCGCGCACGCTGTCCGGAATGAGCGCCCGATTGTGCTCGTCGTACACGTACCCGACGCCGTCCTCTGCGAGCCCGAAGTCGTAGATGCCGCCCTTGAAACGGTTTTCCTTCACGCGCAGGATCACGTCGTATACCGCGTTGTCCACCCGCTTCACCATCGAGGTGAGGACGTGCCCCGGCGCCTCGCGGTATTGATCGGCGTCCACGCCGATCGCAAAGCGGTTCATCGTGCGCGCAGCCTCGAATACGCCGAGCCCCGTCGAGCCCGACGCGTGGTAGATGACGTTCACCCCCTGCTGGTATTGCGAGAGCGCGAGTTCCTTGCCGCGCCCGGGATTGCGAAACGCGTCCGGCGTCACGCCCGCGTACTGCACGAGCACCTGGCAATCCGGACACACTTCCTTGACGCCCGCGCGGTAGCCGGCCTCGAACTTGTGGATCAGCGGCGAGTCCATTCCGCCGATGAAGCCCACCTTCTTCGAGCGGCCCACCAGCGCGGCGATCGCGCCGACGAGAAACGAACCTTGCTCCTCGCGGAATTTGAGCGCCGCGACGTTCGGCGGCGGCGCGACCGGCTTTCCGTCCGCGCCGATCGTGACCGCGTAGTCGACGCCCGCGAACGCCGTGTTGGGATACTCCTTCGCGAGCGCGCTGATGTCATCCGTGAAAATGAACCCGACGCCGATGACGACCTTCATTCCCTCCGCCGCGAGGAGTCGGAGCCCCGCTTCGCGATCCGAGCCCTCGCCGGGCTCGACGTACCGGATGTGCGCGCCGAGTTCCTTCGCTGCGCGCTCGGCGCCGGTGTACGCGCCATCGTTGAACGACTTGTCGCCCCGTCCGCCCAGGTCGAACACGACGCCGACGTCGAGTCCTCCGGCCGCAGGCACCGCGGCGCCACCCCGAGGGCGCACGAACAGCAGCGCGACGTGCACGGCCAGCAGCACGCCGATGAAAGCCAGGAGCTTTCGCATGTGGGGGAAAGATTCGCCGCTGGCGCAGGAGGTCGCAAGCCGCGCTTGCTCAACACCCAACACTGGTGTGAGCGCACTGCGGCGGTGCGTCATCGCGCTATCTTTCGCTCATGGCGGACCGCATCCGAACGCGCTTCCTGGTGATCGGCTCCGGCGTGGCGGGGCTGCATACGGCGTGGCGCGCGTCCGAGCACGGCGAGGTCGTCGTCCTCACCAAGCGCTCACTGTTCGACAGCGCCACCGCCTACGCGCAGGGCGGGATTGCCGCCGCGCTCGGCGCCGGTGATTCCGCCGAACTGCACCGCCGGGACACGCTCGCGGCGGGCGCGGCGCTGTGCGACGCCGCCGCGGTGGAGGTGCTCGTGGCGGAGGGGCCGCAGCGCGTGCGCGAGCTCGCGTCCATCGGCGCGCACTTCGACACCGACGCCGCCGGACACTTCTCGCTCGGAAAAGAGGCGGCCCACTCGCGCAAGCGGATCGTGCACGCCAACGGCGACCAGACCGGCGCGGAGGTCGCGCGAACGCTCATCGAGCGCGTGCGCAACAGCCCGAACATCACCGTGCTCGAGACCGCGCGGGCGCTCGACCTGATCATCGTCAACGAACGCTGCGCGGGCGTGAAGGCGAGCGTGTCGGGACGCGCCGTCGAGATCATCGCCGACGCCACGGTGCTCGCGGCGGGCGGATGCGGTCAGCTGTACCGCTACACCACGAACCCGGAAGTCGCGACGGGCGACGGGTATGCGATCGCGCACCGCGCTGGCGCGCGACTGGCCGACATGGAGTTCGTGCAGTTCCATCCGACCGCGCTCGACACGCCCGAGAACCCGCTTCAGCTGATCTCCGAGGCCGTGCGCGGCGAGGGCGCGACGCTGGTGAACGACCGCGGCGTGCGCTTCATGACGCGCCGGCACCGGCTCGCGGAGCTCGCACCGCGCGACGTCGTGGCCCGCGAAATCTTTCGCGAGCGCCAGGGCGGGGCCGGTGTCTACCTGGACGCGCGGAAGATCGCACGGAACTTCACCAGGCGGTTTCCGGGCATTTTCGCCATCTGCCGTGCGCGCGGCATCGACCCGCGAAAGGACCGCATTCCGGTCACGCCCGCGGCGCACTACATGATGGGCGGCGTGATGACCGATCTCGCCGGCCGGTCATCCATCGAACGGCTGTATGCGTGCGGCGAAGTGAGCTGCACCGGCGTGCACGGCGCGAACCGGTTGGCGTCGAATTCGCTGCTCGAAGGACTCGTGTTCGCGGAACGCGTCGCGCGCGACATGGTGGCGAGCCCGCGCCTCGTGCGCGCGCCGCGCATCACGGCGTGGACCGTGCCGCCGCTGCGCGACCGCGGCGCCGCCCAGGTCGCCGTGGACAGCATCCGCCAGCTCATGTGGGACGACGCCGGGATCGACCGGAACTCGAAAGGGCTCCGCCACTGCAAGGAGCGTCTCGAAGACATCGCATCGCGCCTGCCGCCCGGAGCGACCGAGGAACAGAACATGGTGGATACCGCGCGGCTGATTACCGAGGCGGCGCTGATGAGGAAGGAATCACGCGGCGGGCATTTCCGGCGGGATTTTCCGAGGGAGAAGAGAAAGTGGAGGGGGAAGCACATCGAGTGGTGACGCGTCCTCTCCGGTAGTTCATCGGTCATCCCCGAGCTCGCAGACGGGCGTCCCTCCGCTTCAGTTCACCGCAGTCCTCTCCAGACTTCAGCGGTGAACAGAAGCGGAGGGACATGCGCTTCGAGGCTGGGGCGGGCAGACTCTCCAATCCCCGTGAACCGAGAAAGGCCCGACGCCTCCCGTCCGAACGATTCCCCGGCCCCAGCGTAGAATTGGGACAGGGAGGTACCTGCCATGCTCCGACTCCGCATCCTGTCGATTCCCGCCGCACTCCTGTTCGCGGCCAGCACGGCCAGCACGGCCAGCGCCCAGCGCTGGAGCGCTGGCTCCACCAGCCAGACGGCGCGCACCGCGCCGCCCGCCGCGCACGCCCAGCCCGCCGCAGGCCACCGCGCGAACAGCGGGCCCGCGGCCGCTGCCGCGTCCTGGAATGGCGTTCCATCCAAGTGGGGCGGATCGCCTCCGGAGCGCCGCCACGACGGCGACCGCGAGCAGCGCGGATTCCGCGGTCAGCGCGGGGCCTACATCCCGATCGCCGTCGCCGCGCCGTACCCTGTGCCCGCCGCCGTCGACACCGCCTGCGCCTCGGCTCCCGACGCATCGGTGGAGATGCCCGTCGTCACGACACACCATGAGGAGCGACAGCTCACGACGATCGAGGTCTACCGGCTCCAGCCCCGTTTCCAGAAGCCGTAGCGCAGCACCCGCCGGCCCCACCCACGCGGGATGCGCGCTCCCAGCCGCCCGCGCTATCATTCTGTATGGTTGACGCACCCGCCGACTCGCAGCGCAGCGCATTCGCCGAGCTGCACGAGGAAATCCGCCGCGTGGCGCGCGAACGCAACGCGGTGATCCTCGCCCACAACTACGAACGTCCCGAAGTGCAGGACGTGGCCGACGTCGTCGGTGACTCGCTCGGCCTCTCGCGCGAAGCCGCCCGGACCAGCGCCGACGTGATCGTGTTCTGCGGCGTCCACTTCATGGCCGAAACCGCCGCGATTCTTTCGCCGCAAAAGACCGTGCTCCTGCCGGATCTCGCCGCGGGGTGTTCCCTCGCCGCGACGATCGACGCCGCGCAGCTGCGCGACTGGAAGGGCGAACACCCCGGCGCCGTCGTCGTCTCGTACGTGAACACCACGGCCGAGGTGAAGGCCGAGAGCGATTACTGCTGTACGTCGGGGAACGCGGTGGACGTCGTGCACTCGATTCCAGCGGACCGCGAGATTCTCTTCCTGCCCGACATGTTCCTCGGCGCCCACGTGCGCCGCGTGACCGGCCGCAAGAATATCCACGTGTGGATGGGCGAATGCCATGTGCACGCGGGTATTGATCCCGAAAACATTCGCCTGCAGCGATCGCTGCATCCCGGCGCGGAATTTCTCGTGCATCCGGAATGCGGCTGCGCGACGAGCGTCGTCGAGGCGATCTCCGCGGGCGACGTCGACTCCGACGGCGCGCACATCCTCTCGACCGAGGGGATGATCAACCGCCCCGCGGCGTCGAACGCGAGCGAGTTCATCGTCGCGACCGAGGTCGGGATCCTCCACCGCCTGCGGCGCGCCTACCCGGGCAAGACCTTCTTCGCGGCCAACGAGCGCGCGTCCTGCGCGTACATGAAAGTCACGACGCTCCCGAAGGTACTCGCGTCGCTGCACCGGATGGAACACCGGATCACGGTGCCCGCGGACGTCGCAGGCCGCGCGCGCCTCGCGATCGAGCGGATGGTGAGCATCGGCGGGCGTGGGCCGGTCCAGGCGGGGCCCGGCGTGGACCCCGGTGAATGACCGGCCACGAGCCGCTCCGTCCGCCGCGCCGCATCACGCCGCTTGAGGCCCCGCACTTCGGCGGCGGCCGCTTCCCGCTGAGCGAAGCTGCCATCCTCGCGCTCGTGCAGGGTGCGCTCGACGAAGATGCCGCGTTCGGGGACGTGACGACGCTCGCGACGATCCTCCCGACGCGCCGCACGCGCGCGAGGCTGGTCGTGCGCGAAGCGGGGGTCGTGGCGGGCGTCGCCCTCGCGCTTGCCGCGTTCCGCATCCTCGACGAGCGCGTCGAGATCCGCGTCGACGCCGAAGACGGCAAGCTGCTGCGCCACGACGAAACCGTGCTCTATCTCTCGGGCCACGCGCGCGGCCTGCTCGCCGCCGAACGCACGGCGCTCAACTTCATGCAGCACCTCTCGGGCATTGCCTCTTTGACGCACCGGTTCGTCGACGCGGTGCGCGGCACGCGCGCGGCCATCGTCGATACGCGCAAGACGCTTCCCGGATGGCGCCGTCTGGAGAAATACGCGGTGCGCTGCGGCGGCGGCATCAATTACCGCTTCGACCTCGCGAGCGCCGTGCTCGTCAAGGACAATCATCTGGCCGCGCTTGACGGCGATGTCGCCCTCGCCGTCAAGCGCGTGCGCGAGTACGCGCCGCCGGGCACGCCGGTGCAGATCGAGGTCGAGACGCCCGCGCAGGCGCGGATCGCGGTGGACGCGGGCGCGGAGAGCATCCTCCTCGACAACATGTCCAACGACGCGATGCGCGAGTGCGTCGCGATCGCGCGCGGCCGCTGTGTCACCGAGGCGAGCGGCGGCGTGAACCTGGGCACCGTGCGCGCGATCGCGGAGACCGGCGTGGACCGTATTTCAGTCGGCGCCCTCACGCACTCCGCACCCGCGCTGAATCTGGCGCTCGATTTCGAGTGAAGTCGACCACCGAGGACCGTGGCCCAAACACCATCCACCACGGACCGAAGACCGAAGACCGAGGACCGAAAACCAACCACAGCGATCGGAGCCCGGATGGTCACGCCGTGGGCGAGCTGTGCGACTACTGCGGCGCCGAATCACTCCGATGGCGCAAATGCAAGCTCATCTGCGACCAGTGCGGGAACATCGTCAAGAGCTGCGCGGACCTGTAGGCGCGGGAAGCGCACAGCCGTTTGGCCCGCAGACGAAATCCGCCCACCGCCCTCCGCCGACCATCATGTCGGCCACGCCGAGCAGATGGCCGAACATCGTGGCGTAGCGCGCCATGGGTTCGGCCGCGTCGCCGAGCACACGCATGGCGATCGGGCGTGCCGTGATGTCGCCGCCGAGCTCCGCCATCATGAGCAGCAGCTCCGCCGCGAGCGATGATCCGGCCGGCGTCGCATTGTCGGTGATGTCGCGCGGACGCGTCACGAGCGCCTCCGCGTCCGACGCGGTGTCGAAGAATGCGCCCGTGGAATCGTCGAAGAATTTCGCGACGCAAACGTCCGAGAGCGCACGGGCACGGTCGAACCAGACGCTGTCGAACGTGAGTTGGTGGAGCGAGATGAACCCGAGCGCGACCGCGGCCTGGTCTTCGAGAAAGCCCGCGATGCGGGTCTCGCCCCTCGTGTGTGTCCGGTACACGCGGCCGTCGCGCACCATCTCGCGCCAGAGGAACTCCCCGTTGCGCACGGCCGCCGCCGCGTACTCGTCGCTGGCGAACACGCGGGCGCCGTCGGCCATCGCGCGGAGCATCAGGCCGTTCCACGACGCGAGAATCTTCTCGTCGCGCCCGGGCCAGACGCGGCGCGCGCGCACATCGTAAAGTTGTTTCTTCCAGCCGCCCAGGACCACCTCACCGGGGGTCGCCGGATCGCCGCGCAGGTTGAGAATGTTCGCGCCCTCGAAGTTGCCCGACGCTGTCACACCCCAATACGCGGCGGCCGCCGGCGCATCGCCGCCGAGCACGCGATTGAACTCCTCGAACGACCAGACGTAGAACTTCCCCTCCACGTGCTCGCTGTCCGCGTCGAGCGACGAATACCAGCCGCCGCTCGCGTCAGTCATTTCGCGGAGCGTCCAGCGAAGTGTCTCTTCCGTGACGCGGCGCACGTCGGCGTCCGCGTTCGTCTGGAAGAGGTGCGCGCCGAACCGCGCGAGAAGTGCGTTGTCGTACAGCATCTTCTCGAAGTGCGGCACGAGCCAGCGTGCATCCACGGAGTAGCGGTGGAATCCGCCGCCCACCTGATCGTAGATCCCGCCGCGCGCCATCTGGCGGAATGAGTGCGTCGCGATATGCATCGCGCGGTCGTCGCCGGTTCGCG
>JBIOHR010000084.1:0-13930 GCA_044449085.1 Gemmatimonadales bacterium | reverse complement strand
GATCGTCCACGATTTTCGCATCACCCAGCGCATCTGCCCAACGCTGAAGCGCGCAGCCCGCTCGGGGATGTCACCGAGAAAGTGGGCGAGCGGCGGTGCGCCGGCGTCGAGGTTGGCGAAGATCAGCGGGCCGAAGGCGGCGACCTGTACGGGAAGCAGCCGGAAGTCGGACGCGCGGAAGCCGGACGACTCCTCCATTTCCGGCGCACGCAGCAGCTGGCCATTCAGTGAATACGTCCAGCCATGGTAGCGGCACTGCAACGTTTGGCGCTTGCCGCAACCGTGTGCGACCGGGCCGGCGCGATGCAGGCAGATGTTGTGGAATCCTCGCAGCGCGTCACCGTCGCGCAGCACCACGATCGATTCGGGCCCGATCTCCGCGGTGAAAAACTCGCCCGTCGATGCGACCTGGTCCAGACGCCCCACGAGCTGCCAGGTGCAGCCGAACACTCGCTCCTCCTCGAGTGTCAGGAACGCGGGGTCGGTGTAACAGCGCGATGGAATCGTCGACGCGCGCGCAATGTCCATCTCGAACTCGAACGCTTCCGGCCTCGGGCGTCCGGCTTCCGGCACCTTGTTCGTCACTTGATCCAGTGTCCAAGGCGGCTCCAGCGGATGTCCGTAATGAACGACAGGACGCGGTCGCTTTGGTCCGACGGTACGTACGAGTAGTACACGAACAGCGGCCGTCCGCGCGCGAACGTGCGCGGGACGAAGCCCCAGTAGCGGCTGTCCTTGGAGTTGTAGCGGTTGTCGCCCATCATGAAATAGTGACCGGGCGGCACGACGAACGGGCCCCACGTATCGAGCTTGGGCTGCTCCGGCGCGGCGCCGAATCGCGAGGACTTGAGCCCGACTTTCTTCTGCCAGTCGAACAACTCGCTGACGTAGTTCGGATCTCCCTTGTCTTGCTCCGGCGACGTGTACCCCTGGCGTTGCGCGAGCCCGTTCACATAGACCACGCCGTCGCGGCCATACAGCGTATCGCCCGGCATCCCGATCAGCCGCTTCACGAGCGTCGGCGTGGGATCTTCGCCAAGGGGGATCTCGTCCGCCTGATACGGCGACTCGAACACCACCACGTCGCCGCGCTTCGGATCGGAGTATCCCGGCAGGCTGAAATGCGTGAACGGGACATGCGGCCCGTAGACGAGCTTGTTCACGAACAGCCAGTCGCCCACCAGCATCGTCGGGATCATGCTCCCGGACGGTATCCGGTACGCCTCCACGAAAAACGTGCGCAGCACGAGGAAGATCGCGATCGTGCCGGCGATCGACTTGAACCATTCCCACACGTGCCGGTACGAGAACCCGCCGCCCGACTTCCCGCTCCGCGCGGCCGCGACGCTGTTCTTTGGCTTGTTCGACGATTTCCTGGCAGCCACGATTATCGACACCTGGAGTGGTGAAAGCGGTGGGGGCGCATCCGCCGAAACTTAAGCTGGATGCGCCCCCGCCGTGACGAGCCCCGAACGCGACGTCTTACAACGCTTACTTGACGTGCTTCGAAACGAGGGCCGTCATCTGGAACATGTTGACCTGCGCCTTTCCACCGAATACCGCCTTCAGCTTGTCGTCGGCGTTGATGTTGCGGCGATTCTTCTTGTCCTGGAGGCCGTTCTTCTTGATGTAGGCCCAGATCTTCTTCGTCAGTTCCGTACGCGGCATCGCGGACGATCCGACGACGGCGCCGAGCACGGCGTCAGGCTGGACGGGCTTCATGAACGCTGCGTTCGGCTTCCGCTTGCCAGCCTTCTTCGCCTTTTTCGCGGGGGCCTTCTTTGCCTTTTTCTTGGCGGCCATCGACGAGTCTCCTCGATAGGAATGTGTGAAGGAACCCGATGCTCACTCTATGAACATCAGTCCGACCACTCGAAAGTAAGTCGGCTCTCCGAGAGCGCAAGAGGGCGTTCCCCTCTGAAAACTCTGGAATCCCCTCCGAGCGTCAGGCCGCGGGTGGGAGCAGCGTCTCGAGAAGCGCCATCATTTTCAGGTCGAACGGGTCCGCCGACGCGTCGTCTTCCTCCACCTCGTCACGCTCGTGCGGCGTCTCCAGCACCAGCGAAATCCCCTCTGTACGGGGGTCCGCGAGCAGCCAGCGGAACGGCTCGACGCCGATCGCCCCCTCACCGATCAGCGCGTGACGGTCCTTGTTCGACCCGAACGGATGCTTGCTGTCGTTGAGATGAAAGAACCCGGGGCGTTCACCGGTGATCTTCTCGAACGAATCCAGCACCGCGCGCTGTGCGGCGGCACCGCCCGCGATGTCGTGGCCGCTCGCGAACAGATGGCAGGTGTCGAGCCCGTATCCCGTGCGATGACGCAATTCCTTCGGCACGCGGGAGAGCATCCTCGCGATCTCCTCCGCCGAACGCCCCATCGTCTTCCCCGCACCCGCCGTGTTCTCGATCAGCACGCGCGTCCCGCTCGCACTCTCCGGCACGGTCTCGAGCGCGTGGCGGATGGCGTCGCCAACACGGTCGCACGCCTCGTCCGGGTCGCCCTCTCCCGCTGAACCCGGGTGAAAACAGCACGCCCCCACGCCGAGCGCCGTTGAGCGTTCGAGTTCGCGCGCCAGGCCGGCCTTCGCGCGCGCGGCCTTTTCTTCCTCCGCCGACGCCGTGTTCAGCACGTAGGCGCCATGGACGAGCACGCGGGCCGGCGCGATCCCCGCCGCACCGAGGGCCTCGCGGAACTTCGCCGCGCGCTCCGGCTTGATCTTCACCTTTTCGTTGTAGTACGTCGGCGGGGCGGTGAAGAGCTGCAGCGCCTGCATCCGCGCCGCCCCCGCGCGCCGCGCCACCATCACCGGCCCGCCCGCGTCCGCCGGATGCGAACCCAGGCAGTGGCGGCTCACTTCTTTCCCGGCGCCGCGCCGCCCTGATTGATGTCGATCATGCGTGCATTGCCGAGGTACTCGACGCTCGTCGGATTGTTCAGCTGCCGGAGCTTCTTCACGACCTCCGCAATCCGCCGCGCCATCTGCGCGATCGTCGCCAGCGACTCCTGCATCTCCGACGGGCTGACCATGCCGGCTTCGATCAGCGACGTATTCGACAGCAGGGCCGCCAGCGGGTTGTTGATCTCGTGCTGCAGCGCGAGTGAGGTCTCGCCGATCCCGGCGAGATACTGCGCCTTCCGGAGCTGCGTCTCCGCGGTCCGCCGCGCGGCGTTCACGGCGATGCGCCGTTCTGCGATGCGCAGCCGCGCGAGGAGATTGTCGGACGTCACGGGCTTCGACATATAGTCGTCGGCGCCGGCGTCGAGCACGGCCATCAGGTCCTCGGTCGTGTCGCGCGCGGTGATCACGAGAATGAACGCCTCATCGCCGCACTCCGCGGACCGGATCCGGCGGCAGAGCTCCAGGCCGTCCATCCGCGGCATTTCCCAGTCGAGAATCAGCATCGGCGCGGGCGACGCGACATACGCTTCCCACGCGGCCTGGCCGTCCGCCGCGGCGACCGTCACGACGTGCCCGCCGTGCTCCAGCATCGTGGAGAGAAGGAGGCGCATCGTCGGATCGTCGTCCGCGAGCAGAACGTTCATTGCCACTCACCTGTTCGAACCACCATGACCCCCGGCCCGCCATCGCGCCCGGTCTCGAACCACCCCACCGAAACCTGGTGCCCGCGCACGGCCACGGCGGGGCGCGACGCCTGCTCCGTGGCCGGCGACACGGCCGAACGGGACTCAAAAATGTGCCCCGTCGTGCGCGAGAGCGCGAGCCACAGCTGCGGCACCGAGGAGTTCGGGTCGAGGTACGCGACCGCCACGGTATCGCCGTTTCCCGACACGGCCGACGCCGAAACCCGTTCGCCGTACACGATCGGAACCGGCGAATGAAACATCACCCCTGCTCCCATGGAGTGGGTGAAGAACACGCCCGGCCCTTCGGCGGCAACCATGAAATACACGACGTGCACGTAGCCGTTCGTCGTGTCGGCGGCGATGAACGGCGCGGGGCGCCCGCAGCCATTGCGTCCGCGGTCGGTGGAATCGGCGATCTCCGGCGCGTGCCACGAGTGGCCGCGATCCACGGACCGCGCCACCACGAGCAGCGCGTTGCTGTCGGCCCGCGGAGCCCACCACGCCGCGTAGGCCGTATCACCGCGCGCGGTGGTCGCGACGAGCGATCCCGCACACTGCGGTGTGCCCGTCGGGAGGGCAGGCGGCTGCCAGGCGGGCGCCATCACCGGCATTCCCGACGTGCCGAGCGCGAGCCGCGCGCCGGGCGGGACCGGCGTATCGGTGCGCTGCTCCGAATCCCATTTGACGGGATCGGGGGTGCATGCGGCCAGACCGAGGCAGCCGAGAACCAGAACGAGCGCGCGGGGCATATGCGGACAATAGCCGCCACGCTCGTGTCATAAAAGAGTCAAGTGCTTATCTTTTACGCACAACGCTCCGCGAAACTCAATTCCATAACGCCAATGTCCAGCGCGCCATTCGACGGAAATCGCCGCCTCCCCCCGCTCTACAACGAGCCCATTCGCTCGTACGCCCCCGGCTCCCCCGAACGCGCCGCGCTCAAGTCGCGCCTGGCCGCGATGGAAAAGGAATGTCCGGAGATCCCGCTGATCATCGGTGGCAAGGAAATCCGCACCGGCGACATCGCAAAGGCGACCTCGCCGCACAAACACGCCCACGTCACCGCAACGTGGCACAAGGCGCGCCCGGAAGACGTGAAGGCCGCCATCAAGTCCAGCGCCGAAGCGCAGCGCGACTGGTCCACCTGGCGCTGGGAAGACCGTGCCGCGATCCTGCTGAAGGCCGCCGAACTCCTCGCCACCAGCTGGCGCCCGACGATGGCCGCCGCCACGATGCTCGGCCAGTCGAAGACGGCGTTCCAGGCCGAGATCGACGCGACGTGCGAGCTGATTGATTTCTGGCGCCTGAACGTCGCGTTCGCCGGCGAGCTGTACAACGAACAGCCGATGTCGTCGCCGGGGATGTGGAACCAGACCGACCTGCGCGGCCTCGAAGGATTCGTCTACGCCGTGACGCCGTTCAACTTCACGGCCATCGGCGGAAACCTTCCCACCGCTCCGGCGCTGATGGGCGGAACCTCGCTCTGGAAGCCGTCCAACGCGGCGATTCTCTCGTCGTGGTACACGATGAAGCTGCTCATGGAGGCGGGACTCCCGCCGGGCGTGATCAACTTTGTCCCGGGCGACCCAATCATGATATCCGACATCGCGCTAGGGGACCCGGATTTGGGCGGAATCCATTTCACCGGAAGCACGACCGTGTTCCAGTCTATGTGGAAGACGGTCGGCAACAACATCTCGAAGTACAAGTCGTATCCGCGCATCGTCGGCGAGACGGGCGGCAAGGATTTCATCATCGCGCACGCCTCGGCAGACACGGCCGCGCTCGCGACGGCAATCGTCCGCGGCGGCTTCGAGTACCAGGGACAGAAGTGCTCGGCCGCGAGCCGCGTGTACATCCCGAAGTCGATCTGGCCGGACGTGCGCGACCGCGTCATCGCGATGATCAAGACGATCAAGGTCGGCGACGTGAAGGATTTCAGGAACTTCATGGGCGCCGTGATCGACAAGCGGGCGCACGACCGCATCACGGGCTACCTCGCGGACGGAAAGAAGAACGCGAAGATTCTCGCGGGCGGCGTCGCCAACGGCGAGACCGGATGGTTCGTCGAGCCGACGCTCATCCAGACTGAAGATCCGGCATACCGTCTCCTGTGCGAAGAAATTTTCGGACCGGTGGTCACGGCGTATGTGTACGACGACGCCAAGTGGGCCGAGACGCTCAAGATCGTCGACTCGACCTCGCCGTACGCGCTGACCGGCGCCGTGTTCTCGCGCGACCGGAAGGCCATCCACGAGGCGCATGCGGCGCTGCGCAACTCGGCCGGAAATTTCTATGTGAACGACAAGCCGACCGGTGCGATCGTCGGACAGCAGCCGTTCGGCGGCTCGCGCGCCTCGGGCACCAACGACAAGGCGGGATCGAAGATGAACCTCATGCGCTGGGCGAGCGCGCGCACGGTGAAGGAGACCTTCACTCCCGCGACCGAGCACCACTATCCGTTCATGGATGCCGAGTAAGCATCGCTTCGTTACGCTCGACGTCTTCACGTCGAGCGCCTTCGGCGGAAACCAGCTCGCGGTCTTTCCCGACGCGAGCGGGATCCCTGAGGACGCGCTGATCCGGATCACGCGCGAGTTCAACTTCGCCGAGGTCACGTTCTGCTATCCGCCGGCGAATCCGGCGCACACCAAACGGGTGCGAATCTTCACGCCGGCCCGCGAGATTCCGTTCGCGGGGCATCCGACGGTCGGGACGGCGATCGCGCTGATCGAACTCGGCCTCGCCGGCGCGCATGTGGGCGAGCCCGCCAAGCTCGTGCTCGAGGAGGGCGTCGGGCCGATTCCGGTCACCGTGAAACGTGCGCCGGGCGCGGCGCCGTTCGCGCAGTTCTCCACGGCGAAGCTCGCCGAAGTCGGACCGGCCGCGCCCGGCCGGGAAGCGCTCGCAGAGGTACTGTCGATCAAAGCGGACGACATTCTCACCACCGGCATGACACCGGAGAATGTGTCGTGCGGGCTTCCGTTTCTGCTCGTGCCGCTGCGGTCAGTCGACGCGGTGAGCCGGTCGCGCGTGAACATGGACAAGTGGGAAAAGGCGCTGAAATCGGCATGGGCGCCGGACTTGCTCGTGTTCGCGCAAGATCCCAGCGGCGGCGAATCTCACTATCACGCACGCATGTTTGGGCCCGGCGTCAACGTACCTGAAGATCCGGCGACTGGCTCCGCCAACGCCTGCCTCTCGGGTTACCTCGGCGCGCGCTCGTCGCAGAAGGACGGCGCACTCCGGTGGACGGTGGATCAGGGCGTCGAGATGGGACGGCCGAGCCGGCTCGAAATCGAGGCCGACAAGTCGGCGGGCGAGGTCACCGCAATTCGCGTGGGCGGGAATGCAGTGATGGTGACTGAAGGGTCGCTTGCGCTCTAAGAGCTAAAGCAGAGCCGCGGATTTATCCGATCAATAGCGGGCAATGACCTGATAGAATTTGGGGGGAACGACAACTGGAGCAGTTGCAGTTCCCCCAAAGTTTTTGTTGATCCGCGGCTTGTTCCGCGAAATCCGTGGAAGGCTGTTGTCGTTGTCGTTCGTTCCCTCGTGTTCTCGGAGGGATGAAGCTGTTGAGATCAAAACCGGACGGCGGCAAACTGCAAACTACTTTCCACGGATTTCGCGGATTTCACGGAACAAGCCACTGATCAAGCTTCTCCCGCCGCCAAGAAGACTACAATGGCTGCTATCGGCTCGCGTGTCGACGACTGAGTTGCGATGATTACGCCGAAGCACGCCAAATCGACAAAAAAGCAACAAACGCCGGTCAGAGTACACGTCGGTAAAACGGATCAAGACCGGGCGTTTCAATACGGAACATTTCTTCTCCCGTAGGCGTTGTTCATTCGCTGATCCTTGTTCCCGCAGCTTCGGCGCAAAAGGTGTTTCCGCGAAATCCGTGGAAGGCTGTTGTCGTTGGCTTCGTTCGCCCGTGTTCGTCGGAGGGATGAAGCTGTTGAGATCGAAATCGGACGGCGGCAACTGCAAACTGCTTTCCACGGATTTCGCGGAACAAGCCGCTGATCAAGCCTTTGCGGGAACTGCGCTCGCCTCTCGGGCGGTCGTTACGGGGAACGACTTGAAATCCGCGGTTCTGCCTTAGATCTACGCCATTCACTCTTGGGCCTTTCCGGCGCTGAGTTCAAATGACCTCCGCCCCGGCAGCGAACCGTCGAACGCGCGCATGCCCGGGTGCCAGAGCTCCGTGCGGTTGCGCCCGTTTCGCTTCGCCACGTAGAGCGCTTCGTCGGCCCGCGCGATCAGCACCGACGCGACCCGGTCGTTGCGCGCGGTGTCGGACGCGATCCCGATGCTGACCGTCACTGCGCGCTCCACACCGACGGCCGCGAACGGCCCCGTGCGGAACGCCTGCTGTATGCGGTCCGCGAGGATCCGCGCTCCCTCGTGATTCGTGTCCGGCGCGAGGATCTCGAACTCCTCGCCTCCGTAGCGCGCGACTACGTCGCCGAGCCGGGCCGTTTCGCGCAGGAGCAGCCCCATCTCACGGAGCACCTCGTCGCCGGTGAGGTGGCCGTACTCGTCGTTGATATGCTTGAAGTGATCGACATCGAGCGCGAGCACGGCCATCGGGTGGCCGCCGCGCACGGCGCGCGAGACTTCGCGTGTGGCGAGCTGGTCGAATCCGCGGCGGTTGAAGCACCCGCTCAGCGGATCGGTGAGGACGATCTTCTCCAGGTGGCCGCGCATCCTGTTGTATGCGCGCCCCACGACGGTGATCGCGTCAGGCATGCGGTCGAGCGACTCGTCGTATTCCAGCGAGAAGTCGCCCTCCTGCACGCGCTCGAACACATGGATGATGCGCTGGAGCCGCCGCGCGATGTGGCCCTGGAGGAGCACGAAGAGCAGTGAGCCCACCAGAAAGAGGGAAAGATCCCACATCCGCTCCGAAACGCCCGGCAGCATCCCATGACTCGACGCGGCAAGCACGATCGTCGTGTAGAACGCCGCGACACAGGCGAGGTTGTACACCGTCGCACGCTGGCCGAAATACAGCAGCGTGAACTGAACGGGGAAGATCGCGATGATCAGCGCACGCGAGTATTCCGCCGGCGGGGTGATCACGTAGACGGCGCCGAACAGGAGCGCCATGTCGGCGGCGGCGGCAACGATGGCTGCGTCGGGGCCGACGGCTTCGCGTCTCGCCACCACGCCAAGCATGACCTCGACGAACGCGAGATACGCCAGGATGATCCCCGATCCGAGCAGCAGCGCGGGATGAGGCCCGATCGACCGCGCGACAACCGAATCGGCGCTGATGACCCCGCCCCACTTGAGCGCGACAGTGCCGAACCCGATGAGCAGCGCGAACACGCGCCGGAACTTCCCCTGCCAGCGGAGAATCTCGGCGTTCGACAACTCCGCGCCGGCGGGCGCCGCGTGCGTCGCGGAGACGGTGGTCATTGAGAGGTCGTCACGTGCTGAAAAGACGCCCCTCACGGCACGGTCGCAACTCCGGCCGTCGAGCGGACGCGCGGCCTTCGGAGGCGTGCTACACGCGCGGCCTCAGAATTTCGCCTCGAGGTAGCTGTCGAAGCGCCATTGCCGTGAGGGGTAGATCCCGCGCGCCAGATCGAGGCGGACGAGGCCGTCCAGGAACGACCAGCCGACGCCGGCACCGGAGAGGGGCCGCCCCGGCATCCGCCAGGCATTGCGATCCCCGGCCCACCCAAGGTCGGCAAACACGATCCCCCGTGATGCAGGGTTGCTCGTGCCGATCTCGGCGCGCGCGAGCCAGAACGCATTGCCCGCCGCGGTCAGTGCCGTCTGCCCGCGAACGGTTTGCAGGCCGCCGAGGTAGAACAGACGCTGCACCGGGAGCGTCCCGCCGGAGTAGCCCGCGCTCGCGGTCAGCGACCCGGCGAGCAGACTCCCCAGTGAATGGGACGCGGTCTCCTCCACCAGGCCGCGGGCGTACGAGAGGTCGCCGCCCGCCCCCTCCACGCGGACGTCGCTGAGCAGACGGAAGCCGGCAGGATCGAGCCCTGCGCTCGAGTGCAACTGCAGCGCGCCGCCGAACTCGCGCGCCTGCTCCGCGGCCGGGTTGGCGATGAACCGCGAGTCGTTGCCGCCGCCGAACAGCGTCCACCGTGTGTTGACGTCCGCCTTCCACTGCTGCTCGCCGAACAGGCGCCAGGTCAGCGTTCCCCACCGCGGCGTCGTCCCGGAGATCTCCGCGCCCCACGTGCGGTAGTAGGCACCCTCGTCCCGCGCGTACAGCAGCGCGGGGATCGACGCGCCAAACGAGAGCGGCGTGCCGAAGTCGGTCATCACGGCGAGACGTCGATATATCGTCCCGGTGACCGTGCTGCGGCCGTCGGTGCGGGACAGCGAGGCTTCGCCGTTGAGCTGGCGGTCGGCGAGCGAGCCGCGTGCATCGACCGTGCCGGTGTAGCCTGCGCCGAGCGCGCTCGTGACCGACACGCCGGTGGAGAACCCTTCGACGCGGTTGTAGCGCGTTTTCGAGAGTCCCCAGTCGAAGGTCACGGGCTGCGGCCCCCACGCCGGCTGCAGGCCGAAAGTGAGCGCCTTGGTGAGCTCGTCGCGCTCGCTCGTCCCGAAGATCTCGTCGCCCTTGTCGTAGATGGACGCCGGCAAGTCGGGGGAGTTCACGAGCTTGGTGGAGTCACATGGAATGCGGATGGCGACCGACACGGTGCCCTCGTAGCGGCGCTGGAGCGTGCTGTACATCCCCGTGGTCGCACAGTCGTGATCGTGCTGCGCCTGCAGTTCCTTGGCGCGCACGCGTACGGCGACGCGCACCAGCGAATCGCGGAGCACCGCCGGTGTCCCCGCGCTGTCGAGGCTGTCGCGGAGCGCGGTCACGAGCGAGACCCTGCGCGGGGGAATCGGCAGCGGCGCGGCGAGCGCGTTGACGCTCTCGTACTTGAAGCGCTGCTCGAGTGTCACCGGCACGCGCATGAAGCTCACCTGCGCTTCCCCCTCGAGCGACTGCGTGCGCGGCAGCCAGAAGCGCTGGTTGTAAAATCCGTACTCCATCGTGATCGCGGAGATGTCCACTTTCAGCGGCGACAGCATCGCCTTCGCCAGCGCCGGGGGATCGTCATCCTGCGGCGGGCGCGCGGACCCGCGGCGCGCACGAACGGCACCCGAATCCACCGCGCGGCCGCTCGCGAGGTTCGTGCTGTCCCGCACCCGCCGGTCCTCCTGGCGGATGTGATTCTCCTCCTTGACCTCGGCCCATACGTCCATCGGCAGGGAGATCCGATACACGGCGCGCACGAGGTGGGCGCTCGTCTCGTCGAACCAGAACGAGCCCACGCTCAGGTTCCACTTGGGCCACCGCGCCGCGATCTTCAGCTCGCGGAGGGTGAGCTTCTTGCCGTCCGGCAGCGTCATCAGCACCGAATCGCCGGTCTGGTACGTGTAGTACGCCTCGGCGCCCTCGGCAATCGGGTGCACGAACTGGGTTTCGTCCACTTGCGCCTGCGCGAGGCCTCCACCGATCCACAGGTCGTCGCGACCGGGGTAATACGGCAGCGGCGACATCCCGACGATGTCCATGCCCGACCCGCCCCGCGAGTTCGCGGTGCTCTTGGTCAGCCCGACGATCGGCACGACCGATCGCGCGCCGGTCACGTCCACCAATGCGCCGCGACCGCGCTCCCACTGCACGTGCGACGACTCTTCGGCGCGCATCGCGAGGCGGTCCCGACCGAAGACCTTGAATCCGAGGCCCGCGGAAATGCGCTGGTAGGTGGTGGCGTCGTAGCTCGCGAGGGCGGAGTCCTGCTGGAGGCGCGCGACGCGCGCCCGCAGGAGAAGCGTGCGCGCCGCCGGGTCCTTGAATGCGCTCGCGCGGAGCGCGTCCGTGAGCGGAATCCGGTGGAATGTTCGCGGGCGGCGCGGCGGTCCTCCGGCTTCCGATCGCGCCTCCATCTCGGCGCGCTGGAGCTTCTCGCGCGCCTTCTCCGCGGAATCGGACCCGACGGATACGCTGACCTGGACCTGAAAGGCAAGCGCGATCGGGAGGAGGATCATGGTGGACGGAGTCTTCGGTGAGGGCGGCGGACGCGTGCTGTTTATACGGCGGGTGGCTTGGCCGGGTTTCGCGGAAAGCCGGAAGTCTTGCGGGCAACCGATGTACTCCGACTTCCGCGTCTCCGGCTTCCGACTTCCAGCTTCCGGCCACCCCGATTAAGCATTGTACTCCGCCCCCACACCTTCGCGCCCTCCGAGATGCCATCCGCAGGCTCACCAACCGCCGCGCTCGTCGTTCGCGGCCTCCGAAAGTCCTACGGCGACGTCGTCGCGGTCGACGGTCTCGACCTGGACGTCGGCACGCAGGAGTGCTTCGGCCTGCTCGGTCCGAACGGTGCCGGCAAGACGACGACGATCGAAATCTGTGAAGGATTGCTCGACCGCGACTCCGGCGACGTCGAGATGCTGGGCCGCACCTGGGAGCGCGAGGCGAAGGCGCTCCGCCAGCGCATCGGCATCTCGCTCCAGGAAACGCAGCTCTCCGACAAGCTCACGGTCCGCGAGACGCTCGCGCTCTTTCGCAGTTTCTACGAGCATCCCCACGACGTGGATCACGTGCTGGCGCAGGTCCAGCTCGAGGAAAAAGCCGGGGCGCGGATCAGCGCGCTCTCCGGCGGGCAGAAGCAGCGGCTCGCGGTGGCATGCGCCCTGATCGGCGATCCGGAACTGCTTTTCCTCGACGAGCCGACCACGGGCCTCGACCCGCAGTCGCGACGCCAGATGTGGGACCTCATCGACAAGTTCCGCGCGGCGGGACATTCGATCGTCCTCACGACGCACTACATGGACGAAGCCGAGCGGCTGTGCGACCGCATCGCGATCGTGGACCATGGCAAGGTGATTGCACGGGGCACGCCAGCCGAACTGATCGCGTCGCTGGGTGCGGAGCAGATGATCGAGTTCGCGTCCGCGGGCACCGAGCCGTTCGCCCTGGGCGAGCTCAGGACGCTCGAGGGCGTGATCGACGCGCGGCTCGACGCGGGCACCTACTCGCTGCAGGCGAGCAAGCTGCACCTCGCCGTGCCGGCGCTGCTCGCGTATCTCGCCGCGCACGGTGCGCCGCTCACCGAGCTCAAGACGCACTCGGCGACGCTCGAGGACGTGTTCGTGTCGCTCACCGGAAGGCACCTGCGCGATGAGTGACCGCCACGAGGTGCCGCGCACGCCGCGTACGTGGCGCGATGCGCAGATCGTCCAGCTCGCCGCCGTCCGCTTTCGCGAGTTCATCCGCGAGCCCGAGGCGCTGTTCTGGGTTTTCATTTTCCCGGTGCTGCTGACGGCGGGGCTCGGCCTCGCATTCCGCGGCAAGCAGGCGGACACGGCGCTCGTCGCGGTGGTGGAGGCACGAAATCGCCCGGCGCCGGATGCTGCCGCGCTGCTCGCACAGTCGAAGAGCGTCGTCGTGCACAGGATGACGGCGGACTCGGCGCTCGAGGCGCTGCGCGACGGAAAAATCGCCCTCATCGTGGTCGAGGATTCGGCCGGCGGGATTTCCTACCGCTACGATCCCGCACGCGACGAATCGCGCACCGCGCGCCTGATCACGGACGACGCGCTGCAGCACGCGGCCGGCCGGGTGGAACCGATCGCGACGTCGAACGACTACGTCACCGCGCTCGGCTCGCGCTACGTGGACTTCCTCGTCCCGGGCCTGCTCGGCATGAACCTGCTCGGCAGCGGCGTGTGGGGCCTCGGTTTCGCGCTCGTGGACCTGCGCCGCAAGCGGCTGCTCAAGCGGCTGATCGCCACGCCGATGTCCCCGGCGCTGTTTTTCACGTCGTTCCTGATCTCGCGCCTCGTGGTGCTCACGTTCGAGGTGATCGCGCTCGTCGGCTTCGGCGTGCTCGTGTTCCACGTTCCGCTGCGCGGCTCGATCGCCTCGCTGATGTTCATCGCGGTCTTCGGCGCGCTGAGCTTCAGCGGCCTCGGCCTGCTCGTCGGAACCCGTGCCAAGACGGTCGAAGCGGTGTCGGGGCTCGCGAACGCGATCATGCTCCCGATGTGGGTGCTGTCCGGAACGTTCTTCTCGGCGAGCCACTTTCCTGATGTGATGCAGCCGTTCGTGCGGGCGCTGCCGCTGACCGCGGTGAACGACGCCCTGCGCGCGAACATGCTGCAGGGAGCATCACTTGTCTCCGTGATGCCTCAGCTCGGGGTGATCGCGTTTTGGATCGTGCTCTGCTACGCGGTGGCGATGAAGCTGTTCCGATGGAAGTGAGGAGACGGCAGCTACAACTGCCTTCCACGGATTTCGCAGAACAAGCCGCGGATGCTACAACAGCGAATACTTTGGGGGAACCGCAATGACGGCGCG
>JBIOHR010000083.1:0-13983 GCA_044449085.1 Gemmatimonadales bacterium | reverse complement strand
CCCCTGGTCTCGCCCCTCTTCCTTACGCCGTACTCCCTGCGTCGACTGTAACCGTAGTCCCCGTAATATTCCGCGCCCGCTCACTGAGCAGGAACTCCACTGCTCCCGCAACATCCTCCGCCTCCGCGAGCCGCTGAAGCGGGCTCCGCCGCACGATCCGGTCGTGCTGTCCGGCCTCCATGCCGTCCGTCATCGCCGTGTCCATGAATCCCGGCGCGACCGCATTGACATTGATGCCGAGTGGCCCGACTTCGCGCGCGAGCGAGCGCGTGAACCCGATCAGCGAGGATTTCGTCGCGCCGTAGACCGTGAGCGCCTTGAACCCGGTGCTGCTGACGATCGATGAGATGTTCACGATCCGGCCGCCGCCGTGGGCCATCATCGACCGGACGACGTACTTGGTCATGATGATCGGTGAGAGTGTGTTGAGACGCATGAGGCGCTCGATCGCCTCATCGGGCATGGTCGCGAGCAAACCGCTCGTGCCGATAGCCGCGTTGTTCACCAGGCCGTAGATGGGTCCGAACTCTTTGTGGATCATCTTCACGAGCGCGGGAATCGCCGCGATCTCCTCGAGGTCGAACGGCTTGAACTCGACGGAGCCGCCGCCAGCGCCTGCGCTCGCGAGCGCATCGAGGGAATCGCTCGGCTTGCGCGCGATCGCAATGACATGATAGCCCGCGCCTCGCAGCGTGCGCGCAATCCCCAGCCCGAGTCCACGGCTCCCACCTGTCACGATCACGTTACGCATCGGCACGCACCAGTTTTCCGGAAGGGGTGACGTCGAGCGAGGGAACGATACGAATGATGGTTGGCACTTTGTGCGCCGCCAGTGCCGCGCGGCAGCTGTCGATGATTTCGCGCTTGAGCGTGTCGGCCCGGCCGGCCGCGTCGCTCCCGCCGGGAGCAGCGGTCATCACGACGTCCGCGACGACGATCGCCCCGGTGATGGGATTCTTCTTCGATTTCACGAGCGACATCCGCACGCCCGGAACCCGGTTGATCACCGACTCGACTTCTTCCGGGTGGACCTTCAGACCGCCGACATTGATGATCCCGCCGCGGCGTCCGCTGAAATGATAGCGGCCGTCGCGCAGCTGGAGCATGTCGCCGGTGTCGACGAAGCCGTCGGCGTCGAGCAGCGGGGGCGCGTTGTCGCCAAGGTAGCGCGAAGCCGTACGCGCGGAGCGGATCCGGAGCGACCCGTCCTCGACTTTCAGCGCGACGTCGGTCCGCGGACGCTCGACGTCGTCGGCCGGAAAACCCGCGCGGCCGTCGTGCACCTCGAACGCGACGCCGGCTTCGGTCGACGCAAAGGCGTGCACGATCTTCGCCGCTGGATAGCAGTCGCGGAGGCCGTCGAGGATCGCCTGATCGGCGATCTCGCCGGACAGCCGCACGTAGCGCGGCGAGATCCTGTGCGCGAACGAACTCATGAGCGCGCGCCGCCAGTGCGACGGAGTTCCCGTCATGTTGGTCACGCCATGAGCGCCGGCGCGGGCGAGAAAATCCGGCGCGGCTTCGTGCGCATCGGAGATGACCAGCGACGTGCCGCCCAGGACGGCTCGCAGGAGAATTTGGAGTCCGCCATAGCGGCGGATGTCGTAGAACGTGCTCCACACGATCTCATCCGCCGTACCCGCAGAGCGCTGGATGGCCCCGGCAAGGCTCGATATGCTGTGCACCACCATCTTCGGAACGCCGCTCGTGCCTGACGTGAAGAGTATCCACTCCGTCGGCTTGGACCCGCTCCGGTCAGGCGTCGCCGACGGCGTGATTTTCACGGAACAGGCGACGAAGCAGCCGGTATCCGCGACGCCGATCTCGCTCGCGGCGCGATCCGACACGACCGCCTCCACGCCAGCGGTGGCGACGACGGCGGACATGTGCTCGACCGGAAAGTCGGGCGTGAACAGCACGATGCGGCGCGCAACGCCGTCGAGCTGGATGAGCGCGAGGGCGGCGGCGAGCTGGCTGCTGGTCGAGAGCAGCACACACTTTCCGCGCAGCTCCTCGATGCGGCCGCCGAGGCTGGAGCCGCGGGCGAGGTCGGCGAGCTCGGCCGCGCCGTTCAGGGCAAACAGCGTCTGGCCAGGTCTGGGCGTGAGGGTACTGAGTGTTTCGGCGGACAAGGCTACCTCACGCTGCCGCGCATGAAATCGCTGTGCATGTCAAAACGCTCCGGAGTCGTTCGTGCGTACTGTGGCCGTATCGCGAAGTTCGTACCCTGTTCGTACACGGAGTATTATATGCGGCGTCCGTTGGTAGCCAGCATTCCTCCCGCCGCCGCTCTGCGCTTATGCCAGCTCCACAACTCCGGGTACTGCACGTGATCGCGCCGGCCAGCTTCGGCGGGCTCGAGCAGGTCGTGCTGCAGCTGGCTGCGGGCCGCTCGGCGCGCGGCTTGCCCACGGAAGTGCTCATGCTGTTGACGGCCGGGTCCGCGACGCCGACGATCGTGGAGATGCTCGAGCGCGCGGGAGTCCGCGCGACTGTCGTGCGCGTCGCACACCGGGCATACCGGAAGGAGCAGGAGGCAATTCGGACTGCCGCAGAGGCGTTCGGTGCGGACGTGGTGCACACGCACGGCTACCATACTGACGTGCTCGCGCCCAAACCCGCGCGCGCGGCCGGGAGCGCGCTCGTTTCGACCGCGCACGGCTTCGCCAGCACCGACGTCAAAGGCCGGCTGTTCGAATGGCTGGAGCGCCGGGCGTGGCGCCGCTTCAACGTCGTAGTAGCCGTATCGGCCCCGCTGCAGGCCAGGCTCGTGCGCAGCGGGGTTCCGAGCGCCGTCGTTGCGTTGTGCCCTAACGCGTGGAGCGGCGCCACCCCGCTCGACCGCACGTCCGCGCGCGCCCGCCTGGGACTGGCGTCGTCGGGCCGGTTCATCGGCTGGGTTGGACGCCTCTCGCTCGAAAAGGGCGCCGACGTCATGGTGCGCGCACTGGCGCACCTGCCGGCCGAGGTCGGCCTGGTGATGATCGGCGACGGACCCGAGCGCGACGCACTGAAGCAACTCGCGAACGAACTCGGTGTGGCTTCTCGCGTCACGTGGGCGGGTGCAGTTCAAGGCGCGGGCCAGTGCATGGCGGCGTTCGACGCGTTCGCCCTCAGCTCCCGCACTGAGGGAACGCCGATGGTGCTGTTCGAGGCGATGGCCGCGCGCGTGCCGATCGTTGCGACCGCCGTTGGCGGGGTGCCGGACGTCGTATCGCCCGCGGAGGCGATCCTCGTGCGATCAGAGGCACCGGAGGAATTCGCGGCAGCGCTCGGCCAGGTCTTCACCGCCGCACCCGCCGCCGCGGCTCGGGCCACTGCAGCGCGCAAGCGGCTCGACGAGCGCTACGCGCTGGGGCCGTGGCTCGACCGTTATGAGGAGTTCTATCGCGGCGCAACCGCCTGAGTTTTTGTTTTTCGTTTGATCCGCGGCTGGTTCGGCGAATCCGTGGTAAGGCTTCTTGACTGCTCACCACAGATCACACGGAACCAGCCTCGGATCAACAAAATGCCACGGGCGGGAACAACAACTGCCACCGCTTTCCACGGATTCCACCAAACGGCCGGATAAGGCACGACGGTTGGCGAACTGCACCGCCAGAAAGGCCAGCGCTCTCCGGTGGGGGAACGACGACGGGACCGATCAACACCGATCGGTCCCGTCGCAGTTTGTTTCACAGCTAGCAGCTCACAGGTAGCGGCTCACAGCAAGGCAGTTTCAAAGCCATCAGCTGTTTGGTAGTGTGTCAGCCGCACTCGCTAAACCCGCAGACATGGCACTTCGCACACCCTTCCGCCATCTCGAGCTGCGATCCGCAGTCCGGGCACGTGCCGATGAACGCCTCGCCGCCATTTCCTGCCCCCTCGAACATCGCAGCCTTTTCCATTCCACCTGAGATCGAGCGGACCTTAACGCTCTCCGGCTTCAGCGTGAGTTCCGGCTGAACGGCTTCGCTCGACGCGAGCAGCTCCTGCTGCACGCCCTGCTTCATCTTCATCCAGTCTTCGAGCGCGAGGCCGATCGCATCCGGCATGGAGAGCACTTTGTTTGGTCCGAGGCCCACCGCGCGATCGGAGGAAATGCCGCGCAACTGGCGGTGCAGCGCCTGTACGGGAACGCCCGAGCGCAGCGCAAGCGACATCAGGCGGCCGACCGCTTCGGCATCGGCCATCGCGCTGCCGCCGGCCTTGCCGAGATTGATGAACACCTCGAACGGCTGGCCCTTTTCATCCTCGGTGATGTGCACGAACATCACGCCGAGCGGCGTTTCCTTCTTGATGGACGTCGAGCGGAGCGTGTCGGGGCGTGCGCGCTTCTGGCGCCGCTGCAGATTTTCGGCCTCGACATCGAACAGCACCTTCTTGAGCCGCTCGATCTCGGCGTCCTTCTCCGCAATCGCGCTGTGGAGATCGGCGACCTCCACGCGATACTCGCCCGTCTTCTCACGCTCGGCCTTCGCGACTTCCGTTGCGCCGGTCGAGAGCACCTGATTGTCGCGCGAGCCATCGCGGTACACCGTGACGCCCTTGCAGTGCGACTTGTAGGCCAGCTCGTAGATCGCGCGCACGTCTTCCTGTGTCGCGCTCCCGGCGAAGTTCGTCGTCTTGGAAATTGCGGAATCGCAGTGTTCCTGGAACGCCGCCTGCATGCGGATGTGCCACTCGGGCGCGATCGCATTGGCGGTCACGAACACGCGCTGCCACTTGGCGGGCACTTCGGGGAAGTTGATGTGCCCCGCGTTCGCGATGCGCTCCATGAGATCGGCGCTGTACCAGCCCTCCTGCTGCGCGATCGCGGTGAAGTCCTCGTTCACGTCCGGCATGCGCACGCCGGCCTGGTTGCGCATGAACGCGACCGCGAACAGCGGCTCGAGACCGCTCGAGCAGCCGGCGATGATCGAGATCGTGCCGGTGGGCGCGACGGTGGTGACGTTGCAGTTGCGGAGCATCTGCATCGGGCGAATTCGCGCACCTGAAGCATCGCGCGCGCAGGTCGCGTCCGGCCCCCAGATGCTCTGCGACCACTCGGGGAACGCGCCGCGCTCACCAGCGAGCCGCTCGCTTTCCTTTTTCCCTTCCACGTCGAGGAACTCCATCACCTTGCGGCCGAACTCCACGCCTTCCGCACTGTCGTACGGAATGCCGAGGCGCACGAGCGCGTCGGCAAAGCCCATCACGCCCAGGCCGATGCGACGGATGCGCTTGGCGAGCGCGTCGATTTCCGGCAGCGGATACTTGTTGACGTCGATGATGTTGTCGAGGAAGTGCGACGAGAGATGGATGTCCCTGGCGAACGAATCCCAGTCGACCGCACCATCGTTGACGTAGTAGCCGACGTTGATCGAGCCGAGGTTGCAGACGTCGTACGGAAGGAGCGGCTGCTCACCGCACGGGTTGGTCGCCTCGTACTCGCCGAGGTGCGGCACCGGGTTGTAGCGGTTGGCCTCGTCGATGAAAAACACGCCGGGCTCGCCGGTGCGCCACGCACCGAGGAGCATTTTGTCCCAGACGTCCTTCGCGTGGAGCGTGCCGGTGACCTTCTTGCTGACGGGGTCGACAAGATCGTAGTCGCCATCGACCTCGAGCGCCTTCATGAAGACGTCCGTGACGCCAACCGAGATGTTGAAGTTGACGATCTGCGTGAGGTCTTCCTTGCACGCGATGAAATCCAGGATATCTGGATGATCGACGCGCAGGATTCCCATGTTCGCGCCGCGACGCGTGCCGCCCTGCTTAACGGCGTCGGTGCTCGCATCGTAGAGCTTCATGAAGCTCACGGGGCCGCTCGCGACGCCGGTCGTCGAGCGCACCATCGAGCCCTTGGAGCGCAGGCGCGAGAACGAGAAGCCCGTGCCGCCACCGCTCTGGTGAATGAGCGCCATCGAGCGGAGTGTGTCGTAGATACCCGCGTGGCCGTTGCTGAGCGCGTCGTCCACGGGAAGGACGAAGCACGCCGACAGCTGTCCCAGGGGACGGCCGGCGTTCATTAGAGTGGGTGAGTTGGGCTCGAACCGGCGCTGGGTCATCAGCGCGTAGAACGTTGCGGCGGTTGCCGCGACTTGCTCATCTGTCGCCCCGTACCGCCTGTCTGCCTCGGCCACCACGGTGGCCACGCGCCAGAACATGTCCTCCGGCGTTTCTACCGCCTTGCCTGTCTTGTCCTTGACCAGATAGCGCTTCTCTAGAACGGTGCGCGCGTTGCCGTTGAGCGACGCGGGCGTAGCGGGGGGGTTGGCAGGCAGCGGCATTTCCGACATCTCCTACGAGTGATCTATCTGAAATCTAAGAAACGGGGGAAGCGCGATCGGGCGGTTCTGGTTGGCTTCTGGTTTGCTTCTGGTGGAGCCAAAGCCAAGGGGGATGAAGCTACGGGCAGTCGTGAGTCCGCGCCATAAGGAAATAAGTCGTTATGAATCAATAACTTGAAATCGCAAAGTCACAGATCGGTGACGGCGGTGTGGATGAACACAGAATCACACATTGTGGTAATACCCGCGCGATTTCGCTCCGTGCTGCGGGGGAGGTAAGAGTACGGGCTTCGGGCGGGCTTCGCCAGTGGGTTGCTTGCTCGCACGTTGTGCATTAGCGACGAGGTAAGACGCGCTCCGTCACGTCACAGTTCGCCCCATTGCGGTGCGGAGAAGGAGTCCGGGAGACAGAACTCGGCCCGGTGCGCGGTGCGGAGAAGGAATGCGGGACGCTGAACTCCGCACTCCCCTTCCGCTCCGCGCACCGCAGTTACCGATGCCGCGGAAACTCGCCGGCGCGATGCCGTTCGCGCATGCCCACGTACGAAACGTGCCCCGAAGCCATCCGGTCGCGCTCCTCCGGCTTCAGCGCACGCACGACTTTTCCCGGCACGCCGAGCACCAGGCTGTCCGGCGGAATCACGGTCCCCTCCGACACGAGCGCGCCGGCGCCGATCAGGCTTCCCCGCCCCACCACCGCTTTATTGAGCACGATCGCGCCCATGCCGATCAGCGCATCGTCGTGCACCAGCGCGCCATGCACGATCGCGCGGTGCCCGATCGTCACGCGCTTCCCGATGATGCACGGAATCCCCTCATCGCAGTGCAGCACGGCGCCATCCTGCAGGTTGCTGTCGTCGCCGAGCTCGATGCGATCGCAATCAGCGCGAATCACCGCCGTCGGCCAGACGCTCGATCGCGCGCCGAGGTGCACATTGCCGATGACGACGGCGGTGTCGTGAATGAACGAAGTCGGATCAATCATGACTCTCAACAGCGATGGAAGATGGAAGATGGAAGATCGTGACTGAACGCCAAGAACCAACGACCAACGGCTGCTCACCCGCTGTTGCCGCTCACGCCTAAAAGGCCAACCCGAGCGCAAAGTACACGGCCACATTCCCACCGCCGAAGTACCGCCTCCCCGCCACCGGCGTCGCCACGCCGAGCCTGAACGTGTACGGCACATCGTACTCGTACGCCGCATCGACATGCAGTTCAGCGCCAACACTCGCCATGAGATCACGCGCCGCGAACGACGGACACACCGACGACCCCGGATTTCCGTACGGACACCACGCCGTCGCCGCGTCGCCGAACACAACGGCGCTCACGCGCTGGAAAAATACCGGCAGCATCATCAGTCCGGTCGATGGCAGCACGATCGGCGCGCGATACTCGAGGTTTCCGCCGAGCGCAACCGTCCCTTCCTGTACTCCTGCGGGGAAGCCGCGTGTGAAAAACGTACGCTGCGGATCTCCGAGCGTGACCCCGGGCGCGATGTTCAGCGTCGACCCGCTTATCCCGCCGGCGTCGAGCGCGTCAACGGAGTTCTTGTCTTCCCACCCGGCCGCGACGCGCAGCGCGAGCACGTGGTGCGCGAATCCCGCAAAGTCGAGCGACTTGTACGCGGAGGCGACGCCAAGCACCATCGCGCTCGTCGTCGCGCCGGGGTTGTCCGTGCGCCAGCGCTGCTTGGCCGACGCCGCGATCGAGATGCCGTCCTCGCGCGACAGCGCCAGGTCCGGCTCGCGCGCATTGCTCCATCCGGCGTTCACGAACAGCGCGTGGTACGTATACAGTTTCGTGTACGCCGAGTCGAGCCGCGCGATCAGCGACGGCGGCTCCGTCCGATAGTCATGCCACTCCGACTCCACTCCGAGCGAGAGATACGAATTCGTATTCACGCGCGGACGGAGCATCGTGAGCGCCGCGTCCACGATCAGCCGCCGCCGCGCGAGCGTGCCGGCAGTCACCCGCGCGCCCGACGCCGTCATGCCGGTGACGGCGCCGTGCTGCCAGTCTTCCTGCGTGGTCACGCCGAGGACGGGATTGCCGAAACCGGCGTACTGATACGAGGTGTTCCAGTCCGGCTCCTGGCGCCGCGGCTCGTAGGTCGCCTGCACCTCGTACGTGTGGCGCGCGATGTCGTCGCTTCCGCTGGTGACGAACCCGTACATCGCGCGACGATCGTCACTCTGCTCGAGGGACGGAAGCCAGTAGCGGGGCAGGAGCGAGCGCAACGGCGAATACGTGCGCGCCGGCGTGGCGACCGTCACGGTCGTGTCGTGCCGCGAGGCCGGGAACACGCTCGACGAATCCGCCGCGCGGAAGTCACCCTGCGCCGGCACGAGCGCCACGTGGAATCCGTCGCCGCGAAAATGCAGCGTCGCGAGCTGCGCGCCGTCCGGGCTCGGCTCGCTCTCGAACAGCCCCGTCGCCGACTGCGCGACCGTCACCAGCGAGCCGTCGTCCACCAGCGCGCGGTACAGCGCCGCGCGCCCGCTCCGGTCGCTCGTGAAATAGATCGCGCGATCGTCCGGCGCCCAGCTTGGCGCGCCCATCACCGCATGCGCACGCGCGAGGCCCTTCACCTCGCGCCCCGTGGTATCGAGAATCGCGATTTCCGTTTCGCCGCCATGCGTCCAGCGCGTGGCGGCGATCCGCGTTCCGTCGTGCGACCACCTGGCCTCGGACCACACGGTATCGGGGCTCGATCCCGTGAGCGGCGTGATGCGGACGGCGCCCCCGTCGAAGCGTACGCGCACGAGGCGATCGGCGCCCTGTGTGACCTGGGCGGCGACGATATCGAGCGCCGCCGCCCCGCCCGCCGCCGCGTTCGCGCGCAGCCGCGCGTCCGGCTGCATGAGCCGCGCACCGTGCGTCAGCCTTTGCGTCCGCCCATCGGCCTCGAGATACAGATCGTTGCGAATCGTGTAGGGATCCACGAAGTCCTGCTCGGCAAAGACGCGCGCACCGTTGGGAAGAATCGACGTGACGTCGAGGGATTTGCGCACGGCGAGCACGGTGGATTTCCCGCCGGTGGTCGCGACCTCGCGAAAGGCCGGGAGTGACCGGCCGTC
This sequence comes from Gemmatimonadales bacterium, assembly GCA_044449085.1. GTDB lineage: Bacteria > Gemmatimonadota > Gemmatimonadetes > Gemmatimonadales > Gemmatimonadaceae > Fen-1231. Next base: position 4,652 of record JBIOHR010000083.1, on the reverse strand, counting down.
GTCGTCCGCGTATCCGACGTGCGTGGCGTCAATCCAGCGGAGCCGCTCCGCGGTCCAGCCGCGCGCCGTGAGCTCGTGCACGGGAGCACTCGTGGAAGCGATGGAAAACGCGTTGCGGCGGATGGAGTCGGTCCACACGCGCCACCCGCTGTCGAAGGTGATGCCGAAGCCCCGTTTAGCATTGCCGTTGAGCAGAAACGGGATCGTCCGCGCGGCGCTCGCGTCGACGAATTTGCGCATCTTCTCCGGGCCCGCCGTGCGCGCCATGAAATCCACGAGCAGCGAGCCGTACGCATAGGGCACCTGGCCGAGCGGGTACCTCTGCGTCGCCGCGGAGAGGGCGTTCAGGCGGGGAGTGTCGCCGTCGAGCGCCTGCGCGCGCACGATCATCGCGTGATCGCTGCCGACGATGCGCCCGGAGCCCGTGAGGCGCGACTCGTAGTACACGGCGATCCCCTCATCGAGCCAGCTCGGGGTATAGAGGTTCGGAAAGAGGAACGGATTGCGTCCGAACACGTGCTGCGCGACGCCCCACCAGCCTGCCGTCCGGTCGAGGTGGAAGACGTGCGTCAGCTCGTGCGTCACCACGAGGTCGATCCAGTCGTCGAGGAAGCCCAGCGACGTCGCGTCCACCGTCGGCCGCGCGTAAATCACGATGCGGTTCGTCGGAAAGACGGTCGTGTAGCCGTTGGAGACGTCGAGGTTGTCGGCGACGGTGAGATCGAGCGGCGCGCGCGGCGGATGCAGTTCCGCGGAGAGCCGCATGTACGCCCGCTCGGCGCTTCCCGCCGCCCGGCGCGCGATCGACTCCAGCCCGGGCGCGAAGTTGACGTGGAAATGTTCGGTGGTGATCGTCTGCCAGTGAAGGTCCGGCGCGACCTGCGCCGACGCATCACCGGCAAACGTCGCGGTACCGGCCGCCAGCGCGACGAGCGCGGCGAGCGCGCGTACAGCCTGCGCGACCGCGATGCGCACCGCTCGCGTCACGGTTTGCCCGCGAGCGAGCGGAAATACTCCTCGAGACCGTCGGCGATCCCCTTGGCGTACCGTTGCTGGAATGCCTCGTCGCGGAGCGCGGCTTCCTGTTCGGGAATGATCAGGAAGGCACCCTCGCAGAGGATCGCCGGCATCCAGGTCTGACGGGCGACCGCGAGGTTGTCGTAGTTGATCCCCATGTCGGGGAGCCCGATCTCGCGCACAAGCCCGCGCTGGACCGCGCGCGCGAGCGGCTCGGCGTGATCAAAGAAGAAATAGGTGTTGGTGCCATTTCGCGCGCGATATGGGTTGACGCCATCTGGATACGCGTTGAGGTGCACGCTCACGAACGCTTCTGCGTTCGCGCGGCGCGCGGTGATCGGACGATCGCCGAGGGCAACGGGGCCGGGTGCGGTGCGCGTCATCACGACGATCGCACCGCGGGCCTCGAGCATGGTGCGCAGCTGCTGCGCCACCGCGAGCACGGCGTCGCCCTCGTAGAGACCGGTCGGGCCGGTTGCGCCGATCGGCGGATGGCCGGCGTCCACGGCGATCACGCGCCCCGCGAGCGGATGTCGAGCGTCGACCATCGGCGCGCGCCGCACGCGCAGCACGAAGGTGCCGTGCTCCCAGAGCGCCAGCCAGCCGTATGGAGCGTGGCGGAGGTGCAGCGTGAACCTGATGCGATCGGAGTCCTCCTGCTCCCACGTCACGTCGCGAATGATTGAATCGTCGGTCGCGAAGTTCACGATGTCCACGTTGGAGACCGTGCCGTAGAGCGTGAGGTTCAGGTCATCACCGCTCTCCTGCACCTGGTACGCGGATTTGGCTGTCACCGGAATCCGCAGGTCGGAATAGCGGTCACCCGTAACGACGCGCGCGTTGGACGCGGTGCGGTGGGGAGCCGGCGTGTCCGCGTCGACCGGCTGCACCGCTTTCTGCTCCACCCACGCCTCGAGATGCGAGTCGAGGCGCACGCGATACGACGCGCCGCGAATTCCCGTGAGCTCGAGGACGGTGCCCGGAAAGAGGAACCATTTGTACGTGCCGTCCGGTGAGGGGCGGAGGATGCTCACCTGGTCGGTGTCGCTCGTTGCGTCGACGTCCGCGTTGAGCAGCGACACGTAGCGGCGGGGCGCGACATCCATCTGCGCGACCGCGGCGGTCTTGAGCTCGACGGAATCACGGCCACGGCGCACGACGATTGTCGCGGCGCGCGCAAGCTCACGCGCTTCGACCTCGGCATTCCACGCGACTCCGCCGCCCGCGTGCGTCAGCGCGCGCGTCGCGCCGTCGCCAAAACGGACCACCACGCTCGCGTTTGCCGGCGCGCGCACCGAGACGCGCACGTGCTCGTCTCCGCGCAGTCCGGTCTCGCCGGACGGCGTCACGCTCGCGCGGTCGACGACGAGGCGGCCCGTATCGGGGAGCGGCTCGGGAAGCGGCCGGACCCGGATCGGAACCGTGACGCTCGCCACCTCGTCGCCCTTGGACGCGCGGAGTTCGTAGCGCAACGCGCTGTCCGGCGGCACGCGCAGCCAGGCGAGAAACGCACCGTTCGGAAACACCGGAACGTCCTCACCGTCGATTGTGAGATGCGCCGATCCGGACCCGGTCGATCCGAAGATGTAGTTCGAGTCGCGGGTCGTCAGCAGCTGGTTGGGAGACGGATAGACGACATGCAAGTTCAGCGGGCCATCAACGGCGGGGATCGGCGGCAGCGCCGGCGCCGCGGTGCCACCGACAGAGGGCGCGGGAGCCGCCGCTGGACGCGCCGGAGCGCTCGGCGGCGGCGCAACGGACGTCCGCGGCTTGGCGGGCGTGACAGATGGCGACGGTGCCGCGGCACGCACGTGCGTCCGCGTACAGGCTGCAAGGAAAATGAGCGCGAGGGCTCGGCGGTGTCGTCCCGGACGCATAAGCGACAACCATATTGGAGTGTGCGACTGGCCGCTACCCGAACCCCGTTCTATATTCGCCCCGCTCGGGAAAATGTGACGTTGCCACGGGGTTGCCCCGGACGGGATCGGAGATGAACGAGTGAATCGCTGCGGCTTCTGCGGCCGTGAAAACGACGAGCAGTCGAAGTTTTGCATCGACTGCGGAAAACCCGTCATCAAGGGCGGGGCGCGTGTCATCGCCGTGCCCGGGGCTGCAAAGTCGTCGGGCGCACAAGCCGAGCGCGCATCCAGCTCGGATCCGCCCCCCCCACCTAAGGGCATTCCGGACACGCGGGTGTCGTCCACCCCGCCGCAGCGGGGCGGCGTGGCAAAGGCGTGCGCCCACTGTGGCAAGCCGGTGGACCCGGCGCTCCCGTTCTGTCCGCATTGTGGAACGAGGATCGACGGGGAATCCGCGAAGCCGCCCGGCACCGCGTCCTTCACCGCGCACGGCACGGGCACCGGACCGAAGCTCTCCCTCCTCGACGAAGCGGGCGCGGTCAAGAAGGCATTCACGCTCGATCGCGGTGAGGTCACGTTCGGCCGCAACGAAGGCGACATCCGGTTTCCCGAGGACGTGTTCCTCAGTCCGATCCACGCGCAGCTCTCGTTGCGCGACGGCATGCTGCTCGTGCGCGACCTCGGATCGCGGAACGGCACGTGGGTGTTCACGGACGGGCCGTACCGGCTGCAGGACGGCGACACCGTGTTGATCGGGTCGCAACTGATCCGCTTCCGCCGGCTCGGCTATCCGGGTCCGCACCCGCCGGAGGCCGACCAGACGCGCCGCCTCGGCTCCTTCACTCCGAGCGCCGACATCGCGATGCTCGCGCAGTTGCGCGCGGACGGGAGTGCGCGCGACACCATGCACCTCTCACCGGCGCGCAGCATCAAGATCGGCCGCGATCAGGGCGACTGGGTGTTTCCGTATGATCAGACCATGAGCGGCAAGCACGCTGAAGTCCGCAGCGAAGACCTCGAGTTCATCGTGCTGGACGACGGGAGCCGCAACGGCGTCGCCGTCGCCGTGCGCGGCGAGCGGGTGGTGAAAGCGGGCCAGCGATTCCTCATCGGCGACCAGACCCTGCGCGTGGAGAGCGTGTGAGCGACCAGAAAGTCTGCCCGACGTGCGGCTCCGAGTATCCGCTGTCGGAGCGATTCTGCCCGCGCGACGGCACCGCACTGCGGAGTTCGAATACGTCGGGCGACCTGCTCGGATCGATCGTGGCCGAGCGGTATCACATCCTCAAGAAGCTCGGCGAAGGCGGGATGGGCACGGTGTATCTGGCCGAGCACGTGAAGATGGGGCGCAAGGCCGCGCTGAAGGTGATGAACCCGGGGATGAACGCCGATCCCGATGCGATCGCGCGGTTCAACCGCGAGGCGGCAAATGCGAGCCGGCTGAATCATCCGAATGTTTGCGGCATCTACGATTTCGGCGAGACATCGGACGGCCTGATCTACCTCGCGATGGAGTTCATCGAGGGCGAGTCGCTGTCGAGCCTGATCGAGAAGAACGGACAGCTCCCGGCGCCGCGCGCGGCCTCGATCATCCATCAGGCGGCGGACGCGCTCGCGGTAGCGCACGACTATGGGATCGTGCACCGCGATCTGAAGCCGGACAACATCATGATCGCGAGGGGGCGCGACGGCAGCGACTTGGTGAAGGTGGTGGACTTCGGCATCGCGAAGGCGAGTTCGAGCGACGCGCAGAAGGTGACGAAAACCGGCTTGGTG
>JBIOHR010000082.1:0-14015 GCA_044449085.1 Gemmatimonadales bacterium | reverse complement strand
CTCGTGTTTTTTGATGTTTTTTGGTGGTGTATGACCCCCCCCACACCTCCCCGGCGCCGCCCCCCCGGCCCCCGCTTCTCGAAAGTCGTGTCTGCCGTTCAGGTGGAGGCGGGGAGATTCGAACTCCCGTCTTGCATAAGATCTTCCGCAGCGTCTACGTGCGTATCCCGGCGATTGATGTTTCCAGCAGCTGGCCGCCAGGCCGCCCACCACTGGATGAGCCCTCTAAAGTTTCGCAGAACGACGGAAGGCGCACCGCCCTGCTAGCCCGGATTTGCGTTACGTGAGGATCGCCCCGGGCGGGCTACCGTTCACGCACTGCCACGGTAAAGCCTAAGCTTTACGCAGCGAGAGCGAAGTTTGAGTTCGCAGTTGAGAATTTCCCGAGTGTTTTACCAGGAACCCGAGGACCTGGGCACGCTGCCACGGGGCCACCTACACAATCGAAACCAGTCGCCCCCTCGCAACGCGTTCAATATAACACACTAACGGGGGTAATCGGGCGTTGGTCATTGGTGGCTGGTATTCGGCCGGTTTGCCAGGAACCAACGACCTCTGGCCAACCACCGATTACTCGCAGTCAGGCTGTTCGCACGCAGTTCCTCCCTTCCCCCTTCGCACGGTACAGCGCCCGGTCCGCCGCCTCGAACAGCTGGCCGCGCTTCACCGCCCCGCCCCCCGACTCGTACGTCGCGATCCCAAAACTCCACGTCACCCGCAGGTCGCGATCGTGCCAGCGAACTGCGAGCGCTTCGACTTTCGAGCGCAGGCGCTCGGCGAGTTCGATTGCACCCTCGCGCCCGGTCTGCTGCAGCACCACGCAGAACTCCTCTCCTCCGATCCGCGCCGACGCTTCCGTCGTGCGGACCTGTTCGCGCATCACCTTCGCGATGGCCTTCAGCACCTGGTCGCCGGCTTCATGTCCGAACGTGTCGTTGACCGCCTTGAAATGGTCGACGTCGGCGAGGACGAGCGCGCAGCTGCCCCCGATGCGGTCCGTCTGGTCGAGTGTCCGCCTGAGCTCGTCGTCGAAATGCCGGCGGTTCGGCAGCTGCGTAAGCTGGTCGATCCGCGCCGTGCTCTTTACCTCTTCGATCTCCCACGATGCCTCGAGCGCCGAGCCCGCGAGCTGCGCGAACAGCGCGGTGGTCCTTAGATCGCTCTGGCGCATGGCGCCCGCTTCGAGCTTGCCGATCACGATCGCGCCGATGATCGTCGTCCCACGCCGCATCGGCTGGACCGTAAGCGCTCCGCAGACCGGAAAGAGCTGCGTCGCGCTGAAGAGCTGCCCGTCCCCGGCAAGCGCCGCCGTCTCCGTGTAGTGCTTCGGCACGCCGTCCACGCACGCAGCGCCGACCATCGACGCCGCGACGACGACCGTGCCTTCGGGTGGTGCGGGAGCCGGGTACAACTCCGTCGCCGAGCGCACGACGCCCGCCATCGTGTCCGCGTGCCACTCCACGAGCGCCGCGAACGTTGCGCCGCTCGCCTCGAGCACTTCGTCCGTGATCATCCGCTCCAGCTCCTGCCGCGTCGCCATCGCGCTCAGGTTCTGCGACGACCGCACCAGCGCGCGCATCCGGCGGTTCTGGCGCGCGCTCTCATTTCGCGTGAGCTGCATCTCGACGAACTGGGTGAGCCGCTCGGCGTGGCGCGGAAGCCAGAGCTTGAGCTCGGCACGCTCGCTTCGAATGCCGCCGGCGGAATGGAGCACGATGGCGCCTGCGGTGGCGCCACCCGCCGGGAGCGTCGCCACGGCATCGAGCGATACGCGCGCCGCCGCGAGCGATGGCGGCCCGTCCGCCGAGTCGAAACTCACGATGCCTTCGGCCGCGGCCCACGCGACGAGGATGCGCTGCTGCTCGTTGCCCCATGGTCCGCGTGGCGGCGCGCCCTTGTGGTTCCACGCAATGCCGACGAACGGCGTCGCGTCGTCACGCCGCATCCAGAACATCACATCGTCGGCGCCATGCTGCGCGCCGATGTCTCCGAGGTAGCCCCGCAGGTCATCCGCGAGTTCGCGCTCGTTCGACTCCGTGACGTCGTTGGGGTTCGCCGGATCGCGCACGCCCTCGAGGAGCGACGCGCGCACGCCGCGGCCGGGAGTCCCGCGTTCGCCGACGCGCTGCTGATAGATCGCGCCCGAGTCCCTCGGTGGCGCGTGCGCGCGCCGGCGGCGCACGTACCATATCCGCAGGGCGACGGTGACGACGGCCCCCGTCAGGAACGCCACGACGTCGCCGATCACCGCTCGCCCAGTATTCTCGCGGCCGCCATCGCGGCACCAAATCCGTTGTCGATGTTGCAGACGGTCACCCCCGCCGCGCAGCTGTTGAGCATCGCGAGGAGGGCCGACAGGCCGTGGAAGCTCGATCCATAGCCGACACTGGTAGGCACCGCGATGACCGGTGCGCGCACCAGCCCTCCCACGACGGAGGGAAGCGCACCATCCATGCCCGCGATCACGATCACTACCGCGGCATCGCGCAGTGCCTCGTGCTGCGACAGCAGGCGATGGATTCCCGCGACGCCGACGTCGCTGAGCCGCGCGACGCGCGCCCCGAGTGCGGTCAGCGTCTCGGCCGCTTCTTCGGCTGCCGGAAGGTCGCTCGTTCCCGCCGTCACGATGAGGACCTGCTTCGCCGCGTCCACGCGGCGCGGCGCGGACCCGGCGAGGCGCACGGTGCGCGCCGTCGCGTTGGCATGCGCATCGGGGAAGCGCACCGTCACGGCGGCCCGCTCTGCGTCACCGGCGCGCGTGAGCAGAAAGCCGTCCCTGTGCGCGGCAAGCCGCTCACAGATCGCCACGATCTGTTCGACGGTCTTTCCCTCGCCGTACACGACTTCGGGGTAGCCGGAGCGCAGCGCCCGGTGGTGGTCGATCGTGGCGAAGCCCAGCGATTCCGCGGGCGGCGCGTCCAGATGAGAGAGGGCCTGCTCGATCGAGGCCCGTCCCGCCGCAACATCCTCGAGCAGGGTTCGGACCCGCTCGCGGATCATGCGTGCTCGGCCTCGACCAGCTCATCTTCGAGTTGGAGACCGTCGTCGGGAATGTCGCCGCGCACGCGCATCGAGAGATAGTCGGCGAAGATCCCCTCGACCTCGCCGAATCCATTGACTTGATGCAGCCGCTTGCGGAGATCGGCCGAACCCGGAAGCCCCTTCACGTACCATCCGAGATGCTTTCGGAACTCGAGCGCCGCCCCGACCGGGTCGATCTCGTACTCCTCGACCATGCGTGCATGCTGAAGCGCCGTCTCGAAACGCACGGCCACGGGAGGCGCCGGAGGGAGCGGGAGGCCGGACAGGAGCGCGCGCGTCTGGTCGAATACCCAGGGCTGACCGAACGACCCGCGCGCGATCATGACCCCGGCGCAGTTCGTCTCGCGGTGCATGCGATACGCATCCTGCGCTGTCTTGATGTCGCCGTTGCCGATCACGGGAATGTCGAGCGCGTCTACGAGCTTCGCGATCTCCTCCCATCGGGCGGCACCCGAATACATCTGGGTGCGCGTCCGCGGGTGCAGCGCGATTGCCTTCACCCCCGCATCCTGGCAGCGAAGCCCGATCGCGACAGGGTCGCGCATCTCCTCGTTCCAGCCGCTGCGGATCTTGCAGGTCACAGGCAAGTGGGTCGCCCGCGCGACCGCGCGAATGACTTCCTGCACGAGGCCGAGATCCTTCAGGCAGCCCGACCCGCCGTTGCGCCGCACGACCTTCTTGACGGGACAGCCGAAGTTGATGTCGATGAACTCGGGCTGGAATACGTCGGTCACGAGTGCGGCCGCTTCGCCCATCGGACCGGCTTCCCCACCGAAGATCTGCACGCCGATCGTGCGCTCGTCGGCGCCGAAGCGAAGCTTGCTGAGCGTGGCCTCGTTCTCCCGGCGAATCCCCTCGGCTGACAGGAACTCCGTCACGACCACGTCCGCGCCAAAGCGGCGGCAGAGGCGCCGGAAAGGTGACTCCGAGACCCCGGCCATGGGCGCCAGAAAGAGCGGCACCTCGTGGGCGACGGAATAGGGGAAAGTGGGCATTCCTTGGAAGGTAAACCGGACGGCAAATGCTTGCAATGTCACGATTTGACGCGTCTTTGCACGAGCATTACCTTAGCCGGATACCTGCGAACCAGCCGGCGCGCGCAATGTGTGCGCCTGAAACACGAGGAACTGCATGGAACTGCGCGAGTTTTTTTCGGAGGAAGCCGTCAAACTGAACCTCGACGGCACCACCAAAGATGAGGTCCTCAAGGAACTCATCGCCCTGCTGGGACTGGACGAGAAGAACGAGGCGATGCTGTTCAAGATGCTCAAGCGCCGCGAGAACCTCGGGTCCACCGGGATCGGGCGTGGGATCGCGATCCCGCACTGCCGGTCGCTCGTCGTCAACAAGCTGCGTGTGGCATTCGGCCGCAAGCGCGACGGCGTCGACTTCAAGGCCATCGACGAAAAACCGGTCTACTTCTTCTTCCTGATCGTCGCGCCGCCTCTGGAGGTTTCCAACCAATATCTCCCGGTCCTCGGGAAGATCGCGCAGTTCTCGAAGGAACCCGACGTCCCGGAGCGGCTGCTGAGCATTTCGCAGCCCGGTGAGTTCATGAAGTTGCTGGAGGAGAAGGGCGTTTAGCAGCCGCAGCGCGCCGTCATTTCGCCGGCGCGGCGATCACGACGGGCACTTCCTTCACTACGGGCCCGGGCGTCACCAGCCATTTCGTATGCCCCGTAGCGGTCGCGCGTACGACCGCGGGCCCCGGTTGAAAGTGTGCAAGGAACTCGGGCGTGAAGGACGGCATCATGGTGCCCTGCCTGATGCGTGGATTGAAGAACGGCTGACGCGCCGGCACGATGCGCAGCGTCGCCAGCGTCTCCGAGTGCGCGGGCTGCACGAGCTCGAGCTTCACGTCGACAACCGTCACGCCCGACGTAACCACTTCGACCAGCGCTGGAATCCCCGGACGCACGTTGTCGCTGACCACACGGAGTTCCAGCGTCCGCACCTGGATCCATGCGCGATACATGGACCAGGCGCCCACTGCCGCATAGAGGAGCGCAATGATGGTGGCGACACGCCGGAACACCCGGAGAAGTCGTCGACTTCCCGGATTCCCCTTCGGTGATTTCGCCGCGGTTGCTGTCATGGTTTCTGAATTCTAACGGATCGTCACGCGGACTCCACCACGTCCCATTCCGCCGACTCGTCGATCCTCAGCCGCCGAATATCCTGGCGCAGTCGCCAGCGCACGCGGAGGAGCTGGATCGTCGCGACGACCGCGAGCGCGCCGACGTATCCCCACCAGACTCCTTGCGGCCCGAGCCCGGCACGAAACGCAAGCCAGAGACAGAGCGGAATGCCCACGCCCCAGAATCCCAGAAGGTGGAGCAGCATCGGGACGCGCGTATCGCCGGTACCGCGCAGCACCCCGGTGGCGACGGCCTGCATCCCGTCGAACAGCTGAAAGATGCCTCCGATGAAGATGAGCGACGCTGCCGTCGCGATCGTCGCCGGATCGTGCACGAACAGCATCGCCAGCGGGCGTGGGATCGTGAGGAAGGCGATCGCCGCCACCGCCATGAAGGCCGTTCCGATGGCGAGTGCGGCGACCGCATCTCTGCGTGCGGCAGAGAGGTCCTGCCGGCCGACCGCACGCCCCACCATGGCCGCCGCCGCGGCAGAGACGCCCATCGGAAACATGAAGGTCAGCGCGGCCAGGTTGATCGCCACCTCGTGAGCGGCGAGCGGCACCGATCCGAACCAACCGAGCACGATGGCACCGCCGGTAAAGACCGCGATCTCCAGCCAGCTCTGCAGACCGACCGGCACTCCGATGCGGACCATCTTGAGCAGCGGCGCGATGCGCGCCGATTCAGCGCGCCACGGCACGATCGCACCGTGCAGCTGCCGCCAGCCAAAATGAACGAGGAGTCCGAGCATGAGCCACCGGCTGATGACCGTGGCAATCGCAGAGCCCTGCACCCCGAGCGCCGGCAACCCGAAATGACCGTAAATGAGCGCGTAGTCGAGCGCGAAGTTGGCTGCATTCGACACGACAATCGCGATCACCACCGGCCGTGTCTCCGCCATTGCCTGCAACGATTGCCGCAGGGCGAAGAACACATAGAACGGCACGACGCCGGCAATCGAGATCCGCGAGAAGGTTGCCGCAACCGGCGCGACGTCGACCGGCTGACGAAGAACCGAGAAGAAGAACTCTCCGGGCACCAGCAGCACCGCCGAAGGCACGCTGAGCGCGAGCGCCATGATGATGCCACGCTGGACGCCCCGCGAGATACCCGCGCGGTCGTTCGCACCGGTGGCCTGCGACACGACCGGATCGAGGACCATGAGGATCCCCAGCCCGCCGATCGTCACATTCACCCAGTAGATGTGTCCGAGCGCAACGGCCGCAACGGCAGACGTGCCGACCCGTCCGACCATGGCGGTATCGACGACACCCATCAGCATGATGCCGACCTGCGCGAGCACAACGGGCCACGCGAGCCGCATCATCTCGCGCAGTTCGCCTCGCGTCGGGCGGAGCTGCGCGAGATTTCCCATTACCCAGCTTCCGTAACTTGCCGTGCTTGGGAGGGATGTGTCGCCTGGGCCGCGGTCATTCCCACTCGATCGTGGCGGGTGGCTTCGAGCTGATGTCGTACACGACTCGGTTGACGCCCTTGACCTCGTTGATGATCCGGCTCGAGATCCGTGCCAGCACATCGTGCGGAAACGCATACCAGTCGGCGGTCATCCCGTCCGTGCTCGTCACTGCGCGCAGAGCGATCGCATTCTCGTATGTGCGGAAGTCGCCCATCACGCCCACCGAGCGGATCGGCAGAAAGACCGCGAACGCCTGCCAGATCTTGTCGTAGAGGCCCGCCGCGCGGATTTCCTCGAGGTAGATCGCATCCGCCTTGCGCAGCGTGTCGAGTGACTTCCCGTCGACGGCGCCGAGCACGCGGATCGCGAGGCCCGGCCCGGGAAACGGGTGCCGCCCGACCATCTCTTCGGGGAGCCCGAGCTCGCGGCCGACTTTGCGCACTTCGTCCTTGAACAGCTCGCGCAATGGTTCGATCAGCTTGAATTTCATCCCCGGCTTGAGCCCGCCGACGTTGTGGTGTGTCTTGATCGTCGCGCTCGGACCGCCCTTGGCGCTCACGCTCTCGATGACATCGGGGTACAGCGTCCCCTGCACCAGGAACGCGGCGTCCTTTCCCGCCGCGGCGGCCGCGTCCTCGAACACATCGATAAACGTATGCCCGATGATCGTGCGCTTCTTCTCGGGCTCGGCCTCGCCGGCGAGCGCCTTCATGAAGCGCTCCTCCGCGCGAATCGTGACGAGCGTGATCCCGAGGTGCGCGCGGAATGTGCGCTCCACCTGCTCGCGCTCGTCGAGTCGCAGGAGCCCGGTGTCCACGAAGATGCAGGTGAGCTGATCGCCGATGGCGCGATGCACCAGTGCGGCGGCGACGGACGAATCCACGCCGCCCGAAAGCCCGCAGATCACGTGCTTGTTGCCGACGAGCTCGCGGATCTTCGCGATCTCGCGCTCGACGAACGACTCCGGTGTCCAGTCGGGTGTGGCCTTGCAGACGCCAAACAGGAAATTCGCGATAACCTCCGCGCCGCGGAGCGTATGCGCGACCTCGGAATGGAACTGAATCGCGTGCACCGGCCTGGTCGCGTGCCGGAACCCGGCAACCGAGCCGCCGCTCGACGCGGTCTTCACGTAGCCGGGCGGCGGTGCGTCCACGTGGTCGCCGTGACTCATCCAGACTTGCGTTTCCTCGCCCTGCCTGAAGCCGGTGAACATCCCCGCAGGTTCGTCGACGGTGATCATAGCGCGGCCGTACTCACGCGCACCGCCGGCGAGCACCGTGCCTCCTTCGGCGTGCGTGATCCACTGCATGCCGTAACACACTCCGAGCAGCGGTGCGACGTCGAGAATCCCCTTGTCGAACGCCGGCGCGCCGTCGTCCGTGACGGAGTTCGGCCCGCCACTGAGGATGATGCCGGTGGGTTTCCAGTCCTTGATCCACTGCAGCGATCGCGTCGGTGGATGGATTTCCGAGTACACATGTGCTTCGCGCACGCGGCGCGCGATGAGCTGGGTAAACTGGGAACCGCAGTCGAGGATCAGGATACGCGAGGGCATGCCTGTCGGTCCAATGAAAGAGCTACTGCGAGACAGATGTTAACCACCCGTTGTTACTTCAGAATTGCCACTGCGGCTCCGAGAGCTTCAAAAACTCGACATGCTTCGAATCCAGGTCGAGCACTGCCGCCGTCGGCGCGCCGTTGATCCACCCGCATGCCTCGCCCGGGTTGATGATCATCGACTCACCGCGCGTCTTCATGGACTGCTGGTGCTCGCTTCCATGGACGACGAAGTGATGCGACTTGATCGACCGGGCCGTCACGTCGCCGATATCGTGCACGAGGAGAATCCTGTGCTCGCCGATCGTCAGACTGTGCGGCGATTCGAAGAGTTCATGCCCCATTCCCTGCTCCGCGAACGCCTTCAGTCCCTCGGGATCACCGTCGTTCCGTCCGAAAACGCCCGCGAGCGCGACATTCGCGTCCTGGAACGGCTTGAGCGAAAACGGAGAGCAAAAATCCCCCGCATGGAGTACCAGTCCGACGCCGAGGTCGGTCATCCGCTTGAGGAGTTCCGCGATCGCGGGGAGGCGATCGTGGGTGTCGGACATCAGCCCAACGAGCATCAGGCGTCCCTCCATTCTGGGTGGGCCTGCTCGAGCCGCACGAGGTCGTCGTACGATTCCCGCGCGGTTACGACCGCGAAACGCGCGCCATCCACCATCACTTCCGCCGCTCTCGGCCTCGCATTGTAGTTCGACGACATCACGTACCCATACGCTCCCGCCGTGTGGATCACGAGCAGATCGCCGGGTTCCACCGCATCCATCTCGCGATCCTGCGCAAGAAAGTCGCCGCTCTCACACACGGGGCCAACCACGTCGACCACCACGCGCTCGCCATTCGGCGTCGCCGACTCGATCAGGTGATACGCGTCGTAGTGCGAAGGCCGGAGCAGCTCGGTCATCCCCGCGTCCGCGATCACATAATCTTTCCCGCCGCTGCGCTTCCTGTACAGCACCCGGGCCAGCAGGACGCCACTGGCCGCGGCGAAGAACCGGCCCGGCTCGACGATCAGTTCCGCGTTCATCGCCGCGACGCCGGGCCGGATCGCCGCCGCAAATGCGTCGAGGTCCGGTTCGGGGTCGCCGTCGTCGTAACGCACCGGAAGTCCCCCGCCGATATCGACGTAACGAAGCCGCACCCCGAGCGCCGTGAGCCTCGCGGCGAGCTCGCGCAGGCGGTCGAGTCCGGCACGGTACGGCTCCAGCGTCGCGAGCTGCGAGCCGACGTGCATGTCGAGGCCGATCAGGTCGACGCCCTTCAGCGTTCGCGCGACCGTGGCGAGCGCCGGTATTTCATCATGGGGAATGCCAAACTTGTGCCCGCGCGAGCCCGTCGCGATGTAGGCGTGCGGATTTTCTACGGTCACCTCGGGATTGATCCGGAACCCGATCGGCGCAACGACGCCGGTTTCCCGCGCGATGGCGTCGAGCAGGTGCAGCTCCGCTTCGGACTCGACATTGATCAGCTTGACGCCGGCCTTCAGGGCTTCACGGAGTTCGTGCGCCGTCTTGCCCACACCGCCGAAAATGATGTCGCGCCCCTCGAAGCCGGCGCGCATCGCGCGGTACAACTCCCCGCCGCTCACCACATCCACGCCGGATCCGAGCTCGCGAAGCACGCCGAGCACGCCGCGATTCGCATTCGCCTTGAGGCTGTAGTGCACGCGATGCGTGACGCCGGCGAGCGCCGACGTCAGCCGCTGGTACCGGTCGCGCAGCACCGCCGCGCTGTACACGAACGTCGGCGTGCCAGCCTGCCGCGCGATCTCTTCCGCGGCGACGTCCTCGCAGTACAGCGCGCCGTCGCGGCGCGCGAACGCGGCCGTCAGTACGCTTTGGCCCACACGACCTCATACTTGGCGGGCTGTCCGGTGACCAGGCAGGTCGCCGGGGCCTCCGGTGAACGGAACTCGGCGTCGGGGATCACGCGGATCGTCGCCTTCGTCTCCTCCTTTACCTGCGCCTCGACCGCCGGGTCGCCGTTCCAGCCGGCGTACACGAACCCGCCCGGGCCGTCCATGATTTCCTTGAACTGCGCGTAGGAAATCTTTCCGCGGTGGGAGGCGGCCTCGCGCCGCGCCTTGGCCGCCGTGAAGAGATCGGCCTGAATCGTCGCAAGCAACTGCGCAACGGACGCCGCGACGCCCGCCATCGGGATGGCCGCTTTTGCGCGCGTGTCGCGGCGCGCGGAGAATACCGACTGTTTCTCGAGATCCTTCGGCCCAAGCTCGAGGCGCAGCGGAATGCCGCGCAGCTCCCACTCGTAGTATTTGGCGCCCGGCTTCATGCCCTCACGCGCGTCGATGTGAACGCGAATGCGATCCTCGCCGCGGCCGGTCCAGCCGGCGAGTTCGGCCTTGAGCTTGTTCGCGGCCTCGACGAGCTTCGATCGCTCTTCGTCGGTCTTCCAGATCGGCACGATCACCACTTCGACCGGCGCGAGTTTCGGAGGCGTGATCAGCCCGTTGTCATCACCGTGCGACATGACCAACCCACCCACCATGCGCGTCGAAACACCCCAGCTCGTATTCCACGCGAAGGCGGTATCGCCGGATTCTGTCTGAAACTTGAGATCAAATACCTTCGCGAAGTTCTGGCCGAGGTTGTGCGACGTGCCGGCCTGCAGCGCCTTGTTGTCCTGCATCATCGCTTCGATGCAATACGTCCTGAGTGCACCGGCAAACTTCTCGCTCTCGCTCTTGAGGCCGGTGAGGACAGGCATCGCCATCCACTCCTCCGCAAAGCGCCGGTAGATCCCGAGGATCACCAGCGCCTCCTGCTCGGCTTCATCGTGCGTGGCATGCGCGGTGTGCCCTTCCTGCCAGAGGAACTCGAGCGTGCGCAGGAACAGTCGCGTGCGCATCTCCCAGCGGACGACGTTCGCCCACTGGTTCATGAGAATCGGCAGGTCGCGGTACGATTGTACCCACTTGGCGTACATGTGGTAGATGATCGTCTCGCTCGTGGGCCGCACGACGAGCGGCTCCTCGAGTTTCTTTCCGCCGCCATGCGTCACCACCGCGAGTTCCGGCGCGAAGCCCTCGACGTGCTGGGCCTCCTTCTTCATGAAGCTCTCGGGGATGAACAGCGGGAAGTACGCGTTCTGGTGCCCCGTCGCCTTGAACATGTCGTCAAGCGCACGCTGCATGCGCTCCCAGATGCCGTAGCCGTTAGGGCGAATGACCATCGAGCCCTTCACCGGCGAGTAGTCGGCGAGCTCGGCGCGAAGGACGACTTCATTGTACCACGCGCTGAAGTCATCCGCGCGGGTGGTGAGCTTCTTGTCGTCGGCCATCAGTCGTTGCTGGGGGTCTTGGAGGAAACGGTCTCGCTGAACCAACTCTTCAGCGCTGCGATCGCGGCGGTGTCGCCCTCGAGCAACGGTCGCGCGGCAAACTTCCTGCTCGGTGCTTCCTTCAGCTTCCCGGCAAGTCCCTGCACCAGCACATCGGATTCCGAATCGAAGCAGATCGCGGCGAGCGCGCCAGATTTCTTTGCGCCGTCTACCTGATTGCGCGTCGGCTGCGTCTGGTAGCGTTCGGCGTTCAGGCCGTAGTCGACGCTCAGCCCCGCATTCCGGAGAAGATGCGCAAGCCGGAGCGCATCGCCAACCGGGTGCGCCAGCGCCCCGTTTCCGCCGACGAAGAACAGATCTGCGCCGGTGCCGGACCGTTCCGGCATGAGGTGACGCTCCCTGAGCAGTTCGCCGAGCACGACGTCGCCCATTCCAAACCCGAGCGCAGGCAGGTCTGTGCCGCCGAGATCGTTCAGCAGGTTGTCGTAGCGTCCGCCGCCGCAGATGGCGCGCAGCTCGCCCTTTGCGTCGAACAGCTCAAAGACGATGCCGGTGTAGTATGCCAGTCCACGGACAATCGAGAGATCGAGTTTGACCCATTCGCCCACACCGAGAGCACGCAGGTGATCGAAGTATCGCTGGAGGCGATCGACGTGGGGCTTCACTTGCGGTGACTGCGCTGTTTCCCGCTTTAGACCGTGGAGATCCTCGGTGACAGGCAGTTCAAGGACGCACGCAATCTGTTCGCTCGTCAATCCAGCTGCTGCGAGCTTCTCCTGCGAAAGTTCGCGTGGCTGGCGGGCAATTTTATCGAGAACCGCGTAAACGGCACGCTGCGGCGCGTCATCGACAATGCCGATCTCCATCAATAGGGCAACAAGCAGCCGCCGATCCGACACCCGGGCGCACACGTCGTCCGATGTCAGGCCGAGCTCCTGCATGATCGATATCGCGACCGAGAGCAGCTCCGCGTCCGCGAGCTCGCTCGCCTCGCCGACGATGTCCACGTTCAGCTGGTAGTGCTCGCGAAGCCGCCCCCGCTGCGCACGCTCGTACCTGAACAGCTGTGGAATCGAGAACCAGCGCACCGGCTTGCGCAATGCGTTTGCGCGCTCCGCGACCATGCGGGCGAAGGTCGGCGTCATCTCTGGCCGCAGCGCGACTTCGCGCCCGCCCTTGTCCGTGAAGTTGTAGAGCTGACCGGCGATCTCGTCGCCACTCTTCCTGGTGTACAGATCAAGCGGCTCGAGCGGCGGCCCGTCGTATTCCACAAACGCGTACCGCCGGGCGACCTCGCGCCAAGCCCCGAAAATATGGGCCCTCTGCGCGAACTCGTCTGGATAGAAATCTCTGAACCCCGGGAGCGCTCCGCCTGCCATCCCTAAATCTAGCCGCCGGTCGGACTTACCTCCAGCCGCGCCATGGCGTCACCCACGGTGTGAAACGACCCGGTGATCAGCACTGTCTCCCCCTCCGCCTCGCCCCGCAGCAATGCCCGGTCGAAGTCGCGGATCACCTCGGCCGTCCACCCCCGTTCGGTCGCGAAGCGCTGCGGATCCGGGATGCTCCACGCCCGGCTTGGGGGAGCCGTCGGAGCATTGGTCAGGATGAAGCGGTCAACGACAGGCGCCAGCGACTCCATGATGCCGCGCCAGTCCTTGTCGGCCAGCACGCTCAGTACGGCAACGATCGGCCTGCGGGGCCCTATCGCCGTAAGGGTGCTGGCCAGCACGGCAGCGCCCGCCGGATTGTGGGCGACGTCGAACAGGTACTTTCCGACCCGCTGAAATCGCCCCGGCAGGCGGACATTCCTGAGGCCCGCGTGCACGTCGGATTCCCGCGGCACGAGCGAAGCCGGCAGGGATTCGAGCATCGCGATCGCGACCGCGGAATTCGCCGCCTGGTGCGCGCCAAGCAGCGGCGTCGTGAATGCGCGCCCGCCGAGCGTGAAGGACGTACCCTCCGCGCCGACGCGCACGTTGGCGGGCGGGGCCTCGTCGTAGATGACCCGCACCGGCGACGCGCCATGCGTGCGCGCGTGGGTGGCGAGCAGTTGGCGGATCGCGGGGTCAGGGTCGCCGATGACGGCGGGCGTATCGCGCTTGAAGATCCCCGCCTTCTCGAACGCGATCTCCTCGCGCGTCGCGCCGAGGTACTCCACGTGGTCGATGCCGATCGTCGCGACACCGGCGACGAGCGGATGAATCACGTTCGTGGCGTCGAGGCGGCCGCCCAGGCCCGTCTCGATCACCGCGACGTCAACCTCCGCCTCGGCGAAGAACTCGAAGGCCATCGCGGTGGTCGCTTCAAAGAACGTGGCGCCGAGCCGCTCGACTTCAGGCGTCCACTTGTCAACGAAATCGACGATTCGTTCGGGCGCGACGGGCACGCCGTCAATCAGGAACCGCTCGCGAAAATCAACGAGGTGCGGCGACGTGTACACCGCGGTGCGGAGCCCCTTGGTGCGCAGCACGGCGTCCAGCGTCGCGCACACGCTTCCCTTCCCGTTCGTGCCTGCCACGTGGAGCGCGCGGAGCTTGCGATGCGGATCGCCGAGCGTG
>JBIOHR010000081.1:0-14071 GCA_044449085.1 Gemmatimonadales bacterium | reverse complement strand
GGACGTGTCATGGCTCGCATTGCACTGCTCACCCTTCAAGAACTTAGAGCTTTCAAGGGCGAGCTGCGACACTCCCGAGCACTAGGTTATGCTCTTGAACTCTGAGCTCCCAGCGATAGGGAGTTAAACTGCGAAGGCCGCCAATGGCGGCCTTCGCATGCATCATGCGCCCTGAAGGAATCGAACCTTCAACCTAGTGATTAAGAGTCACTTGCTCTGCCAATTGAGCTAAGGGCGCTCGCTCGCATCAACCCGTTCCATCCAGCTGCTTCGCAAGGCGCGCCAGGAGGGAATCGAACCCCCGACCTGGAGCTTAGAAGGCTCCCGCTCTATCCAACTGAGCTACTGGCGCCCGTTCAGACGAGTGCTTCTTCGCTCTGCGCTGTTGCTTTCCCCTTGCTTTCGATCGCTCCCGATCGGGGCGGCCGGATTCGAACCGGCGACCTCCTGCTCCCAAAGCAGGCGCGATACCGGGCTACGCTACGCCCCGCGAACCGAAGACGGAATCTTAGCGGGGCGCGTGGCACCGGTCAACAGACAACAGAGCGAATGCAATTCCGATTGCCGACAACCAATGACCAACATCCGATTACCGTCGTTCACTTCCGCGCGTGAAAAACGGCGAGCACCGCTGCGACAGCCCGCGCGCGATGACTCACCGCCTCTTTCTCCTCCCTCGTCGCCTCACCAAACGTCTTCTTCAATTCCTCACTGAAGAAGTACGCATCATACCCAAACCCATCACTGCCGCGCGGCGCCTCGAGCATCCCCCCGCCGCACTCGCCGCGCGCGTGCCACTCCCCGCCCTCCGTCTTGATCGCCGCCACACACACGTACCCCGCGCGACGATCACTGACGCCACGCAGCGCGGCCATCAGCTTGGCGTTGTTCGCGTCGTCAAGGGCCTGCCCCTCGAGCGCCGCGCCGGAGTATCGCTTGCTCCGCACGCCCGGTGCGCCGCCAAGCGCGCGCACCTCGAGCCCCGAGTCATCGGCGAGCACCACCGCGGGCGCACGCGCGCCGAACTGCCGCGCGCGGCCGAAGTAGTACCTCGCTTTCGCCATCGCGTTCTCCTCGAATGTCTCGAACGCCTCGACGGAATCCTCGTCGGGCTCCGCAGCGATGCCGAGCTCGTCCAGCGTCAGCGGCGCAAACCCCGCCGCACGGAGCATCGGCCCGAGCTCACGCAGCTTTCCCGCGCTCCGCGTCGCCAGCAGCAGCGACGGCGCGTCCACGCTCACGCGCTCACGCGCTCACGCGCTCACGCGCTCACGCGCCGGCCAACGCCTTCACCTGTGCCGCATCGAGCTCGCCGATCGCCGCCACCGCCATCGCGATCAGGCGGTCGAGCTGTGCGCGGTCGAATGTCCCGTGTTCGCCCGTGCCCTGCACTTCCACAAATCCGCCGGTGCTGCTCATGACGACGTTCATGTCGACCTCGGCTTTCACGTCCTCCACGTACTCGAGATCGGCGCGCACTTCGCCGTCGATCACGCCGACACTCACGGCCGCCACGCGCCGCTTCACCGGTGACTGCTTGATCCGGTTCGTCCTGACCATCCAGTCGAACGCGTCGACCACCGCGACGCATGCACCGGTGATCGCCGCCGTGCGCGTCCCTCCGTCGGCCTGCAGCACGTCGCAGTCGACCTTGAGCGTGAACTCACCCCACTTGAAGTCGTCGATCATCGCGCGCACGCTGCGCCCGATCAGGCGCTGGATCTCCTGCGTTCGCCCGCCGACCTGCTGGCGCTCGCGCGGCGTGCGCGTCAGCGTCGCGCGCGGCAGCATCGAATACTCCGCGGTGAGCCATCCTTCGCCCTTTCCCTTTTTCCAGCCCGGGACGCCGTCCTCGACGCTCACCACGCAAAGCACCCGCGTGTTGCCGAACGAAATCAGGCACGACCCCTCGGCGTACGGCGCCGCACCGCGCTGCATGGTCACCGCGCGCATGGCATGTGCCGCGCGCGTCCCTCGAAGCGGGCCGCCGGCTTTCACAGAATCAGCCACGAAGTTTCTCTATCGTCGAAGTTGTCGAGTGGCCGGGCGTGACCGGAATGATCACCACGCGGCCGCCCCGCGCCGTGACGTCGGCGGCGCCGACGACACGCTCGGGAGTATAATCGCCGCCCTTCACGATCACGTCCGGTTCCAGGCAGCGCACGAGCTCGAGCGGCGTGTCCTGGTCGAACACCACGACGGCATCGACCATCGCGAGCGCCGCGAGCACGATCGCGCGATCCGCCTCGCTCCGCACCGGGCGTTCAGCGCCCTTTCCGAGACGGCGCACCGATGCATCGCTGTTGAGCCCGACGACGAGATGCGCACCCTCGGCCCGCGCCCCAAGCAGCAGGTCGACGTGGCCCGGATGCAGCAGGTCGAACACGCCATTGGTGAAGACGACAGGTCCGCGCGCGGCCTTCCGCCATGCGCGCGCCGCCTCCCACGACATGATCCGGGCCCGCGGATCGAAGCTTGCGATCCGGCGGTCGGGACTCAGAACGTCCCCGTAGCGGACGGGTTGAAGTGGATCACCCTCACCTGGCCGGGCAGTTCGACGCGCACATCGTAATCCGCGTAGATGAAGATGTCGTGCTCGCCGCGGCGAACGATCACCTCGTTCGCCGGGTCCGGCAGGCCGAGCGAGTCCGCAAACCCCGCGATACGCGCCTTGATCACCGCGTCGGAGTTGTGACCGGCAAACAGCGCCTCGCTCTTCATCCGGTCCTGATACCGGTAGAAGTTCCAGTACGCTTCGCCGACGTTGGCCCCGAAATAGCCGATCGCGGCGATGATCAGCAGTACGAGGAGACACCCGATTCGGCCCGCGCCGCGACGAGATCTCACCAATGTGACTGCGCCTCCTGAATGACGTCGCTGACGATCTTGTCGATTGCCTGCTTCCGTCCGGAGGCCTCGCCGCCCTCGGGGTAGTCGCCGTTCGCGGTGATATCCTTTGCCATCAGCGAACGATTGTGAATTTGGTCGAACATCTCAACGTGTACGGTCACCTGCAATTGCCGGCGCGACGATGTCGCCTGCGCGGGGTTGGCGCTGAAGGCAGTCGCCACGTCCAGGTCATATTTGACGATTTTCCCCCGTACGACGGCACTTGCCTTGTCCTCCGAGGCCTCCTTGAGCCCCAGCTTTGAGGCCACGGCGCTGCGCAGCGCGGCATTGAGCTCCTGCTGCAGCTCCGGAGAGGGGGTCTCGTTGTCGAACGGGATGATCGCGACGCTCTTGATGTCGGTCGGCAGCCCGCCGCCGTTGAGACTGTACCGACAGCCCCCGGTCGCAACCAGGAGGACTGCCGCCGCAACAATACCCATCGTGCGCATCAGCCGCGAAGCGCCTCAAGACGCGTCCTGATCCCGGCCGGCATCGCAAGGGGTCGCCCGCCCGGTGTGATGGAAACGAGGGCCGTCCGCGCGGTCGCCAGGCGCTCGCCCGTCGCGGCGTTGGTCAGGAGATAGTCGAACGCGACCTGGCGCGAGCGCACATCGGTGAGCGTGGTTGCAATTCGCACGATGTCATCATAGCACGCGCTCGCATGGAGGCGCACGCTGTACTCCGACACGGCGAGACCGATGCCGCCCATTTCCATTTCAGTGTAACTCATCCCATGCTGGCGCAGAAAGTCCGTGCGGCCGACTTCGCACCACACGAGGTAGTTCGCGTGATACACCACCTGCATCTGGTCGGTCTCGGCATAGCGAACGCGGACTTCGGTCGTGGTCGTGTGCACGAGAGCAAGTAATTCCTTCGCGGCGCCTTTGTAAAGGATCGCGGGGCTGATAGCTTCTCCCGATGCTCGAAGGCCCCTGCTTCGTATTGTCGGACGTGCACCTCGGGCCCGCTCCGGAGGACGCCGAGCGGACGCTCCTGGCGCTCCTGCAGAGGGCGAAGACGGAGGCGCGAAGCGTCGTGCTCAACGGGGACGTGTTCGACTTCTGGTTCGAATGGCGCCACGTCATGCCGCGAGTCGGCTTTCGCGTCCTGGCAGCGCTCGCGGCGCTTCGCGACGCCGGCGTGGAAGTGCTCTGGATCGCCGGAAACCACGACTGCTGGGGGGGAGAAATCCTCTCGCGCGATGTCGGCGTCACGTATCACATCGGGGCGTGGCGCGGCTCGCTCGCGGGATGGCCGGCGCTGATCGAGCACGGGGACGGTCTGCGCGACAAGGAAGACGCGCCCTACCGCCGGCTGCGCGCCGTACTCCGGAACCCGCTGGCGATCCGCGTCTTTCGATGGATCCATCCGGATATTGCGACATGGATCGCGTTGCGCACGTCGCACACGAGCCGCAACATGCGGCCGCGCGACCGCGGCGAGGGGCTGCGGCGTGTCGCGCTCGCGAGGCTCGAGGCCGATCCCGCCCTGCACCTGTATGTCTACGGGCACACGCACGCTCCGGCGCTCGAGCAAGTGGCCAGCGGTGCGGTCTTCGCGAACCCCGGCGCGTGGATGGACGAGCCGACGTTCCTGCGGATCACACCCGCGCGCATCGAGCTCGCGCGGCTCGACGGCGGCGGTGACGTCCTGCTGCGTCACGCCGACCGGGCCTCCAGCTAGCGAAAACTGAAGGTGAAGGTCATCGCGGCGCCGCCTCCGGGAAGCGGCGACGCGCGCATCCCGACGTGCTGCGGCAAGTCCCAGAGATTGGCCGCCACGTATGCATCGGCACCGGAGAACAGGTGGTTGAAGAGAATCACCGCGACCCAGTCCTCGACGTGCAGCTTGCGCGCGCGCAGCAGGCCCGCCGTGTATGTCGTCGGAGACCAGGTCGCCACCACTGGGTTTCCGTGCGCATCGCGCTGCGCGAGGCCGGTCGTCGGGTCGATCGCGTAGGTCTTCGGCACGGAGTCGCCGAGGAATGCCTGCGCCGTGCGCACATCGGCCGTGGACCTGCGCAACAGCGCCCACGACATGGCCTCGATCAGGAAAAACGTCGCGCCCGTGTACTTCCGGTCGAGTGCCGTCTGGCCGAGACCGGGCACGAGTGCGGAGTAAAGAAACGCGCGCCGCGCGGAGATCGGCGGCAGTGCGTACGACTTCAGCACACGCTTCGTCGCTTGCCGCGGCGCCACCGTGTCGGCGACCGTCGCGGAGAATCCGGCGCTGTCGGGTTTGGTCGCGCGTACGCTGTCGGGCTTCTGCGCGCGCACCGTGGCGGAGGTGAGCAGCACGAGCAGCACGAACAGCACGGCGCGCACCGCACGGCCGGCTGGCGGGAGCGTATGGGAATCGAACCCACCCAACCCGACGTCGTCAGGTCGCATCAGTTTTGAAGACTGAGCCATTCACCAGAATGAGAACGCTCCCGCACTTCGCCGACGTGCACGGCACCGTCGACGCGACCGAGGTATTCGGCGAGCTTGCCTGCGGGGACGGCAACCAACAGTCCACCTGATGTCTGGGGGTCGACGAGGAAGGCGCGTTCTTCCTTCGTGGTACGCCCCCAGCTCACGAGTGGTTCCAGATAGAGATCGTTGCGCGCGGCACCGCCCGTGAGCGCGCCGGCGGCAAGCGCATCGCGGGTGCCGGGCAGGAGCGGCACGGCGCCCACCGAAATGCAGAGCGTCGCGCCGCTCGCGCGCGCGATGTGCGACGCGTGGCCCAGGAGCCCGAAGCCGGTGATGTCGGTCGCGCACGCCAGCCCCATCGCCACCGCGGCGCGGCTGGCGGCGGCGTTCAGCGTCGTCATCGACCTCACGAGGGACGCCTGCTCGCGCTCTCCCAGCACGCCGCGCTTTGCGGCGGTCGAGAGGATGCCGGTGCCGATCGCCTTCGTGAGCACGAGCGCGTCGCCCGGCTTCGCTCCCGCGTTGGAGAGAATCCGGTTCGGATGGATCGTTCCGGTGACCGACAGGCCGTACTTCAGCTCTTCGTCGGTGATCGTGTGGCCGCCGACGATATGCGCGCCGGCGTCGTGCACGGCGTCCTGGCCGCCGCGCAGCATGTCCGTGAGTACACTGAGCGCGAGCTGCCCGACGGGAAAGCCGACGATGTTCATCGCGGTGATCGGCTCGCCGCCCATCGCGAAGACATCCGACAGGGCGTTGGTCGCGGCGACGCGGCCGAAATCGTAGGGATCGTCGACGATCGGCGCGAAGAAGTCGAGCGTCTGCACGAGCGCGAGCTCCGGCGTCAGCTGGTAGACGCCGGCGTCGTCGAAGGTCTCGCGCCCGACGAGAATGCGCGGGTCGGCCCTGCGCTCGAGCGGCGCGAGCGCAGCCGAGAGATCGCCGGGCCCCATCTTGGCGGCGCAGCCCGCGCAGCGCGCGAACTGCGTCAGGCGGACGACGTCTTCCTTCGTCGCGGTGGCCATGTGCGTCGCCCGCGCGTCAGCCGACCTTGGCCACGCACTCGATCTCCACGCGCACGCCGCGCGGGAGGCCGGCGACCGCGACGGTGGAACGCGCCGGTCGCGACCCGCCGATGTGCTTCGCGTACACCTCGTTCACCTTGGCGAAGTCGGCCATGTCCACCAGGAAAATCGTCGTCTTGGCGACCTCGGCCCAGCTGCAGCCGGCGTTCGCGATGACTGCGGTGAGGTTCTTCATCACCTGTTCCGCCTGCGCGGTGACGTCGCCCTCGATGACCTGGCCCGTCCTGGGGTCAAGCGCGATCTGTCCCGCGGTGAAGAGAAATCCGCCGACGACGGTGGCCTGCGAATACGGGCCGATCGCTTCCGGGGCATCCGCGGAGTGAAGGTAGCGTACGCTCATGTGAGTGAACCCGATGGAAGATGAGGGATCGAAGATGGAAGGCCGAACAACTCTACGGCGTTTCGCACACACTGCTCGCCAACCCGCTCGGGGGCCACGGCGCGCACCATCGCGATTCGCTCGACCGTCCGCGCGACCCACGCCGGCTCGTTCCGCTTTCCACGATCGGGCACCGGCGCCAGGTACGGCGAATCCGACTCGACGAGCAGCCGGTCGTCAGGAACGAGGCGCACGAGGTCATCGTCAACCCACTTCTTGAAGGTGACGATGCCGCTGAACGAAATGTACCACCCCGATTCGAGCGCCGCGTGGGCGAGCGCGTGGGAGCCCGTGTAGCAGTGCAGGACGCCGGTGATTCCCACGGCGCCGGCCTCGCGCACCATCGCCGCGGTGTCGTCCTCGGCCTCCCTCGTGTGGACCACGACGGGCCGCCGCACATCGCCCGCGATCGCCAGCTGCGCGGCGAACGCTCGGCGCTGGAGTTCGCGCGGTGAGTGATCGTAATGGTAGTCAAGCCCGCACTCGCCAATCGCGACCGCGCCGCGGGCCACTGCGTCGCGGATGGCCGCGGCGTCCTGCGCGGGATCGAACGACGCCGCGTCGTGCGGGTGGATGCCCGCCGTGAAATACACGAATCCGGGGTGCGCGGCGGCCACTTCCCTCGCCCGCGCCGCGGCGGCGAGCGATTCGCCGATGGCGACGATCGCGACGGCGCCCGCTGCGCGGGACCGCGCAATCACCTCATCACGATCGGCTTCGAACGCGGGGTCGGCGAGGTGCGCGTGCGAGTCGATGAACCGCATACCCCGCCTCCTCCCGTCGAGGCGCCGTGCGCCCTGTTCCTAGCGCTTTGCCTTGGCCCGCTTCGCGACGGCGGAGGCGGCGGCAGGCGCCGGCGCCGCGGGCGCCGCGGGCGCCGCGGCGGCCTTCGCCGCGCGCGATGGGCGGCCGTCCGTCATGCGCGGGTATTTCGTCTCGATCCAGAGCAGGATCGGGGACGCGACGTAGATCGAGCTGAACGTGCCGGTGAAGATGCCGAACGCCATGACCCACGCGAACGGCCGGATCACCTCGCCGGCGAAGAACAGCAGCGCGAGCGTCGCGGCGAGCGCGGTGACGTGCGTCAGCACCGAGCGCGGCAGCGTCTCGTTCACCGAGCGGTTGAGTGTGTCGTACAGCGGCTCGCGGCGGTTCTTCCGCAGGTTTTCGCGCACCCGGTCGAAGATGATGATCGTGTCGTTCAGCGAATACCCGATCACGGTGAGCAGCGCGGCGACGACCGTCAGCGATATCTCCAGGTGCAGGATCTTCATGAACGCGATCGTCGTCAGGATGTCGTGCATCGTCGCGATCGTCGCGGCTACGCCGAAGCGCCAGTCGAACCGGAACGCCAGGTACGCGAGCGTAACACCGAATGACACGAGGATCGCGATGATCGCGCCGCGGGCGAGTTCCGGGCCGACGCGCGCGCCGACGATTTCGGTCCTGACCACGCGGAAGTTCGATGCCCCAAACGCCGTGGTAAGCAGCGACGTGATCGCCCGGGACGACGAATCGGCTCCGGCGCTCTCGACCGCGCGCGTGCGGACGGTGAAATCGTTCGGCGTCCCGAACGTCGCGATTTCCGCGTCCTTGATGCCGCCGGCGTCCAGCGCCGAGCGCACCTTGGCCGGATCAGGCGCCTGGTTGAAGTGGAGCTGCATCAGCGTGCCAGAGGTGAACTCGACGCTGAGCGTGAACCCGCCGCGGATCGCGAGCGCGCCGAACCCGATCACGATGAACGCGATCGTGAGTCCGGCGGCCCAGCGCCACCAGCGGATGAAATCGATTTTCGTGTCGTGCAGGATTCGAATCATCAGATGCTCAGCGTCTCGGCGCTACGGTGGCGGTTCAGCCAGACCAGGAAGAACGTCTTCACCACGAAGATCGACGAGACCATCGAGGCCAGGATTCCGGCAATGAGTGTGACGGCAAAGCCCTTCACCGGTCCGGTGCCGTACTGGTAGAGGACCGCGGCGGTGAGCGCCGTGGAAACGTTCGAGTCGATGATCGCGCTCATCGCGTGCTTGAAGCCCTCGTCGATGGCGGTGCGGATCGACTTGCCGTGGACCATCTCCTCACGAATGCGCTCGAAGATCAGCACGTTCGCGTCGACCGCGATGCCGATCGAGAGCACGAAGCCCGCCATGCCCGGCAGCGTCAGCACGGCGTTGAATCCCGCGAGCGTGGCGAGCGTGAAGAGCATGTAGAGCGTCAGGCCGCACACGGCGAGCAGGCCGGCAAAGCGATAGTACGAGAGCATGATGATCACGACGAGCGCCACGGCGATGACGCCTGCCGTGATGCCCTTCGACACGGAGTCGGCGCCGAGGCTCGCGCCGATTGCGCTCACCTCTTCGACCTTGAGCGGAACCGGCAGGGCGCCGGCGCGGAGCACGATCGCGAGATCCTGGGCCGATGCGAGATCCTGGCCGCCCATCGTGATCTGGCCGCGCGTGCCGATCGCGCTCTGGATGATCGGCGCGCTCATGACGCGGTCGTCGAGGACGATGGCCATGTAATCCTTCACGTGCTTGCCGGTCTCGTTCTTGAACTTCCGGCCGCCTTCGTTGCTCAGCGTGAACGAAACGACGGTGCCCTCGGTGGGCTCCATCTGCGGCTGTGCGTCGATCAGCGCGTCGCCCGTGATGATCGGGTTGCGATCGAGCACGTAGAGCGGAATCAGCGTGCGGCCGTTGACGACGAGCGAGTCCGCGCCCCAGCGGACGACCTTCGCCGGGGGGAGCGCCGCCTGGATATCGGGGTTCTGGAGGTACGAGTCGATCTCGGGCTGGTCGGATGCCGCGACGTAGAACAGCCCCGGCACGGGACTTCCGAGCGATTGCGCGGAGACGACGAGTTTCGCGAACGGGCCCGTCGACGACGTGGAGTCGGTCGCGTTCTTTTTGCTCGCCGTGTCGGTCTTCGGCGTGAAGAGCGACTTGATGGCCGGCGTCTGCGCGGAGTCGCCGCGCACGTCTGGCACCACGGCGCCGCCGAGCTTCTTCTGCTTCACGATGCCGTCGAGGCGCGGGATGACCCGCTCCAGGGCGCCGGTCTTGTCCGTGATCTGGAACTGGAGGAACGCCGCTTTCTGCACGACGTCGGTTGCACGCCGCTCGTCGTCGATGCCCGGAAGCTCGACAATGATGCGATCGTTCCCCGCCTTCTGCACAACCGGCTCCGACACGCCGAACTGGTCGATGCGCGTGCGGACGACCTTCAGCGCGCGGTCGAGTGCTTCGCTCGGGTTCGCGACCGCCTGCTTGGACTGGTCGACGGCAAGCTCGAGATGCATTCCGCCCTGCAGGTCGAGACCCTTCTTGAGGGGCACCCGCCTGACCGTGTCCAGCACAAAAGTGCCGTTGCGCGGATGGCGCTCGATGACGGTTCGCGGGTAGAGCGCCCAGCCCGACGCAGCAATCAGCGCGCCGATCGAGAGCAAACGATACTGCAGGTTCGACATTCCGAAGCCGGTGAAGAAGAAGGTGTTTGGCGCGTTGTGTGGAAGCCTTGAAGACTACCCATCCGCGCGGTGCTGGTCAAGCAATCTATCGATGGGACAACGGGTTGGACGCGCTCTCAAGATTCGCTTAAAGGCCGGCTCGGGACCTCGCGATGAGCACGCGAGCCATCTGCTCGTCGCGACCGAGCTGTTTCACCAGTTCGGCGGGGTTTGCGAACTTCCGGGTGTCACGGATTCGCGCGATGAAATCCACGCGGACGCGCGACCCATACCAGTCACCGTCGGCGTCGAACAGGTGGGCCTCGAGCGTGATGTCCGCCTCGCCGAACGTCGGCCGCGCTCCGAGGTTCAGCATCCCCGCAAAGGCACCGGTCGGGGTCTGTACGCACACCGCGTATACCCCTTCGGGCGGCAGGAGTTTGCGGGCAAACGGAACGCCGACGTTGATCGTGCGAAATCCCAGCTGCCGCCCGCGGGCGGCCCCGTGCCCCACCACACCGCTGACCGAGTAGTGGCGCCCGAGACCGTCGGCAGCGCGCGCGAGATCGCCCCCCGCGATGCTCCGCCGGATCGCGGTGCTCGAGACGGGCCTGCCATCGCGGGCCGTCACCGGCGGGACGACCGTTACGCCGAACCCGCGCGATACGCCGAGGCTCTTGAGCACCTCGACATCCCCCTCGCGCCCGCGCCCAAAACCATGGTCGTACCCGACGAGCAGTTCGCGCATCCCGAGACGGCGCAGGAGGACCTCATCCACGAACTGCTCGGCGTTGTACGCGGCGAGCGCGGCGGTGAACGGCAACACGACGGTGTAGTCGAGCTTGCTCTCCGCGAGTGCCTCGATCTTCTCGTCGCCCGCCGTGAGGAGCAGCGGCGCCGCGGCCGGATTGACGACCTCGAGCGGATGCGGCGAAAACGTCACGAGCACGCTCGTGAGGCCGCTTTCGCGCGAGTGCGCGGCGAGGCGCGCCAGCACGAGGCGGTGTCCGCGGTGCACGCCGTCGAACGTTCCGACGGTGAGTACATTTCCTCCCGCGTCGCCCGGGAGCCGGTCGGCGGGCTCCGGCACGGGACGCGATGTGCGCTCAGGCATCGCGCATCACCACGCGCGGCTGCCACCGGTCGCCGGAGTCCGAGCGCACGCGCTCGGCGAACGCGACGAGGCGGCGCGGGGCCCGCGCGGCCTCGTCGAGCAGCGACGCGTACGCCCCCTCGACACGCGTCTCGATGGGCATCCCGCGGCCCACGCTGACGATTTCGTCCGGCGTGATGCCCTGCGCGGGATATCCGTCGAGTGCGGCCAGCGGCGCCTCGACGCTCACGGCACCCGACTGCAGTGACGCGAGCGAGAATGCGCGGTCCGCAAAAAACCCGCCGGCGCTCACGCGGCGCAGCGACATGAGATGTCCGGCGCTCCCCGCGGCGCGCGCCAGGTCGCGCGCGATCGACCGAACGTAGGTGCCGCCGGCGCACGACACGCGCAGGGCGCACCGGGCCACACCGGCAGCGGTCTCCTCAAACGCGCTCGGCGCGCACTCGTGAATCGTGACGGACACCGGCGCGAGCGGCACGGCGCGCCCCGCGCGGGCCAGATCGTACGAGCGCTCGCCGCCGACCTGCTTTGCCGAAAACACGGGCGGGACTTGCTCGATTGTCCCGACGAACGCGCGCGCGGCCGCTTCGATCGAGCCGCGCGATGGCAGTGCGGCCTCGCGCACGACGGTGCCGTGGGGATCCTCGGTGTCCGTTTCGGCGCCGAACGTCACAACCGCATCGTAGATCTTGGGCTCGTCATGCACGTAGCGCATGAGTCTCGTCGCGCGGCCGAGCAGAAGGATGAGCAATCCGGTCGCGAATGGATCGAGGGTACCTGCGTGGCCAATTCGCTTTTCGTGCAGCGCGCGCCGCGCGATGGCGACGACGTCGTGCGACGAGACGCCGGCGGGCTTGTCGACGAGCAGCAGCCCTTCAGCGGCCGTCGTCGGTTCCTTCGGGCGTGCCGCCCTTGGGGATGGAGGCATCGGCACCGGGAGCGGGCTTGAGCCCCGCGAGCAGCGTCTCGATGCGTGAGGCGCGCGCGATGCTCTCGTCCTGGCGGAAGGTGATGTGCGGCGCAATGCGCAGCCGCAGCGCGCGCCCCACGCGGCCACGCAGCCCCGTGGCCACGCTCTCGAGGCCGGCCATCGTGAGCTCGCGGTCTTCATCGCTTCCGTAGATGCTCACGAATACGTTCGCCTGCGCGAGGTCGCGCGACATCTCGACCGCCGTGACCGTCACGAGGCCGACGACGCGCGGATCCTTCACGCCGCCCGCGAGGAACGCGGCAATCTCCTCGCGGACCGCTTCACCCACGCGGTCGGGACGGCGGGTATCGCGCGGCATGACGCGACCCTACGCCGTCGCCGGCGCGAGCGTGCGGGCGACGGTTTCCTTGCGATAGCACTCGAGAATGTCGCCGACCTTGATGTCGTTGAAGTTCTCGACGCCGATGCCGCACTCGAACCCGTCCTTCACTTCCTTCACGTCGTCCTTGAAGCGGCGGAGCGAGCCGATGATGCCATCGTACACCTCCACGCCATCGCGAATCACGCGCACGCGGCCCTGCCGGTTGATCACGCCGCTGCGCACGTGGCAGCCGGCGATCGTCCCGATCTTCGAGACCTTGAACGTCTCGCGCACCTCGGCCTCGCCGAACACGACTTCCTTCTCGTCGGGGCGCAGCATGCCCTCGAGCGCGGCGCGCACGTCCGCCACCGCCTCGTAAATGATCTTGTACAGCTTGATCTCGACGCCCTCGCGCTCGGCGGCCGAGCGCGCCTTATTGTCCGGGCGCACGTGGAAGCCGATGATGATCGCGCCCGATGCCTTCGCGAGCAGGATGTCGCCCTCGGTCACGGCGCCGACCGCGCGCTGGATGACCTCGACCTGCACCTCAGCATTGGAGAGCTGCGACAGCGCGTCGGCGAGCGCTTCCGCCGGGCCGCCCTGGTCCGCCTTGATGAGCAGCTTGAGCGTGCGCTTCTCGCCTTCAGCCGCGTGAGCGATGAAGTCTTCGAGTGAAACAGCGCCTTTGCTGGTGCGGCGGCTCTTGGCCTCGCGGTCGAGGCGTTCGCGACGCTGCGCAATCTCTCGCGCTTCGGTGGAGTCTTCCACCACGAGGAACTGATCGCCGGCCATCGGCACGCCGACCATGCCGAGCACCTGCACCGGAATCGCGGGGCCGGCCTCCTTCACCGGCTTGCCGCGCTCGTCGAACATCGCGCGGACGCGGCCGGAGAACAGGCCGCAGATGAAGTCGTCGCCGACATGAAGCGTACCGTTCTGCACCAGCACCGTCGCGACCGGGCCCTTGCCGGCGTCGAGCTGCGCTTCGATCACCGAACCGGTCGCGTGCCGCGACGGGTTCGCCTTGAGATCGAGGATTTCCGCCTGCAGGAGAATCTGGTCGAGAAGCGCCTGCACGTTGGTGCCCTTCTTGGCCGAGATCTCCGAGTGCAGCACCTGGCCGCCGAACTCCTCGAGCACTACTCCATGCGCAAGCAGTTCCTGCTTGACCTTCATCACGTTCGCTGTGGGAAGGTCGACCTTGTTGATGGCGATGATGATCGGCACGCCTGCATTTTTCGCATGCGAGATCGCTTCGATCGTCTGCGGCATCACCGAATCGTCCGCGGCCACGACGATCACGACGATATCCGTGACCTGTGCGCCGCGTGCCCTCATGGCAGTAAACGCTTCATGCCCCGGTGTATCGAGGAACGTGACCTGCTTGCCGCTCGGCGTCGTGACGTGATAGGCGCCGATGTGCTGCGTGATGCCGCCGGCTTCGCCCGCGACG
>JBIOHR010000080.1:0-14083 GCA_044449085.1 Gemmatimonadales bacterium | reverse complement strand
CTCAGAGGGAGTTTGCGGTATGAGATTGAGCGGGAGTGGGATCTGAGTGGGAGTGGGAGTTGAGTTGGAGTTGAATGGGAGTTGAATGGGAGTTGAGTGGGAGTTGAGTGGGAGTTGAGTGGGAGTTGAGTGGGAGTTGAGTGGGAGTTGAGTGGGAGTTGGCCGATGGCAGCTCCCACTCACACTTGCCTCCCACTCAACCTCACGCTCGCACTCAAACTCCCACCGAGCTTGCTCCAACTCATCCCTCTGACTCAAACTCACCCCTCTTTCTCGACTCGCTCTCCCACTCGCCTGCCCCGTCTCGCCCCGGCGCCCTACCCCACGTATACTTCGCGGAATGGAGCCAGTCGAGCGGATTCTCAAGGGAAACCAGCCGCTGGCTTACATCATCCGCGGTGGATTCGCTCCGGACAAGACGACCTTCTTCACGCCGCCCGAGTTCAAGCAGCAGGTCGGGTTCGTCGTCTACCCCGAGGGCGGCGAGATCGCACGCCACGTGCACGTTCCGCTCGAGCGTCACCTCGTCGGCACGTCCGAAGTGCTCGTGCTCCGCTCGGGCCGCTGCCTGATCGACATCTACGACGACGATCGCCAGCTCGTCGCCACGCGCGAGCTGCAGACGGGCGATGTCATGTTGATGGTAGGTGGCGGCCACGGATTCCGCATGCTCGAGGACACCGTCTTCCTCGAGGTCAAGCAGGGCCCCTACACCGGACTCGAAGAAAAGGAGCGGTTCTAGCCGTGATCCCCGTCAACGAACCCGTGTTCGGGGCTCGCGAAGCGGAGTACACGGCGGAATGCATCCGCACCGGATGGGTTTCTTCCGCGGGCAGGTTCATCGAGGAGTTCGAGCAGCGGTGGGCTTCGTTCTGCGGCATGAAGTACGGCGTCGCGGTGAACAACGGGACGAGCGCGCTCGAACTCGCGGTCGAGACGCTCGGCCTCCAGCCCGGCGACGAAGTCATCATCCCATCGTTCACCATCATCTCGTGCGCCCTCGCCGTGGTTCGCAACGGCGGCGTGCCGGTGCTCGTGGACTGCGATCCCGCCACCTTCGGCCTTGACGCATCGCAGGTCGAGTCGCGCATCACGCCGCGCACGCGCGCGATCATGCCGGTACATATCTACGGGCACCCCGTCGACATCGACCCCATTCTCGCGCTCGCCAAGAAGCATCACCTCGTGGTAATCGAGGACGCGGCCGAAGTGCATGGCGCGGAATACCACTCCGGCCGCGCCGGCGCCTCTCCACAGTGGCGGCGCTGCGGTGGACTCGGCGACATCAGCACCTTCAGCTTCTACGCCAACAAACTCGTCACCACCGGCGAAGGCGGGATGGCGCTCACCAACGACGCGAAAGTCGCCGAGCGCATGCGCGGCCAGCGCAACCTCTGCTTTCGCCCGGAGCGGCGGTTCTACCACACGGAGCTCGGGAACAACTTCCGGCTGACCAACCTGCAGGCCGCGGTCGGCGTCGCGCAGCTGGAGCGCATCGACGAGATCGTCGCAAGAAAACGCCGGATGGGACATCGATACACCGCGCAGCTCGGCGGCCTCGCACACCTTCAGCTGCCCGCGGAGCAGCCGTGGGCGCGCGCGGTATACTGGATGTATGCCGTCGTGCTCGATACAGCGGCGGGCTTCGCCGCCGATGAGCTCGCCCGCCGCCTGAAGAACGAGGGCGTCGAGACCCGGCCATTTTTTCTCGGCATGCACGAGCAGCCCGCACTCCAGCACCTCGGGTTGTTCGGCGGCGAGCGCTACCCCGTGACCCAACGCATCGCGCGCCAGGGGCTGTATCTCCCATCGGGCCTCGCGCTCACGGACGACCAGATCGACCAGGTCTGCGCCGCGGTGCGACGCGCGCTCGCATGACCGAAGTGTTCGGGCAGCAGTACGCGCACCAGTACGACGCGCTGTACGGCGAAAAGAACTACGCGGCCGAATGCGACGCGGTGGAGGAGCTGTTCCGGCGGCACGCCACGCATCCGGTGCACACGCTGCTCGATCTCGGGTGCGGAACCGGGTCGCACGCGCAACTGTTCGCCCAGCGCGGGTACGCCGTCACCGGCGTCGACCGCTCGCCGGCCATGCTGGGCCTCGCGCGCAAGAAAGTGGATGGCGCCAGCGCGCGGCCGGCCGCCACACCACCGTCGTTCGTCGAGGGTGACGTTCGCGACGTGCGGCTTGGCGGCAAGTTCGACGCCGTACTCATGATGTTCGCGGTGCTCGGCTACCAAACGAGCGATGCCGATGTCGCCGCCGCGATGCGCACCGTGGCCTCGCACCTGAAGCCGGGGGGCGTGTTCGTCTGCGACGTCTGGTTCGGGCCTGCCGTGATCGCCATCGGCACATCCGATCGCCACAAAGTGATCGACGTGCCCGATGGCCAGCTCCACCGCACGTCGTCAGGCGAGATCGACCGCGCGCACCACACCTGCCGCGTGGACTTCAGGACCTGGCGCGTCGTGCAGGGCCGGACCCTGGACGAGTCGACCGAGTCGCACACGATGCGCTTCTTCTTTGGGGGCGAATTTGCGCGATTCTTCGGCGACGCCGGATTGCAGCTGTGCGCCGCCCATCCCTTCGGCAATCTCGACGCGCTCCCCGGAACGGAGAGCTGGAACGTCTGGATCTGCGGACGCGCACGCAGCGCACCATGAGGTCTCCGGTCGCCCTGTTCGTGTTCCGGCGGCCCGACACAACCGCCCGCGTGCTCGATGCGATCCGCACGGCGCGCCCTCCCCTCCTGCTCGTCGTCGCGGACGGGCCGCGCCAGGGTCGTCCGGATGACGCGGCGGCGTGCGCGGCCACGCGCGCGCTGATCGACGGCGTCGACTGGCCGTGCGAGGTGCGTCGGGAGTTCGCCGCCGAAAACATGGGTTGCCGCCGCCGCGTGGCGAGCGGCCTCGCGTGGGTGTTCGCGGGGGTGCCCGAAGCGATCATCCTCGAGGACGACTGCGTTCCCGACCAGACCTTCTTCCCCTTCTGCGACGAATTGCTCGAGCGCTACCGCGATGACCCCCGCGTCGCGCAGGTTTCCGGTGCGAACAACCAGAAGGGACGGCGGCGCGGAACGCACAGTTATTTTTTTTCCCGCTACCACAATGTCTGGGGGTGGGCCTCGTGGCGCCGTGCGTTCGCCATGTACGACGCCGACATGCGCCGCTGGCCAGAACTTCGCGATTCCGGCTGGCTGGCCGGCGTGCTCGACGACCGGCGGATGGTGCAGTACTGGACGCGGGAGTTCCAGGCCGTGTACGAGGGACGCATCGATACGTGGGACTATCAATGGATCTACTCGACCTGGCTGCACGCGATGGTGTCGCTGGTGCCGAACCGGAACCTCGTCAGGAACATCGGGTTCGGACCCGGCGCGAGCCATACGCCTCACCACGACCCGTTCGCGAACGACGAGCTCCAGCACATCGATTTTCCGCTCGACCATCCGCGTTCGGTCATCCGCGATCAGCGCGCGGATCGATTCACGGAGCGCCTCGAGTTCACGGAGCCATGGCTCGCCCGGTTGCGCCGCGCCATTCGCAGGCGGCTGCCGCGGGCGTTACGCCGATCGTGAAGGAGTCGCCGCAGGCGTGACGGGCACCGCCCATTGCGGCGCGAGCATGCCGGGCCGGAACAGCGGCGTCACCCGCGACCTGAGCGCGAGCCCCGTCGTGAGGTGATGCGCGTGCGCAGCGATGCCGACGCCGAGCATCGCCCAGAGCAGCGTGCCGGTCGAACCGCTGAAGATGTCGCCGATCGGCATGATCGCGATGATCGCGACGGCGGTGGCCCGCACGGCGCCGGCGAATTGGTCCCGTCTCGCTTCGGCGAACCGGATCGACTGGAAGAACAGCGCGCCGAGGCCGAGCAGGAACATCGTTCCGCCCGGCCAGCCGAAGACGTAGAACAACTCGAGGAACCCGTTGTCCAGTGAGCGGATGCCGACGTTGTGGTTCTCCAGCTTGATCGCGCCGCCCGTGGTTCCGAGTCCGTTGCCCAGCGCCGTCTGCACGATCCCGCTCGCCGCTTCCTGGGAGAATTGCACGCGCTTGATGAAGCTGTTGTCGGAGCCGATGTCCTTGAGCGTCAGCACCCGGCTGAGGATCGTCGTGCGGAATTTCGGGATTGCCGTCAGCGGCGCGGCGAGCAGTGCGACGACCACCAGCGCGATGACCCGGCGCGGGAGGCGGATCACCGGCTGCGAGATCTGCATGAACACGAGGCCGATCAGGAACGCCACCCACGACGACCGCGTTCGCGTCAGCAGGAGCGCGACGACCGCCAGGGCGATGCCGGGATAGCGCAAGACTCCCTTGCCCGCCAGCACGATCAGCATGCCGACGAGCAGGAACGCCGCGTACGGGCCCGGCGTGTTGAGCGTGCCGAACACGCGGACGAGAAACGGCAGCGGCGACCCGATGCTCTTGAGGTCGGCGTTGATCATCCACGCCGCGTCCCACGGCGGGATCCGGACGAACTGATAGACGCCGTAGAGCGCCAGCAGCGGAAGCGCGATGGTGAACGTCCTGCGGATGGACGCGCTCAGTTCGGTGTAGTGCCGCCAGCTCAGCGCGAGGTGCACGCCGAACATGATTGGGGCGATCCAGGTCAGCAGCGCGTACGTGGCCGGGATGAACCCGGCCACGAGCAGCCCGACCGAATATCCGTAGCCCAGCGCGCCGAGGATCAGGAGGTAGGGCACGAAGAGCCGCCCGCGGAGTTCGCGTGCGTGGCGCAGCAGCGTGATGACCGAGATCGCGGCGACGAGGGGCGGCGCGAGCAGCGCGGGGTTCGTCGGATGCCAACCGTGCCGGTAGTCCAGCATGCGGCGCACGAACGGCGTGACGAACCAGAGCCAGAGGGAAAAACTGGAATAGGTCACGGGCGACCGCTGGATCAGCAGCACCGCCACGAGGACAGCCGCGCCGGCGTACGCGACGTTCGCGGCGCGACCACCGACGCCCGCGAGCATTGCGAGCGTCGCGAGCACGAACATCCCGACGATGATCGCTGAGCGGCTGACCGCACCCTCCGGCCGCGGCGGAGCTGGCACCGCCGCGCTAGCGCTCGTGGGCCGGCTGCGGACTCGTGCGCACGTCCCGCAGCGCGTCCTCCCGCAGGCGCCGGCGCTTTCGCCGGCGGCCCGAGACCACGGCATACGCCAGCAGGCTGATCGCGATGGTGCTCGCCGTGCCGTGCGCGAACAGGCTGAACGGCGCGAGCGTCGCCGGCGGCGCCGCGACCGTCGCGTTCGCGGCGTGAATGCTCCGCATGCCGTTGAGCGACGTCAGCACCGATACGTCGAGGCCGAGCACCGCTCCGGGAAGTGTGGACGTGAACCCGGACGACAGCGACGGATCGCTCGCGCGGAAGATGAACATCACGGAGAGCCACATCCCCGTGAGCAGCAGCGTGCTCAGGTACAGCAGCCGCGACGTGATGCCGCGACGGCGCGTGCGGCGCCGGCGCCCCGACCACGGCTGGTCGAGCAGCCACCAGAACAGGAACGACGCCACGAGCGTGATCGCGAGCACCAGGGGCGCGGCGAGCAGCTCGACGACAAACAGCGTGAGCCCTGCCATCGTCGCGGCACTGGACTGCCCCGACGACGGCAGCCGCTCGGTGCCCGTCTCGAACAGGTCCGGCACGGCCTCGCGCGCGGGATGCTGTCGTGGCACGCCTCGCGGCGTCCCGCTCGCCTTGAACCGGTCAGCGGGCATAATCGTAGTAGTAGCCGTACCCCATGCGGTACCGCGATCCACGCCGGAACTCGACGTCGTTGAGGATCGTGCCGGCGAGCGTCACCTGCACGTTGCGCAGCTGCTGCACGGCGTAGCGCAGTTCGTCGCGGTCGGTCTTGTCGGCGCGCGCGACGAGCAGCAGCGCGTCGGCGTGCGCACCGATCAGCGCGCCGTCGGTGAACAGGTTCAGCGGCGGCGTGTCGATGATCACGTAGTCGTACTGCGGGCGCAGCCGTTCGAACAGCGGCTGGAGCCGGCCGGCTACCAGCAGGTCGGCGGGGTTCACGCTCGGCGCGCTCCCGAGCGGGAGCACGTCGAGCGTGCCGCCGCCCTCCATCTCCACCCGCCGAATGCATTCGCCCGGCGAGGCCTGGCCGTACATGAGGTCGAAGAACCCCGGCGCCGGCGGGATGCCGAACAGGTCGTGCACCGTGCCGCGCCGCGTCTCTGCGTCGATCAGGATCACGCGCTGGCCCTGATGCGCGAGCGTGACGGCGAGGTTCACCGCGGTGGTCGTCTTGCCGTCGCCGGGGAGCGCGCTCGTGATGACGATCACGTGAGGCGGGTGCGGCGGCGTCAGGTAGTTGAGGTTGGTGCGGAGCGTGCGGTACGCTTCGGCGGCCGGCGTCTGGTACTCGCGCCCCGTGGCCGGCTTTTCATCCGAACCCGGCGGCGGCGGAAGGCGGTACCCCACGCTGCGCGCCTGCTGCTGGAGGTTGGGAATCGTGCCCACGACGGCGACGCCGACTATCGACGCGAGATCCTGCTCCGTGCGTACGGTGGTGTCGAGCCAGTCGCGCATGAACGCGACGATCACGCCAACCAGCAGACCGGAGAACATGCCAACGGCATAAATCAGCGTCGTGGACGACCCGCCCTGCGGCGCGGGGTTCACCGCTTCGTCGAGCACGCTCGCCGTCGAGTCCATCACCGCCGCCTGGATTTCCGCGTCCTTGAGCTGTCCCTCGACGAGCGTGATCATCTCCTCGACCACCCGGCGGTTCCGCTCGAGCTTCTCGTACTCGATCGTCTGCTCGGGAACCTTCTTCAGCGCGGCTTGCACGGCGTCAATGCGCGGCTGCAGCGCCGCGAGTTCCTGCGCCATGTTCGCGAGAAACGTCTCGGTGCTCCGGCGAATGTCGTCCTGCGACTGGCGTATCGCCTTGTCGAGCTCGACCACCTCGCGCGACGTGGGCACGCGCTTCGTCACGAGGTCCGCGCGCGATTGCAGCAGCTGCTGGTAGTGGTTCACCTCGGCGGTCGCGATGCCGGAGCGCTGGAAGGCCTCGGTGGTCAGCAGCTTCTCGAGGAATGCGTCGCGCGCCTTGAGCGTGTCCGTGCCGTGGAGCGGCACCAGTGCGCGCGCGATGTCCTCGCGCTTCGACTGGAGTTCGCGCTTGGTCGTCTGGAGGCTGAGCAGCTGCGCCGTCAGCGCCTGCTGTTCGTCCGCCGGACCGGAGATCCCCTCCTTCTCGAGGTACGCGCGGATCGCGCCCTCGGCGTCCGCCACGTCGGCAGAGAGCGTCGCGCGCTGGCGGCGCAGGTAGTCCATGCGCTGCAGTGCGCCGCCCTGGTCGAGCGCCATCCGCCGGCGCACGAACGCGTGCGCGACCGCGTTCGGAATGTCGCGCGCCAGCTGCGAGTCCGGGCCGGTGTACGAGATCATCAGGACGTTGGCGTCCTTGTTCGTCGGCTGCACGGCGATCGCCCCGCGCAGCTGTTCGGCGATCCCCGTGCGCGAGTCCACGGCAACCACCATCTTCGCCAGCTGGCCCCCCTCGGCTGAGAGCCGGATGCTCCCGCCGACGACGTTCAGCGCACCGGTGTCCGGAAACACGCCGACCAGCGAGTCCTTCGGGAGCTCCCGCACCTCATGGCCCGCGGGAACCTTGGTGATCGAATACTGCACCGACGGCGCTTCGGTCGAAAACCGCGCCCGCTGGATCAGCGAACTGCGGATCACATGCGGAGGCTGCACCACGTAGAGGCGGAGGCCGAGCGAGTCGACGACTTCCGCCGC
This sequence comes from Gemmatimonadales bacterium, assembly GCA_044449085.1. Taxonomy (GTDB): domain Bacteria; phylum Gemmatimonadota; class Gemmatimonadetes; order Gemmatimonadales; family Gemmatimonadaceae; genus Fen-1231. Next base: position 6,316 of record JBIOHR010000080.1, on the reverse strand, counting down.
CAGTGTGCGGCTCGTGATCAACTCGCCGGCCATCGCGAGCGATGTCGTGTTGTCCGTGCCGAAGTACATCATGGCGGGCGACTGCGCGCCCGCACGCGTCGGGTCCTGGAGCCGCACGGTGGCGGCCGCGCTGTACTGCGGTACGATGCGCCGGGCCGCGACCACGGCTGCTCCGACCGCGAGCCCCACGCACACCACGATGATCCACGCGCTGCGCGCGACCGTCTGCCACGCGCGACGGAGGTCGATCTCCTGGTTCGGTTCGTCGAATGGCGACTGGATCGCGGGGAGATTGCTCACGGCGCGCCTATCGCGAGAACAGGATGAACAGCGACGCCACCGACAGGATCAGCGTGGCGATCAGCGTGGCGCCGGTCAGGTTCGTCGAGTTGCGCCCGATGAAGGTCTCGTCCTGCACGTAGATCGCGTCACCATGCACGATGTCGAGCGTGGAGAGGCGCACTTCGCGCGAGAGGCGGTACTGATGGCCGTCGCCCTTCACCAGCGTCAGCCGCGGCGACTTGCCGGTGCCGGTCGCACCCCCCGCCTTCGCGACGAGGCCGAGCACGGTCTGCGAGGGATCGACCGTGTACACGCCGGGCGCGCGCACCTGCCCGTAGATGACGATGTCACGCGACATCACGGCGTCCACCGCGGCGTCGACCACGAGATGGTTGTACCGGTTCGTCAGCTCCACCTGGAGCGAGTCCATCGTGAGCCCCGCCACCTTCACGCGGCCGAGCCCCGGGAAGAACGCCTCGCCCGACTCGGACACGTGCGCCTGCGTCGCCAGGTCCGGCTCGCGGTAGATCTTCGTGGCGATCTGGTCTCCCGTCTCGAGCTTCCAGACGGGCACGATCGAGCGCGGCGCCTCGGGAATCGTCATCGCCGGCCGGCGCGTCGCGCACGCGCCGAGCGCAGCCGCCGCCGCCATGACCAGTCCGATCTTCCGAAATGCGATCATTCACCCGATCCGAAGAAAAGTCCGCGCCCACCGCGCCCGTCGATATACACGATCATTAGAGGCGTGCGTCACGACCGACGGTCCGCAGTCCGCAGGTTTCGCGGAACTCAAAACGCCCCCTTCATGCTGAACACCGCCGGCACCGTGCGGGCGAGAATGGCAAGGTCGCGCCACACCGTCCACCCACGAATGTACGACGACTCGAGGCGGACCACGTCTTCAAAACTCGTGATCGCGTTTCGCCCGCTGACCTGCCACGGCCCGGTGATCCCCGGCAGCACCTCGAAGCGCACGAAGTGGTGCTGTTGGTAGCGGCGCACCTCAGACGGCAGCGCCGGCCGCGGCCCCACCAGCGACATCTCGCCGCGGATCACGTTGAGCAGCTGCGGCAGTTCGTCGAGCGATGACTTCCGCAGGAAGATCCCGATCGGCGTCATGCGCGGATCCTTCGCGAGCTTGAACAGCGGCTCCGTCGAGTAGACGTTGGCCTGCTGCAGCTCGGCGAGCTGGTGCTCGGCGTCGTCGACCATCGTCCGGAACTTCATCATGACAAACGGATCGCCGCCGAGCCCGACGCGCACCTGGCGGAAGAGGACCGGGCCGCGCGACGTGAGGCGAACGGCGAGCGCCGCGGCGGCGAACAGCGGTGAGAGCACGACAAGCCCGACGACCGCGCCCGCGAGGTCGACCAGGCGCTTGACCACGAGCTGCGATCCCACGAGCGCTGGCCGCGACAGCACGGAGATCGGCTCCGCACGGCGCAGCACGAAACTCGGCTCGTCGAGCTGGCGGAACGCGGCGCGCCGCGTGGCGTAAACGCTCGCGCCCGCGCTCGAGGCGGCGATCATCACGGCCTGGAGCGCGGAGTCGCCGAGCGCGCCGACGAGGACGATGGCGTCCGCATCCCAGTCTGCGAGCGCGGAATACAGTTCGCGCATGCTCTCCGCGGTGCCGTCGGGCCAGCTGTCGGAGAGCACGAACGTCGGCGTCGGGCGCGACGCGTGGGCCGCGCCGTCGTCGTTGGTCATGGCGCGCACGTCGTCCGCCGGCCCCATGATCAGCGTGCGCGACCGCTCGAGGCGCCGCGGGTCGATCGACTTGAGCGCGTTGACGAGCGCGCGCCGCTGCAGCACGAGCGCCGCCCACGTCACCGCGAGCACTAGGCCGAGGAGCACCCATCGCGCGGGAAGCGCGGATTGCCAGATCTCCACCCACCGTGGAAGCACGAGCCCGAGCAGCAGCGCCGCGGCCATGCGTGCGGGGTGCGCCTGGCGCTCGGTGTGCGCGTAGCTGCCCGTCACCACGAGACAGAACAGGAGCGACGTCACGCGGCGGCCGAGCGCGATTGCCGTCTGCGGAATGAGGCCGCGCACGAACGCTTCACCGTCGACGCCCATTTTCGGACCAAGCGCGTCACTCGGCAGCATGGCGAGGATCGAGAACACGATCGCCATCGTGAGAACGTCGGCGAGCACCAGGATCGCACCGTAGCTGAACTCGCGCCAGAATCGACGCCGCTGCAGCGCCAGTGCGCGATGCCGCAGCTCGAGACGGGTGAGATGAACGGGCGAGGATGCCGTCACGAAACGTTCAACGAGTCGTCTACAGTATTAAATGGAGGCTGGAGGCCGGTGTGGTTCTGGACTGGCGCTGTGTTGTCGCAGGTTGCTCGTGTGTGCGGAAGTCGGTAAACTATTGCGCTGGCCAGTTTTAGGCCAGTGTTCATTTTGTAAACGTAGCTTTCTTTCGATTGAATCGAGCGCAACACGCCTTCAACTCCACGATGGGCGAATCCCTGAGTTCCGCCGGCGGCAGCGACGAGCTGCGCTTTCGGCCGTCGGCTTCGCCGGCCGAGATTGAGCGTCTCCGGCAGTATCTCATCGATGCACTGCAGCGCGGTGCCACGGACATCCATCTTCGTGCCGGCGACGCCGTGTACGCGCGCGTCGACGGCAAGCTTACCGCGCTCGACACGCCGGTCCTGACGGCCGTCAGCACGTTCGAGATGGTGACGCACATCCTCGGCACCTCAGTCAACGCGCCGAACATCGACAGCGTTCGAGACTACTCGGGTCCGTGGAGCGCGCCGGGTGTCGCGCGCTTCCGCGTGAGCATTCTGCGGCAGCGCTCGAGCTTCGCGATCGTGATGCGCGTGGTGCCGAGCATTGTGCCGACGATCGAAGAGCTCGGGCTTCCGAAGTCGCTCGGCGACGCGGTGCTCAACCAGTTCGGCCTCGTATTCGTGAGCGGCGTGCCGGGGTCGGGGCGCACGAGCACGCTCGCGGCGATCGTACAGCACCTGAACGCGAACTCCCCCGAGCGCCGGCATGTGGTGGTGATCGAGTCGGCGATCGAGTTCCTGCACAAGAACGACAAGTGCTCGATCACGCAGCGGGAGGTTGGCGTCGACACGGACAACTTTGCCGAAGGGATGCGGGCAGCGCTCGAGCAGGACGCGGATGTGATTGTGGTGGGCGAGCTGGACGATCCTGAGATCATTCAGCTGGCGGTGCGCGCGGCGGAGGCGGGGCGGCTGGTGATCGGCAAGTTCATCGCGCCGGATGCGACGGCTGCGCTGCGCTCGTTCTTCAATGGGCTGCCGGCCGACCAGCAGGATGCCGCGCGGTTGCATGCGTCGGAGATGTTGCGCGCGGTGGTGTCGCAGCGGCTGCTGCCGCGGGCGGACAGTCAGGGGCGAGTGCTTGCGGCGGAGCTGTTGTTGATGACGCCGGTCGTGCGCGAGGTTATTGCGGACGCGGGGCGACTCGCGGAAATCCGGCCGGCGCTGGCCGAGGGGCGCGCGGAGTATGGGACGCAGACGTTTGATCAGAACTTGGCGGATCTGGTGATCAGTGGGCGGGTGTCGTTCGAGGTGGCGTTGACGTTGGCGACGAATTCGCTCGACTTTGAACTGCAGCTGAGAGGGTTGAGACGGTAGAGTCGAACGACAGTGGTGAGTGGTGAGGTGACAGTGTTCGGTGCTGAGTGACTTCACTCACTACCGAGCACTGGACCCTCAATACCCACCACTGTTTTTGTTGCCGTTTCTCACCCGAATAGCCGTTCCCAGATCGACCTCGACTCCTTCCGCGCCTGCAGCGCCGGCACCCGCACCGGCATCTCACCGGCGAGCAGCCGCGCGGGATTGATCGACGTGAGCAGTTCTGCCTGCTCGTCGAACCCCGCTTCGACCATCGCGCCCACGAAGCGCTGAATCCCGGGCTCACCGTGCGCGTGGTAGTCGCTCGCGACATAGTCGGCCTCACCGGCCAGGAGAATGCGGCGCGCGAGCCCAGCGGCAGTTTTGCCGTAGTCGCCGAACAGCGATCCGGCGTTCATCTGGAGGAACGCACCGGCGCGGCGGAAGCGAACGAGTTCCACGAGCGTCGGATCGAGATTGCGGTACCGCTCCGGATGCGCGACCACCGGAATCCATCCGCGCGTGCGCAATCCCAGGAGGGCGGACTCGGCGTTCACCGGCGGCACGCGGAGCATCGGATACTCGACGAGCGCGAAGGGCCCGCCGGCGAGGCGGAGACGGTCGTCGGTGAGGTCGGGGTCGGGAACGTCGAGCATGAGCTCGACGCCGCGTTCGACGCGCAGTGCGTGACGCAGCTGCGGCGACTGCGCGTCGACGACCGCGCGGAGCAGCTCCCAGCCGGCATCCAGCTCGGCAAGGCGCAGCTCGCCGCGTGCGGCGTCGAGCGTGAGCGATCCCATGAAATGCGGCGTGGTGATGATCTGTTCCGCGCCTTCCGCCCTGAAGCGCGCGAGCGCGGCCGCGCTTTCGGCCGGGCTCTGCGCGCCGTCGTCCACCCCGGGCATGAGGTGGCTGTGGAAGTCGGTGATGGCGCGCACGGTGCTCAGGCGGTTGCGGGCGCGTGCTGGTCGCCGCTTGCGCGCCACCACGCCACGGTCTCGCGCAGGCCGGTGGCGAACGGTGTGCGTGCGCGGAAGCCGAATGTTTGTTCGGCGCGGGCCGTGTCGAGCGAGCGGCGGGGCTGACCGTTGGGTTTCGTGGAATCCCAGCGGATGGTGCCGCCGAAGCGGACGGCGTTGGCGACTTCCTTCGCGAGCGCGGCGATGCTGATTTCGGTGCCGCTGCCAACGTTCACGGGCTCGGCACCATCGTAGCGCTCGCTCGCGAGCAGAATCGCCTCGGCGGCGTCGTCCACGTAGAGGAACTCGCGGGTCGGCGTGCCGTCCCCCCAGAGCGTGACTTCGCCGGCGCCAGTCGCGACCGCGTCGGCCATTTTCCGGATGAGCGCGGGGATGACGTGGGAACTCTCGGGATCGAAGTTGTCGCCTGGCCCGTAGAGATTCACCGGCAGGAGATGGATCGCGTTGTAGCCGTACTCCGCACGGTACGCCTGCGATTGCACGAGCAGCATCTTCTTCGCGATGCCGTAGGGCGCGTTGGTTTCCTCGGGGTAGCCGTTCCAGAGATCGTCTTCGTGGAACGGCACGGGCGTGACCTTGGGATACGAGCAGATCGTGCCGACGCCGACGTACTTCGCGACGTTGAACAGGCGTGCCTGTTCGAGCGTCTCGATCCCCATGATGACGTTGTCGTAGAAGAAGCGGCCGGGGTGCGCGCGGTTCGCACCGATGCCGCCGACGACAGCGGCGAGGTGGATGACGAGGTCGGGGCGGGTTTCGCGATACAGGCGCTGTACTGCGGCGCGATCGCGGAGGTCGCAGTCTTTCGAGCGCGGGACGGTGATGGACTTGCAGCCACGGGCTTCGAGGCCCGCGACCACGCGCCGGCCGAGGAAGCCGGAACCGCCGGTGACGACGACGCGGGCAGAGGAGAGATCCATATGGACTCGGGCAAGTTACGGCGCGGCGCGCCGGTCACGCTACCTTGGCACGGTGGCCCGCCGGGCCCTCAGCCCGTTCCCGTCGCACCAGCGCGTTTATGCTGCGAGAGCTTGCGGCCTAACGCGCGGGGTCAGGTGGCGCGATTGTGCGGAGGTTGTTGCCGCTGGCGGAGTTGAGTTGCGTGTTAGCGAACACTCAAATGCGGCCACGACCGAACACCTGAAAAGCGGCCACGGCAGGTAGGGACGCGACGACAGGTTTGAGGGACTCTTCCCTCATCCTGATCGATGCCCAACTACCTGAAGATGCCGAAGCAGCAACAAGTTGCCGCGCTCCTCGCTCTGGACTGGAGCTACCGGCGGATCGAAGCCGAGACCGGCGTGCGCCGCGAAACGGTCAGTCGGTACGACCGCCGCCGTCGCGCAAATGCGGCCAAAGTGTTCCCCGGCTCGGCCGGGTGCGATCCGCCGGTCCCCGAGGGCGCGGGTGCGGCCGACCCCGCAAATGCGGCCAAAGTGTTCGCCGGCTCGG
>JBIOHR010000079.1:0-14166 GCA_044449085.1 Gemmatimonadales bacterium | reverse complement strand
GGCGACGTGTTCTATCTCCACTCGCGCCTGCTCGAGCGCGCGGCGAAGCTCAGTGAAGATCCGTCGGTCGTGGACGGCAAGCATATTCTCAAGCCGGGCGGATCGATGACGGCGCTGCCGATCATCGAGACGCAGGCCGGTGACGTCTCTGCGTACATCCCGACGAACGTCATCTCGATCACCGACGGCCAGATCTTCCTCGAGGCCGACCTGTTTTACTCCGGCGTGCGCCCCGCGGTGAACGTCGGCATTTCCGTTTCGCGCGTCGGTGGCTCTGCGCAGACCAAGGCCATGAAGGGCGTCGCCGGCCGCCTCCGGCTCGACCTCGCGCAGTATCGCGAGCTCGAAGCGTTCTCGGCGTTCGCATCCGACCTCGACGCGGCCACCAAGCGCCAGCTCGAGCGCGGCGCGCGCACGGTGGAAGCGCTGAAGCAGGGGCAGTACATGCCGATGACCATGGAAGCGCAGGTCATGATCCTGTACGCCGTGACGAACGGGTTCATCGACGACGTGGCCACCGACAAGGTGCGCGCGTGGGAGAAGGGGTTCCACGAGTACATGAGCGCGCAGTTCCCTCAGGTCGCCGCGTCGATCGCGAAGGAAAAGAAAATCACGGAGGCGAACGAAGCCGACCTGAAGCGCGGCATCGAACAATACAAGAAGAGCGTCGCCTAACTCATGGCGAAGGGAAGCGAACTCAAGGGGCGCATCAAGTCCGTAGAGAACACGCGCAAGATCACGCGCACTCTCGAAATGATCGCGACCTCGAAAATGAAACGGGCACAGGATCGCGTGATCGCGGCGCGGCCGTACGCGCGCGCGCTCGCCGACGTGATCTCGAGCCTGTACAGCAAGGATCTCGAAGGCGACTTCCCGCTGCTCCGCCAGCCGAAGACGGTGAGGAAGGCCGCGGTGCTGCTGCTCACGTCGAACCGCGGCATGGCCGGCGGCTTCAACGCGAACCTGATCAAGGAAGCACGCGCGCTGATCGCGAAGCTCGAGGGTGACGGCACGACCGTCGAGCTGCACGTGAACGGAAAGAAGGGCATCGGATACTTCAGGTATGTCAATCGCGCGATGGCAACACAGCGCACCGATATCGGCGACAAGCCCACGGCGGCCGACGCGGCGTCCCTCGTCGACTCGTTGATGGCCGGCTACGCGAGCGGGGACCTGGACGCCGTGTATGTCGTGTGCGCGCAGTACAAGTCGGCGCTCTCGTCGCCGCCGGCCAGCGAGCGGGTGCTGCCGGTGACACCGCCGGCGACTTCGGCGGGTCAGAAGGACTTTCTGCTCTTCCCCGATGCCGGCGCGATCCTGAGCGAGCTGCTGCCGGCGTATGTGCGGAATGCGGTTTACAAAGCTTTGGTGGAAACCGTCGCTGCGGAACAGGCGGCGCGGCGTACCGCCATGAAGAATGCGACGGACAATGCGGGTGAGATGCTGAATCTGCTGCGGCGGACGTACAACCGGGCGAGACAGGCCAACATCACGCAGGAAATAGCTGAGATTGTGGGCGGAGCGGCAGCGCTGGAGTAGCGCCTTGGAAAAGCGAGTTGAATTGTTTCTCGTTGGTTGGTTAACGGAAGTTGTCGGCCAACCGTGTGCGAATGCGTGAACGCCGTAACGAAACGACTTTTTTTAACTAACCAACTAAAGAACCAGGAACTCGCTTTTATGACGACCGCAACTGCAGCCAACGTCGGCAAGATCGTCCAGGTCATCGGACCGGTACTCGACGTCGAGTTCGCGTCCGATCACCTCCCCGAGATCTACAACGCCCTCGAGATCCGCGGCAAAACCGACGCGGGTGCCGACATCCGCGTCATCGTCGAGGTGCAGCAGCACATCGGCCGCAACCAGGTCCGCACGGTCGCCATGAGCTCCACCGACGGCGTCGTCCGCGGCATGGACGCCGTCGACACGGGCTCCGCGATCACGGTGCCGGTTGGTGCCGCCGCGCTCGGCCGGATTCTCAACGTGCTCGGCGAGCCGGTGGACAACGGCGCCGACATTCCGAAGACGGCGGAGCGCTGGCCGATTCACCGCAAGCGTCCGGACTTCGTGAACCTCGAGCCGAAGACGGAAGTGTTCGAGACGGGCATCAAGGTCATCGATCTCATCGCGCCGTTCGTGAAGGGCGGAAAAGTCGGACTCTTCGGCGGCGCCGGCGTGGGCAAGACCGTCGTCATCATGGAGCTCATCAACAACGTGCAGAAGGGTCACGGCGGAAAGTCCGTGTTCTGCGGCGTGGGTGAGCGCACGCGCGAAGGAAACGATCTCTATCTCGAGATGAAGGAATCGGGCGTGCTCGCGAGCACCGCGCTGATCTACGGCCAGATGAACGAGCCGCCGGGCGCGCGTCTTCGCGTCGGTCTCTCGGGACTGACCGTCGCCGAGTATTTCCGCGACAAGGAAAACGCGGACGTGCTCGTGTTCATCGACAACATCTTCCGCTTCACGCAGGCCGGGTCGGAAGTGTCCGCTCTGCTGGGCCGCATGCCGAGTGCCGTTGGATATCAGCCCACCTTGGCGACTGAGATGGGCGACCTGCAGGAGCGCATCACCTCGACGCGCAACGGGTCGATCACCTCGGTGCAGGCGATTTACGTTCCGGCCGACGACATCACGGACCCGGCGCCGGCGACGGCGTTCGCCCACCTCGACGCGACCGTCGTGCTCTCACGCGCGATCACGGAACTCGGCATCTATCCGGCGGTGGATCCGCTCGCGTCGGCATCGCGTATTCTCGATCCGCAGTTCCTCGGCGCGCGGCACTACGCCGCCGCGACCGCCACGCAGCGCATCCTGCAACGGTACAAGGAACTCCAGGACATCATCGCGATTCTCGGCATGGACGAGCTGAGCGAAGACGACAAGAAAATCGTTGGACGGGCGCGGCGTATTCAGAGATTCATGTCGCAGCCGTTCGCCGTGGCCGAGCAGTTCACGGGCATTCCGGGCAAGTACGTGAAGCTCGAGGAGACGATCTCGAGCTTCGAGCGCCTCGTGGCGGGCGAGTTTGATCACCTGCCCGAGCAGGCGTTTTTCATGGCCGGCGGAATCGACGACGTGGTCGAGAACGCGAAGAAGTTCCAGTCGTAACATGCTTCACGTCTCGGTCATCTCTCCGGAAGCGATGCTGTTCGAGGGCGACGCGCAGTCCGTCGTCGCGCCGGCGTTCGACGGCGAAGTCGGAATCCTCACCGGGCACGCGCCGATGGTGACGCTGCTCGGGAACGGGACCCTCCGTGTCGGTGACGGGCCGGCGTTCACGGTGTCCGGCGGGTTCGTGCAGGTGGTGGACGACCAGGTGCGAGTGGTTACCGAGCGGGCGAGCAAGATCTGACAAGGGCGGGAAAAGCGAGTTGACCCGTTTCTCGTTGGTTGGTTAACTGACGTGGGACATTGGCGGGGCACTGAGGCGCAGGATACGCTGAGTGCCCGGGCTAATTATTCTACTGCCGTTAACCAAACCAACGAGAAACGGATCAACTCGCTTGTGTTTGCCGGAGCGGAACCCTGCCGAGCCGAGCGTGTCTCTCACAATGACCGCCACCCCCGCTGAGTCGTCCTAGCAGTGAACCTTCCTCACCGACGATCAAATGAAAACGCGCGCACTTGCACTGACGTTCCTGACCCTGTTCACCGCGGGCGCCCTCGGAGCGCAAGCGTACAACTATCCCGCACTGCAAACCCCCCGCATTGTCGACCGCGAATACAACTTTGCCGCCGCGGCGGGCGGTGACGCCGGAACGTCTCTCGTCTTTCAGTGGCGCGAAGGCCTCAGCGCCGACTGGCAGCTGACGCTCGAGGGCGGGCTTGCGGCGCCGAAGTCCCCGCCGCCGCCGTTCCCCAAGCTCGACACCCGTCTGTTGGTCGGCGTCGGCGTTGCGTACCAATGGGTGCGCGCGACCGCGGACCTTCCGCTCGATATCGCCGTCACCGGCGAAGTGGGCCTCTGGTCGGGGAACGGCCTGACGGCGTTCCAGATTCCAGTCGGGGTGGCCGCGGGGCACACCTTCAAGTTTGACAACGGTACCGAGCTCACTCCGTTCGTGCACCCACGTCTGTCACTCGACAACCCGAACTGCAACGGCTGCGGCGGATCGAAGCTGGACGTCAACATCGATGTCGGCGTGAACTACGGGATCACGCAGCAGCTCGCGGTCAGGCTGGCGGCATTGCTCGGCGGGGCATCGTACGCAGGGTCCACGAATGCGATCGGGTTCTCGCTGGCGTGGACGCCAAAGGGGCTGAAGAAGTTCTAAACTGCGAGTAAAAAATAATTGGTCATTGGTCATAGGGTGACCTCTTGATGCGAGACGCGGGGTCGGGATACGAGAGGCGGGAGATTCCGCTTCTCGCACCCCGACCCCGCATCTCGCATCAAGAAGGTTACTGACGACCAATAAGCCAATACTTTCTACTCGCCGTTCCGGTTACCTGAGCAGCCCTTCCACGAGCGCCGCCGAGCGGTCGGCAGCCCCGCGTCCGTTCTCCACCAGTTCGCGCGCCTGTTTTCCCGCGGCGTCACGCGCGCCGCTGTCCGCGAACATCGCGATCGTCCGCGCGGCGATCTCGCTCGCGGTCGCGGCGCTGAACCCGCCGCCGCACTCGAGCAGCAGTCCCGCATCACGGCTCGCGGTGTGCCGCGGGCCGAAAATCACCGGTACCCCGAATGCCGCGGGCTCTATCACCGAGTGCAGCCCGGCGGAGTGGAATCCACCGCCGACGTACGCGACGTCGGCCAGCGCGTAGAGATCGCCGAGCACGCCAACTCGATTCACGAGCACGATGTCGGTGGTGCTGGCCGCGGAGCTGTCGAGCGTTGCGCAGCGCAGGCCGGAAGCGGACGCCCATCGCAGGATCGGGTCGAGGTGTGCCGGGGCGGGCTCGTGCGGTGCGATCACCAACCGGGCGTCCGGCGTGCGCTCGAGCACCGTGCGCCATGCGGCGAAGAGCGGTGCTTCATCTGCGGGCCATGTCGATCCGGCCACGAGCGTCGGACGTTCACTCTCGAGCGGCGCGAGCAGCGCGTGCCTGGTGCTCGCGGCCTGCGCGCGCGCCCATGCTTCGTCGTATCGCGCATCTCCGGTGATCGAGATGCGGTCGCCGTGCGCGCCGAGCGCCACGAGGCGCCCGGCGTCGTCGCCCGAAATCGCGCCGATCGCGTCGAGTGCGCCGTATGCGTCACGCAGGAGGAGCGCTCCGATTTTCGAACGCCTTCCGGATTCCGCGGCGAGGGTGGCCGAGATGAGCCCGAGCGGTGTGCCGCGCGCGGCCGCGATTTCCGCGAGGACCGGCCACACGTCGAGCTTGCTGAAGACGAGCGCGGCAGGGCGCAGCGCGGCGATCGCAGCGCCGGCGTCGGCCGCCGTGTCGAACGGGAGGTAGTCGCAGAAATCCGCGTTGACCGTGCGGGCGAATCGTTCCGCGCTGGGCGAAAAGAAGGTGTACGCGATCTGCAGTTCGGGCCGGCGCTCGCGCAGGCGCGCGATCACGGGCCGCGCCTGCAGGCCTTCGCCGACCGACGGGGCGTGCACCCATACAAGAGGCCGGGTTGCGTCGCGCCCGGTCGCGCCCCACGCGGCGAAGCGGGCGCGTATTCCGCGGCGCGCGCGCAGCGACGTGCGGAGTTTTCCCGTGCCGGCGGGCGCGAACTCCGCTGCGGCGCGCACGGCGAGTCCGGCGGCCGCATACGGAACTCGCAGGAGGAAGTGCATTGTCGTCGCGTCGTGGAGCGTGCGCGGCTACTTGCCCTTGCCGCCTGCGGCGAGCACCGAGTCGATCACGTGCCGGAACTCACGCGGCGGGAGCGCGCCGCCCATGGTGGCGCGCCCCATGTAGAACGTCGGTGTGCCGGAGACGCCGACGCGCTGAAAGCGCTCCTGGTCGGCGGCGATGAGCGCGTCGACGTGCCTGCCGTCTTCACAGCTCTTGAGTTTGGCGGCGTCGGCGCCGGACGCGACGGCGAGTGCGTCGAGGAACGGGCGCGGGTCCTTGAGGTTCTTCCACTTGTTCTGCGCGTCGAAGATGCGATCGTGCGTTCCCCAGAACTTTCCCTGCGCGGAGGCGCACATGGCGGTGCGCGCCGCCGCGACCGAGTTCGTATGCAGCGGAAAGTTGATGAACGCCATGCGGAGCTTGCCCGTGTCGACGTAGTTCTTCTTGATCATGGCGTACGTCGAGTCATGCCACGCCTTGCAGAACGGGCACTGGAAGTCACTCACCATAATGAACCAGGTGGGCACCGACGCGCTGCCGAGGATTCGGCCGCGGTCTGCGGCGCGGGTGAGCGAATCGGGCGGCGCCTGGGTCGGTTGCGCGGCAGTCAGGAGTGTGGCGAGGAGGAAGGCGAGCATGCGCGTCGTTGGGGGGGCGGAACCGGGCCTGCTGGGCCTGCTTCTATATAATGTAGCGCGTCCGGGGTTGGGTGCCCTCTGCGGCGCAGTAGTCGTCTCCCGCAGAGGGGCGCGATGTCATCGAACGGTTAGGAGGTCTGGCGGGGGTGCCGGATCGGGGGTTGCGCGATTGCGTCCCAAGTGGGAGAATAGGGCGTCAAGAAATTGTGACACGGAGCACCTTCCCTGAGTATGGATCAACAGGGAGCGGATCCAGGTCACGGTTCCGTTCCGTTTGCCCAGTCGTACTTGTGCTCGCAGCAGTAGTCCCCACCCCTTCACCTTCAGTTGAGGGAAAGAGATGCCACAGAGTACTCGGTTGCGTAGGTGGCTGACCGTTGTACTGGCCAGCGTCGGTATTCCGGCGATGGTGTTCGCCCAGGGTGCATCGATCACCGGTAAGGTCACGGACGACAATTCGGTGCCGCTCGTCGGCGCGAATGTCACGATCGACGCGCTCAACGTTTCGGTTGGGTCGAATACCGCAGGCCAGTTCACGATCACCATCCCTGGCGCTCGCGTCAGCGGACAGTCGGTAGTGCTTCGCGTTCGTGCCATCGGCTACACGCCGCAGACGCGGACCATCACGATTACGGCTGGTGCATCATCGCAGAACTTCACGCTGGCGCCTGACGTCAACAGGCTGAGCCAGGTGGTCATCACCGGTGTGACGGCGGGCACGGAGCAGAAGAAGCTTCCGTTCGTTGTCGCGCAGGTCAGCGAAGCTGACATGCCGGTGCCGAACTCCAATCCGCTCGCCGAGCTTCAGGGCAAGGTGACGGGCGCGAACATCGTGTCGGCCTCGGGCCGCCCGGGTTCGACGCCGTCGATCGTGCTCCGTGGCCCGCAGTCGATTGACGCGACGAATCGCCAGCAGTCGCCGCTGTTCATCGTGGACGGCGTGGAGCAGATCGCATCGGCGTCGCTCTCCGACATCAACCCGAACGACATCGAGAACATCGAAGTCGTCAAGGGCGCGGCCGCGGCCTCGCTCTACGGGTCGCGCGCCGGTTACGGCGTGATCTCAGTCACGACCAAGAGCGGTCACTCGGCCGGTGAAGGCGTTCGCTTCAACGCCCGCGCCGAGTTCGGCGCGAGCGACATCGCGCACCACATTTCGCTTGCCCCGGTCACCATGATGATGATGGATCCGACGGACACGCGATTCTGCATCGCCGTTGCCGGCCAGCCGTCGTGCACGCAGTCGGTGGATATCTATGCCGAGACGCTGGCGATCAACCAGGGCGGCAGCACGTTCGCGCTGAGCCCGCCGCAGTTCACGAACGACGCCGGCATTTCGACGAACGTCGGACCGGTGAAGCTCCGTGGCCTGTATCAGGCAAACCAGTGGCCGACGACGTTTGATCCCGTCGGCCAGAACGTGACGAACGGCCCGTGGAGCGACATCAACGTCGACATGACGGGCAAGTTCGGCCGCGCGAACTTCTTCTCCTCGCTCGGCACGCTGCGCCAGGAAGGTTCGATCCGGTTGCTCGATGGTTATCGCCGCAACTCGATCCGCCTGAACGTCGACAACACGCTTGGCGGCAACTGGACGCTGTCGGTCCGCGCGTACTATGCCCGTGTGGAACAGGACAACAACGGCGGCGCATTCTTCGCGCTGACGCGCCAGCCGGCCTACGCTGACCTGCTGCGCACCGACAATCTGGGTCGTCTGTTCGTGCGCTCCAACGCACAGGTGCAGGGCTCCCAGAACGGCAACCCGCTGTACAGCATTCAGTCCGACCCGCAGCGTGGCCAGAACGACCGGTTCCAGGGCAACGTGCAGGCTCGCTGGCAGCCGCTGTCGTGGCTCGACGGTGACTTCTCCGTCGGCTACGATCGCACGAACGGGTCCGACAACGAGCAGTTCGACGCCGGGACTCGCGACACCGACAACTCGGGCACGAGCTACCTTGGCTACATCTCGTTCGGGAACACGTTCGACCAGTCGTACAACGCCGCCATGAACTGGACGGCGCGCAAGGACATCAACCGCGACCTGAACGTACGGTTCACGGTTCGCGGCCTGTATGAGGCGCAGGACAACAACACCAACGAACTCGACGGTGTGGCAGGACTCGTCGTTCCTGGCCTGTTTACGGCCGGCGACGTGGTCCCGTCGTCCTCCAACCAATTGAAGTCTTCGATCACTTCTGTCCGCCAGATCGGCATGTTCGCCGGCGTGGACCTCGAGTACAAGGAGCGGTACATCCTCAACACGCAGATCCGTCGCGACGGGTCGTCGCTGTTCGGGTCGGCGAACCAGTGGGCCAACTACGGCCGCGGTTCGTTTGCGTGGCGCGCGTCGGAAGAGCCGTTCTGGCCCTTCAAGAACACGATCAACGACTTCAAGCTCCGCGCGGCCGTCGGCCAGGCCGGCAACCGCCCGAGCTTCGCGCAGCAGTATCAGACGTTCAGCATCAGCAACGGTGCAGTGAGCGCCAACACGCTCGGCAACATCAACCTGCGTCCGGAGCTTTCCACGGAAGTGGAGTTGGGCTTCGACGCGGAGATCCTGCACAAGTACGGCCTCACGGTGACGCACGCACTGGGCATCGTGTCCAGCGAGCTCCTCCAGGTTCCGCCGCCGGCGGCATCGGGTTTCGCGAACCAGTGGAAGAACGCTGGCCAGCTGCAGAACTCGACGTGGGAAGTGTCGTTGAACGTTCCGCTCATCGAGAAGCGCGACCTGCAGTACTCGGCGCGTTTCAACTTTGACCAGACGAAGAGCCAGATCACGGGCATCGCGGCTGGTATCGCACCGTTCTACTACAGCGGTGGCGAGAGCGGCGCGTCGGCAATGTATTACGTCGCCGCGAACGTTCCGTACGGCGCCATCTATGGGCGTCAGTTCGTGCTGAATTGCTCGCAACTGCCGACGGCGTTCCAGAGCCAGTGCGGTGGCCCGGGCAGCAACTTCCAGAAGAACAATGAGGGACTCATCGTGTGGACCGGCGGCGCTGCACTGACCGACGGCATCACGAAGAACATGTGGATGGCCGTGAACGGAAAGGCGGTGGCGCCCTTTGGCGTGACCGAGAGCTGGGGGAACCCGATCGTGCTCCGCGACTCCTCAGGGAACGCGATCTCGAACCAGTCGATGGGCAGTGCGCTCCCGGATTTCCGTTACTCGGTCGCGCAGAGCTTCACGTTCAAGAAGTTCACCGCGTACGCACTGCTCGACGCCGTCAAGGGCAACAGCGTGTGGGATGTCGGCCGCGCATGGTCGTTCGGCGATTTCAGCAACGGTGAAGAGAGCCAGTTCGGCCAGTCGGTTGGCCTCGCGAAGCCGCTGGGGTACTACTTCCGCGCGGGCAAGCCGGACAACGCCGGCGTGGGCGGTCTGTACGACGTGTTGAACACGAACTCCCGCACGGTAGAGAACGGCTCCTACGTGAAGGTCCGCGAAGTGAGCGTTGGCTATCGGATCGGCAAGATCGCGGGGCAGGGTGACTGGACGGTGTCGTTGATCGGCCGCAATCTCTATACCTGGACCAAGTACAAGGGCTTTGATCCAGAGACTGGCGGCTCGGCCACCGGCGCGAGCGGTTCGGCGGCACTCAACGCTATCGACGACTACGGGTTCCCGAACGTTCGCAGCATCACGTTCCAGTTGAGCTCGAGCTTCTGACCCAGTGTACCGGCCGTCCGCCACACCGGCGGGCGGCCGGTACGACCCCCACGAGGATCCAACCACGATGAATAAGACCTATATCCGAGCAGCGTCCGCGGCGGTGTGCGCAGCGATGTTGGCCGCGTGCACTACGGGGAATGTGCTCAACGTTGTCGACAGGAATAACCCCGACGTGGCGCGTGCCTACGGGACACCGGCCGGCGTCGAGAGTATCATTGGCGGGTTGTACGAGCAGTACAACAATGCGTGGAACACGACCAACGACGAGCCTGCGGCGCAGATGATGTCGCTCGAGGGCTTTGCGACGGTCGCGAACTTCTGCATGAACGTGCGCGCCGCGGTGCCGCCGAACCCGATCATCAACGGTCGCGGCAACCAGTGCGACAGTGGAAACTTCACCGACTTCTCCCGGTTCCAGAAGCTGGCCCGCAACTCGGCCAATCTGGTGCTGTCGTTGGACGCGCTCATCAAGGCCACCCAAACGACCGGCTCGGCGGCGACCGACGCCCGCGATCGCGGCTTTGCGCAGTTCGTCAATGGCATTGCGCTGGGCAATGTGGCCCTGATGTATGATTCGGCGGCGATCGTCACGAACCTCATACCCGCCGATTCGATCCCACCGCTTTCGGATTACAACGCCGTCATGACCGCGGCGCTCGCCGAGCTGGACTCGGCTCTGGCTACGGCCGGGGGCGCTACAGCGGCTGGAGCGTTCCCGCTTCCGCCGACGTGGATCAACACGTCCAACAACAACGGCATGACGCAGGCGGAGTGGGTGCAGTTCGTGCACTCGTGGAAAGCCCGCCTCCGCGCGGGCGTCGCGCGTACGCCCACCGATCGCGCCGCTGTGGACTGGTCGAAAGTCATCGCTGACGCGACGGCCGGAATCACCGCCGATGTGTCGGTTCTGATGGGTGGCGGATGGAACTGCTCGTACGACTGCAGCCAGATGTACGTCGCCAACGGCTGGCATGAAATGTCACTGATGATCTTGGGCATGGGCGATACCTCAGGCGTGTACGCGGGATTCATTGGCACGCCGTTCGCGACGCGGGACGGGTCGCAGCTCGTGATTCACTCGCCGGACACGCGGTTGCCGCAGGGTAAGGATCGCGCCGCGCAGAACCTCGACACGCCGATCGGCGGCTCGTCGTTCGTTCCGAATCGCTACTTCGCAAACCGCCCGGCGTCCGGTGACTTCGCCGGCCCCGGGTACGGGACGTCGCAATATGATCACACGCGCTGGCTGGCGATTTTCAGGGCCAACGGCGTAGGATCGATGGTGCAGTTCTCGACGGCTGAGAACGACATGCTTGCGGCGGAAGGAGACATCAGGCTAGGCGGCGCTGGGTATGCAGCTGCGGCGCAGTTGATCAACACGTCGCGCGCGCTCCACGGGTTGCCGCCGGTCGGTGTTCTGGACAACACAACGCCGATCGCTGGTGGAGCGGGTTGCGTACCGCAGGTTCCGATTCCCCCGACGTTCAACACGGTGGCATGCGGTACGATGATGGAAGCGATGAAGTGGGAAAAGCGCATGGAGACGGCGTATGTGAACTATGCGTCCTGGTACCACGACGGCCGCGGATGGGGTGACCTGGTGTACGGCATGCCGACGATGTGGCCGGTGCCGAACGAGGAAATGGATTCTCGCCAGGAACCGTTCTACAACTTGGGCGGCGTCGGAAATCCGGCCTCCGCCGGGCACGGAACGTACGGTTTCTAAACGCCTACTCCGTTGCGCCGGCGCGTTCCTGTCGACGATGGCAATGCTCCTGCAGGGGTGTTACGAAACACTGCCCCTGCAGGAGGGTTCACCGCCGCCGTCGGCAGGGGTGCAGTTGGTCCTGAATGACAAGGGGCGGGAAGAGGTTTCGACCATGCTCGGAGGCGCAGTGGACAGGGTGGAAGGCACCCTGATTGCGCAGAACTCAGATTCCTACACGATGGCCGTGTCGCAGGTGTACACGCTTGGCGGATCGTCGTCCAAGTGGAGCGGAGAGAAAGTGACGATAGCGAAGGACGGGACGAGGGGCTATCAGGTTCATCGTTTCAATCCGACCAGGACAGTTGTACTTGCTGCCGTCATCACCGCTTCGGCTGTAGCTTTTCTCGTGACTGTTGGGCTGACCGGGTCCGGTGTCGGACCGCAGGGCGGCCCGCCAGGTCATCCAGGACAGACGCACTGATTCATCGATCCACCGCAATGATTCCCCACCATCATTTTTCTTCGGATTCCGGAGCCAACCAGATGCGATTCCAGCGTCTCATTTTCGCAGCCATCATCGCATGCGCGGTTTCCGCATGCGCCAAGGACGTCACGGGTGTTACGCACACCCCGCCGCCGCTCGCGTACGTGCGGTATGTCAATGCAGTGGCCGATACCTTCGACATGGACTTCCGTGCGGTCGACCAGGTCCAGTACTCGCCGCCGTTCATCAACGTCCTGTTCCGCAACATGGGCGAGGGCAGCTATCAGGGCTATCAGGCAGGGTCGCGTCACATTAAGATTTTCCTCGACCCGGCGCCGGCGAACAACGATGTGGCTGTAGACCCCGCCATTGTCTCGACGGTGATGGTCGACACGACCTACTCGTTCACCGCGGCCACTTATTACACGCTGACCGAAGTCGGCAGCGCGCGCGCGAAGACGACGAAGCTCCTGATTCACCCGGACACCCTGCCCGCTCAGACCGCTGGCGTTCAGTATCGGGTGACCAACCTTGCTACGGTGCAGGGCGCGGTGGATGTGTACGTGGTCGCGGACAGCACGTCGGCCCTCGTCGGCGCGCCAACGATCGCTAACCTCGCCGCCGGCGCCTCGTCGACGTACACGTCGCGGGCGACGGGAGCGTTTTACATCCGCCTCACTGCGCCGGGCAACCCTGCCGCGCCTATCGGCAAGGCAAACGGATACATTCTTCAGGCAGGTGCAGCCGGAACGACATCCGTTGACCCGGTCTACGGATCTGGGCAGCCGGGATCGATCCTCACGGCGTACATTTTCGACGCGTCAATCGGCGCCGCCGGGGCTCAATTCGCGACGCCTGGGGTTGTATATTTTGCAGACGTACAGCCGCCTCGTACCACCACGCCGTAAACCACACCGGTCGTTTGGGTGTATGCAGTGACCGCACCAGACGCACGCAGCACACACAAGAGGCCGCCGGCGGCGAACCCGCCCGGTGGCCTCTTGTGCGTCCGGCGGCGCAGGCAGGCACCGCTTGCGGTCGCATGCGCACTGCTTTGCGCACTGCTCTGCGCGCTGCCGGCACACCGCGCTGCGGCCCAGTTCATTCGAGGCACGATCCGCGCCGAGGGGAGCCAGGCGGCCGTCCCAGGGGCGAACATCACGGTGCTCGACTCACTCAACAAGCAGCTGATGGCCGTGACGAGCGACGACCGCGGTCACTTCACCCTGCCGCTGGACAGCCCGGTGCCGTTCAAGGTGACGGTGAAGAAGATCGGATGGCAGCCGTCGTCCACTGATCTCATCCACGCGGCCGCGACGGATACGCTCGACATGGACCTGGTCGTTCCTGGCGACGGCGTCGTGCTCCCGGGCGTCCAGGTCAACGCCACGAAGACGACGTCGTTCAACGACCGCAGCTACGCCGAGGCCACCAAGCTTGGCTGGAAGACGTACGGGCCGGCCGAAGTCGAGTCGCATCGGAATGAGTTCTCGGACTTCGAGAATATGATGCGCGCGCTGCAGGTCACCGGTGTCAAAATGCCGGCAAGGGCCGGGGACTGCTACGTCAACCTGCGCAACGGCCGTTGCCTCACGTTTGTGGTCGACGGACGGCCGCTGGGCACGAACTGGCTGGTCAATCCGGTGGACGTGTACTTCCTCTCGATCCTCCAGGCGACGGAGTCATCGGTGCAGTTCGGCGACCGGGCGCCGTGGGGAGCGATATATGTCGTGACGAGGATGAACGGCGACAAGAAGAACCCGTAGGGCGGCGTAGCGCGGGCTCGCCGTCGGGCGTTTGCAGACAGCTTCGGCGCGCGCCGGCCGGCCACGAGGGACTCGCTGTGTCGGGCGCGCGATGAGAACTTCAGCGCGCACCGGCCGGACGCGAGGGACTCGCTTTGTCGGGCCTACTCGGACAAGCGTCTATGGGG
>JBIOHR010000078.1:0-14180 GCA_044449085.1 Gemmatimonadales bacterium | reverse complement strand
TCTGCGCGGTACCCGTTTCGTTCCCTCGCGCGGTCGCAATGAGCGCGCTGCTCGCAATGAGCGTGCTGAGCTGCTCGCACGACGCGACGGCGCCGAAGGTCGTGGCGAACGGGTTCGTCAGCATCAGCGCCGGCGGCGGGCATACCTGTGCGCTCACGGCGGCGGGCGTCGCGTACTGCTGGGGATCGAACGACAACGGTCAACTGGGTGACAATACGTCCGCGACCCATCAGGTCACTCCAACACTCGTGGCCGGCGGCCGGACATACACGAGCATCGTTGCGGGGCTCGATCACACATGCGCCCTGACCGCCGCCGGAGCGGCGTACTGCTGGGGCGGGAACTTCTCCGGGCAGCTCGGTGATGGCACGACGACGCAACGCCCAGTGCCGACGCTGGTGACCGGCGGGCCGACCTTCGCGAGCATCGCGACGGGTGCCCGAAGCAACCACAACTGCGGCATCTCGACCGGAGGGTTTTCGTTCTGCTGGGGGTCGAACGGCAGCGGACAACTCGGTACCGCGGCCAACAGTCAATCCGATGTGCCGAGCCCCGTGCAGGGCGGAGTGCAGTTCGCGAGCATGACCACCGGCGCGTATCACACGTGTGCACTGACGAAGCAGGGAAGCGCGTATTGCTGGGGTGCCGACGACGGTGAGCTCGGCATCGGCACTCCCGATACGACAGTCGTGCGAGCACCCACCGCAGTGCAGGGTGGCCTGGTGTTCGGGAGCCTCAGCGCCGCGATCGACTTCAACTGCGGCATCGCAACGGGCGGCGCCGCGTACTGCTGGGGCGACAACGCGAACGGAGAACTCGGCGACGGCACCGGAATCCCGCGCACGGTGCCGGTTCAGGTGCAAGGCGGACCGGTGTTCACGGCCATCGCGTCGGGCGGCGGGCCGCACGCGTGCGGCCTCACGAGCGCCGGCGCGGCGTACTGCTGGGGCGAGGGCTTCGACGGCGAACTGGGCAACGGCTCGAATGCGCAGAGCTCAGCTCCCGTTGCGGTGTCGGGTGGCCTCGTCTTTCGCACGGTCGTGGCGGGCGCGCTCCACAGTTGCGGTCTCACGGCCACCGGCGTCGCCTACTGCTGGGGGAACAACGGCGAAGGCGAACTGGGAAATGGCACGATCAACTCGGCGAATATTCCGGTCGAGGTCGTCGCTCCGTAACCGCCGCTAGAGAATTACCGTTTCGCTGAACACAGCCGCGGTTACCCCCGTCACGCTCGCGGTGACCTGCCGCAACCCGCCGAGCAATCCGGTGAGCGTGACCGTATCGTTGGTCGCCACGCCGGACGCGTTCGTCTGCGACGACGGGTTCCCGAGCCTCGCGCTGCCGAGCGTTACGGCCCACGACACGGTCATCCCGCCCACGGGGTTTCCAAACGCGTCGGTGACGCGGACCGAGAGCGGCGTCGGCAACAGGAGTCCCAGGAGGCTCAGCAGCAGGTTCGGCTGATTGTCTCCTCCCGCCTTCGCCACGGCCGCCGCCGCCCCCGCGCCCACCGAGAAGCTGCTCGTGGTCGCCGGAGTGACGCCGGTCGCGCTCGCGATGATTGTATAACCCACCGCCGCCCTCGTCAGCGATACGTCGGAGAACGTGGCGACGCCGCCCACCGCGGTCACGCCGGTGGTGCCCGCCAGCGCGTCTGCACCGGGGTTCGTTCCGACGGCGAGCGATACGACGCCGTTGAACGACGGCACAAAGTTCCCGAACGCGTCTTCGGCCGTCACGACGATCGACGGGCCTATCGCCGAGCCCGCCGTGACGATTGCCGGAACCGACGACACGACGAGCCTTGCCGCCGCCCCGACGAGCCCCGTTGCCGTGATCGTCACGGGTGAGTTCGCCAGCGCCACCGGTGCCGCCGTGACGGTCTGCGTCCCGAGCACGGTGCCAAGCGTCCACGCGTTTGTCGCGACTCCAGACGAATTGGTCTGTACCGTGCTGTTCGAGAGGAACCCGCCGCCCGTTGCGACGCTCCAGTTCACCGTCACGTTCGGGACCGGGTTCGCGTACGCATCCAGCACCGTGACGGCGACCGGCGCACCGAGCAGCTGGCCGATCGTGCCGGACTGGCCGCTCACGCCGCTGACGACCGCGCTCGCCGGCGCGGCGGCGCCGATCTCGAATGTTCCCGACGTCGCCGCGACGAGACCGCTCGCGTTCGCTGCAAGCGAATAACCCGGCGCGGCTTTCACGATCGAGATTCCGGTGAAGGTCGCGATGCCCGCCACGGCGTTCACCGACGTCGCCCCCGCCAGCGATGCGTTCCCGGGATTCGCGCCGAATCCGAGCGACACGGCGCCGGTGAAAGACGTCGCCACGTTGCCGAGCGCATCTTCAGCGGTCGCGACGAGGCCGAGCGCGCTGCCGGCGATCGTGCTCACCGGCTGAACGCTCATCACGAGGCGTGCGGCCACGCCTGCGAGCGCCGTCGCGCTGAACGCCGCCGGTGATCCCGCGATGCCGCCCGCCGTCGCGGTCACCGTCTGCGCGCCGAGCAGGCTGCCGAGCGTCCACGAGTTGGCCGCGACACCCGCACTGTTGGTCGTGGTCGCGGCGCCGCCGAGCGATCCGCCTCCAACGCCAACGGTCCAGTTGACGCTCACACCCGCAACTGGATTTCCGAAAGCGTCGGTCACCGTGACGCTGAGCGGCAGGCCGAGCGCGAGCGCAATTGCGCCCGCCTGGCCGTTGCCGCCGTTCACGGTGAGCGTCGCCGGCGCCGCCGCGGCGATCGCAAATGGCGCCGAATTGCCCTGCGCGAGCGCGCCTGCCGTTGCGCTGATGCGATACCCGGACGCCGCTTTGTCGAGCGAGACGCTGGTGAACGTCGCCACTCCGGCAACAGAGTTCACGCTCGTCGTGCCGCTGAGCGTCGCACCGCCCGGATTCGTCGAGAGGGCGAGCGCGACGCTGCCGGAGAACGTCGTCGCGACATTTCCCGACGCATCTTCAGCGGTCACCACGAGCGACGGCGCGATGTTCACTCCGGCCGTGACGCTTCCAGGCTGCACGGTGATCGCGAGCCTGGTTGCCACGCCCGCGGTTGCCGTCGCCGTGAATGTGACGGGCGGCCCCGGCACGCCGCCCGCGCTCGCGGTGACCGACTGCGTTCCCGCCAGTGCGCCGAGGGTCCAGGTCGTCGACGCGACGCCCGCGCCGTTGGTGGCCGTCGACGACACGCCAAGCGATCCACCGCCGCCCGCAATCGACCAGTTCACGTTCACCCCGGGCACCGGGTTGCCGCCTGCGTCGGTCACGATGACGGCGAGCGCGCTGGCGAGCGCCGTGCCGGCCGCGCTCGTCTGGCTATTTCCCGTCGACACTGCGAGCGCGGCCGGTGCACCGTTCGCGACGTTGAACCCCGCGGATCCGGCTGCAGTCAGCCCGCCAGCGCTCGCCACGAGCGTGTACCCGGTGCCGGCCTTGTTGAGCGTGATGCCTGTGAACGTCGCCACACCACCGCTCGCGGTGACGGTCGTCGCGCCGCCGAGTGTCGCGGCGCCCGGGTTGGTGCCGATCGCGAGCGACACGGAGCCCGTGAACGCGCTCACCGGATTGTTCGTCGAGTCGAGGGCCTGCACGACGATCGACGGCGCAATCGCCGCGCCCGCCGCGACGTTCGCCGGCTGCGTGACGATCGCAAGCTTCGTCGCCACGCTGGCGAACGCGGTCGACGTGAACGACACCGGCGATCCCGCCAATCCGGCCGCCGTCGCGGTGACGCCACCGCCGCCCGTGATCGGCCCGAGGGTCCACACCGTGGTTGCGACGCCCAGCGCGTCCGTGTTCGACGACGCCAACGACACGGATCCGCGCCCCGCGGTGATCGTCCACGCGACCGACACGCCCGCGACCGGATTGCCGAATGCGTCGGTCACGGCCGCCACGAGCGGCACGGGCAGTGTGCTGCGCGTGACTCCGGCCTGTCCGTCGCCGCCGGCGCCGCTTACGGTTGCGGCCGCAGCGGCCGTCGTCGCGAACGGCGTGCTCGTGTCACCCGCAAGGCCGCTCGCGCTCGCCGCGAGCGTGTATCCGCCGGCCGCCTTGTTCAGCGAAACATTCGAGAACGTCGCCACGCCGCCCACGGCCGCGACCGTCGTCGCGCCGCCAAGCGTGGCGCCGCCGGGATTCGCCGCGAGCGCGAGCGATACGCTGCCGCTGTACGTCGTTGCCAGGTTCCCCGCGGCATCCTTCACCTGCACGATGACCGGCGGCGAGATCGCGGCGCCTGCCGCGGCGCTCGAAGGCTGCGCGGAGATCGCGAGCTTCGCCGCGCCGCCGGCGACCGCCGTCGCCGAGAATGTCAGCGGCGATCCCGCGAGACTGCTCGCCGTTGCGGTCACGCTCTGCGCTCCCGTGAGCGCGCCGAGTGTCCACGCAGCGGTCGCGACGCCGGCCGCGTTCGTGGGCACTGCGCCGCTCGAGAGCGTTCCGCCGCCGCTTGCGACGGCGAACTGCACGTTCGTGAGTCCCACCGGATTGCCGAACGCATCGCTCACCGTCACGCCGAGCGGTGCGGCGAGCGTGGACGACACGGATCCCGTCTGTGCGCTGCCGCCGGTGATGGCGATGCTTGCCGCCGTCGCGGGGACGACCGTGAACGTCGCCGACGTATCGGGCGTGAGCGTGCCCGCGGTCGCAGCGAGGCGGTATCCGGCCGCGGCTTTCGCGAGAGACAATCCGGAGAATGTGGCGACGCCGCTCACCGCGGCGACCGTCGTCGAACCGGCGAGCGCTCCGCCGCCCGGATTCGCGCCGAGTGAGAGCGTGACGTTGCCGGTGAACGAGGGCTGCAGGTTGTTGAGCCCGTCGCGCGCCTGAACCGTGATTGCCGGGCCGATCGCGGCGCCGGCTGTCGCGCTCGCCGGAATGGCGGACATCACGAGCCTCGTCGCGGCGCCGGCGACGGCCGTCGCGCTGAACGCGAGCGGCGACCCGCCGAGGCCGGGCGAAAACGCCGACGCCGACTGCGCGCCGAGCGCGGTGCCGAGTGTCCAGCCGACCGTCGCGACACCGGCCGCGTTGGTCGTCGTCGTCGCCGACGCGACCGTCCCGCCGCCGCCGGTCACGCCCCACGAGACCGTGACTCCGCTCACGGGATTGCCGTAGATGTCGCTGACCGCGACGCCCACCGGCGCGCCGAGCAACGCCGCCGGCGTTCCGGTCTGGTGGTCGCCCGAACTCGCGGCGATCGTCGCAGCGCCCGCCGCGGTCACGGCGAACGCCGCCGAACTGTCCGGTGGAATTCCGGCCGCAGTCGCCACGATGCGATACCCCGGTCCCGCCAGCGTCAGTGCGGGCGTCGTGAAATGCGCGACGCCGGCGACGGCGTTCGCGGTCGTGGTTCCGGAGAGCACCGCGCCGGCGGGGCCGCCCCCGAGCGAGAGCGATACGGCGCCCGTGAACGATGTCGCGACATTTCCCGCCGTGTCCCGCGCGGTCACCGCGATCGCGGGCGCGAGCGTGGATCCCGCGGTCGATCCGCCCGGTTGAGCGGAGAACGTGAGCGTCGCCGCGGGGCCCGCGGTCGGCGCGGCCGGCGTCTGCACCGTCAGCACCGCGGTGTCCGCGGCGCCGGTGATGAGCTGCGCAATCACGAGCGTGGACCCATGCGCGTCCGGCGCGGTGATCGCGTGGCCGGCGCCCGAGGTGGGTAAGCCGATGATCGCGAGGGTGGTGTCGGCCGCGCGGAACACCACGGGTGCTCCCGCGACCGCCTGCCCGCTGGCGTCGAGCGCGCTCGTCGTGAAGGTGAAGTGGTCACCCGGCGCGGCGGTGAGCGTCTTGGGCGTGATGCGCACGCTCGCGGCGTTCGCGCCGGTCCCGGCGTACAGGAGCGCAACGGTGATCACGCCCGGCGTGTCCGCGCGTGCCGACGCGAAGGCCGGCACCGGGCCACCCTTGAACAGCGTGTCGCCGCGCGAGTCGAGACAATAGACGAACGCGGTCAGCGGCTCGCCCGCGGCGGGCGCGTCGGGCGAGAGCGGCACCGCGAACCCGAGTGCGAGTGAGTCGGCGGTCGCGGGAAAGGCCACAGTGGTGTCGAGCGCGGTCGCGCCCGTCGCGCGCACGAAGAGCACGCGCACGCGCGTGAACGGCGCGAGGGCGAACGCGCCGGGGAGTTGCTGGTACGCGCGCGGAAACACCGGTGCGAGCGACAGCGACCTCGCCATGCGCGCGCCGCCGTACGGCGCAGTCGCCTCGCGCCCGCAGCTCAGGAGCGCAAAGCCCCACGCGCACGCGACGAGGAGACGACGGACGCTGACGCTGTGTGTGCCGCGAACACGCATGACGGAGACCCTGAAGACGAGCGCCGGAACCGGTGAACGGCGCAATTTAGGATCGTAGGTCCGTGTCCTAAAAGTGGTGCTGCGTCACACTCGCGAGATTGTGCGAAAAAAAACCGCGCCGCGTGATCCATCTCACGCGGCGCGGTCACAAGCGTAGTCCGCAGGCCTACTTCAGCGCGCCTCTTACCGCCTGCACGAGCTCGTCCGGCGTGAACGGCTTCTTCAGGTATGCGTGCCTGGATTTGCGCACCTCGCTCATCTCGTCGGCGTCGTATGAGTGTCCCGAGGCGAAGAGCACCCGCGTGGTCGATCGCTTCTTCAGAAAGCCCGCAGCGAGCGTCAGGCCGCCAATGCCGGGCATCACCACGTCGGCGAGCAGCAGGTGGATCGGGCCTCCTCTCGTCTCCGCGATGCGCAGCGCGGTCTGCCCGTCGGGTGCCTCGATCACGACGTACCCCACGCGTTCGAGCACGCGCCGCGCGACCGCGCGCACCGCGGGTTCGTCTTCGACGAGCAGCACGGTGCCTGCGGCGTTCGGATTCTCCGCGGGTTCCTTCGCGGCCGGAATCGCGTCCGCTCCCTCGAGGGCGGTGGGCAGGTAGATCTCGAACGTCGTGCCGACGCCGAGCGCGCTCTTCACGCGAACGAGCCCCTCGTATTGCTTCACGAGTCCATAAACGGTCGCAAGCCCGAGGCCGGTGCCCTTGTCGAGCGGCTTGGTGGTGAAGAAGGGCTCGAACATGCGCTGCTGCGTCGCCTCATCCATCCCGGTGCCGGTGTCGGCGACGGACACCATCGCGTAGCCCGTCGCGCCTGCGGCGGCGGCATCGTCGTGCAGGTCGCGCGCGTCGACGTGTCGCGTCGAGATCATGAGCTTTCCACCGCGCGGCATCGCGTCGCGCGCATTCACCGCGAGGTTCATCACGATCTGCTCGATGTGCCCGGGGTCGGCCTTCACCGGCCCGGTCGCGGGACTGAGATCGGATATCATCTCCACCGAAGTTCCAACGAGCCGCGATGCGAGCTTGGTCGCGCCTGCGACAATCTCGTTGAGGTCGACCACGCGCGGCTCGATCACGCGCTGGCGGCTGAACGAGAGCAGCTGCCGCGTCAGCGCGGTCGCGGCGTCCGCGGCGCGCTGGATCTGCGCGAGGTCGTCGTCGCGCGGATCGTCGGACTTGGTCTCGGCGCGCAGGAGCTCGGCGTAGCTCGTGATCACCGTGAGCAGATTGTTGAAGTCGTGCGCCACGCCGCCGGCGAGGCGGCCCACCGCCTCCATCTTCTGCGCCTGGAGGAACTGCGCCTGCAGCTGCTTCCGCTCGGTGAGATCCTGGTACACGACGGTGACGCCGTCCGGCAGGCCTTCGCGGTCGCGCGTCGCGGCGACCGTCACCCTCACGTCGACGAGCGATCCGTCCTTGCGCAGCCGCCGTGCCTCGACGTCCGTGATCGTCTCGCCCTGACGCGCGAGTTCGCGCCGCACCTCGACGGTCTCACGGGCGTGGTCCGGCACGACGGGATTGTCCTTGCCGAGCACTTCGTCGCGGGTCCATCCGAAAAGCCGCTCGGCCGCGGGGTTCCACAGCGTGACGAGGCCGTTGATGTTCGTCGCGATGATCGCGAGCGGCGACGCGGCGAACACCGACCGCAGCATCTCGCCGGTCGAGCGCAGCTGTTCCTCGGTGAGGCGCTCGCGGCGCCGCGCCTCGGACTCGCGGAGCTCGCGGTCGATGGCGGGCGCGAGGCGGCGGATGTTGCCCTTCATTACATAGTCCTGCGCGCCGGCGCGCATCGCCGCGACGGCGATGTCTTCGCCGATGGACCCCGACACGAAGATGAACGGCAGGTCGGGCGCGATCCGCCGGACGATCTGCAGCGCCTCGGTGCCGCTGAACGCGGGCATGCCGTGGTCGCTGATCACGAGGTCCCACCCGTGCTTCGCGAGCGAATGCTCGATCGCGTCGGCGGTATACACACGCTCGTGCGCGACGTCGTAACCCGCGCGCTTGAGTTCGCGCAGGAGGAGGGCGGCATCGTCCTCCGAATCTTCCACCAGCAGCACGCGCAGCTTCTCGGCCATCATCCCTCCCCGGCGGAGCGCGGTGGGTCGAGCCCGCCAAACACCACGATAATCCCCGTGCCAGAGTCGCGGAAGGCTCTGGCGAATTCGCGTCACGGCCGTGACCCTGGTGGCGCAATTGTGTCCGGCCGACTGCGGCCTTCGTGATTCTGCGCACAGATCTCGCCGGACCGGAGCACACACCGTACCTTTTCGACTGCGCGCATCGTCGAGCGACCAGCGTGTGACCTTATACGTGCGTGCTCGCAAAGACGTTATTCCGTCGCGTTTCCGAGGAGGCCCGGATGACCAGCACCCCGACCAGATCGACGACCGGCATGTCGATCCAGCAGAAGCTGCCGCTGCTCGTGAGCGGATTCCTGCTGCTCGTGATCGTGCTCTATTCGTGGGCGTCGTACGCGACGGTCAAGGCGGCCAGCGTGGATGTGGCGCGCCAGCGGCTGATCTCGCTCACCGGCCAGGTCGCGCAGATCTACGATCAGCAATTCAAGACGGAGATGAAGAACACGCACACGCTGATGAACGACAGCGCCGTGCGCCATTTCGTCACGTCGTCGGGCCGGCTGTCGAAGGACGCCGCCATGAAGGTGCTCACCAAGGGCGGCCTGAGGCCCGAGTTGAACTTCCGGACCGAGATCCTCGACGCGTCCGGCGCACCCATGCTCGACATTCCGGCGGGCCCGCTCGAGCGTCACGAGGAGCTTGCCGGAGAAATCGCGAAGGCGACCGTCGGCCCGGACTATGCCGCCATTGGACGCTTTCGCCTGATGAACGACACGCTGGTCGCTCCCGTGGTCGTCGCGGTCGTCGATGGGACCCGCCCGGTGGGCTTCGTCGTGCGCTGGCGCCGGATCGCGACCGCGCCGAAGGAAGCAGTCGCCCAGCTGTCCGCGCTGCTCGGCGGGAATGCGCAGCTCTATTTCGGGAACGACCGCGGCGATGTCTGGACGAACGCGTCGACGGCCGTGCCCGCGCCGCCCGCCAACGCGCCGAAGCAGGCGGGTCAGATTCGTGAATACACGCGGCCGGGTGGCGAGCCGGTGTTCGCGGCGAGTCACGCGTTCACGAGCGCGCCGTGGCAGGTGCTCATCGAGTTTTCCAAGCAGGCGGTCATGGCGCCTGCAAGCGCGTTCCTGCGCCGGGCCCTGCTCACCGGTGTGCTCGTGCTCCTCATCGGCACAGTGCTCGTCTGGATCGCGAGCCGGTCGATCACGAGGCCGCTGACGAACCTCACGGCCGCGGCATCAGCTCTCGCGGCCGGTGACTATTCCACAGTGGTGGACTCCACGCGCAAGGACGAGCTCGGCGAACTGTCGCGGGCGTTCAACGCGATGACCCGCCGCGTGGAGGAGTCGCAAGAGAGCCTCGAGCACAAGGTGCGCGAGCGCACCGAGGAACTGCGGTCGCGGAACGAGGAACTCGAGACGTACGCCCACTCGATCTCGCACGACCTGCGCGCGCCGCTCCGTGCGATGCACGGGTTCAGCCAGGCGCTGCTCGAAGATTGCGGACCGCAGCTCGACGACGTCGGCCGGGACTACGCGGCGCGCGTCGTCGCCGGCGCGCGCCGGATGGACGCGCTGATCCAGGACCTGCTGGCGTACAGCCGCGTGAGCCGCAACGACATGGATCTCGCGAGCGTGAGCCTCGGCGACGTGGTGCACGACGCGCTCGCACAGGTCGAGGGGGACGTCGCCGCATCGGGCGGCGCGGTGAAGGTTGCGCCGGATCTTCCCACCGTGCGCGGGCACCGCGTGGCGCTCGTGCAGTCGGTCGCAAACCTCGTCGCGAACGGCCTGAAGTTCGTGCCGCCGGGGCGCACACCGGAACTTCGCGTGCGCGCGGAGAAGGAGAACGGCGTCACCAGGCTCTGGGTGGAGGACAACGGCATCGGCATCGACGCCGCGCATCACGAGCGGGTGTTCGGCGTGTTCGAGCGGCTGCACCAGAGCGAGAATTATCCCGGCACCGGGATCGGGCTGGCGATCGTCCGCAAGAGCGTCGAGCGGATGGGCGGACGGGTGGGCGTCGTGTCGGCCGTGGGCGAGGGCAGCAGGTTCTGGATCGAGCTGACGTCCGACGGAGGCGTGGCATGAACGTGAGCAACCAGCCGATCCTGCTCGTGGAGGACGACGAAAACGACGTCATGCTCCTCCAGCGCGCGTTCCGGCGCGCGGCGATCGTCAACCCGCTGCAGGTCGTCCGGCACGGGGACGATGCCGTGGCGTACCTCGAAGGCACCGGAGAGTTCGCCGACCGGCAGCAGCACCCGCTCCCGGTGCTGATGCTGCTCGACCTCAAGCTGCCGCGGCGCACCGGGCTCGAGGTGCTGCAGTGGGTGAAAGAGCGCGCCGGGGTGAAGAAGATCCCGATCATCGTGCTGACGTCGTCGAAGAACGATGACGATGTCAACCGCGCCTACGAGCTCGGCGCGAACTCGTATGTCGTAAA
Organism: Gemmatimonadales bacterium; assembly: GCA_044449085.1. GTDB lineage: Bacteria > Gemmatimonadota > Gemmatimonadetes > Gemmatimonadales > Gemmatimonadaceae > Fen-1231. The sequence continues at coordinate 3,344 of JBIOHR010000078.1, read as the reverse complement.
GCCGGTGTCGTTCGAGACGCTGCTCGAGCTGGTGAAATCGCTCGAGCTGTACTGGCTGGTGCTAAACGAGCGGCCGAACGTTTCGTCGTAGGGGACCGGTACTTCAGGACGCGCGGGTACTTCAGGGCGCGCCGGCCGGGCGCGAGGCACTCGCTTTGTCGGGCCAACTCGCCAAAGCGTCTATGGGGCTCGAGAGGCCCGACGCCGCGAGTCCCTCGCGCCCGGCCCGCAGGGAGGGCGCGGGTTGACAGTGCGCGCTGCGCACCGCCGATTCCGTCAATGACATCGCTTCGGTTCGGCACCTGCGGCTGGAATTACGACGCCTGGGTGGGGCCGTTCTATCCGGCCGGGACGCGCGCCGTCGACTTCCTCTCACTCTACGCGCGCGCGTTCGACACGGTGGAGGTGGACTCGACGTTCTATGCGATCCCCGCGGTGAAGACCGTTCGCAGCTGGGCCTCGCGGGTCGGTGACGGGTTCCGGTTCGCGCTCAAGCTTCCGCAGGAGATCACGCACGAGCTGCGGCTGCGGTCGGCGGAGGAGCCTGCGCGCCGGTTCTTCGACGTGGCACGGGAGCTCGGAAACAAGCTCGGCCCGATTCTCATTCAGCTCGGGCCGGATTTCGGCCTGTCGGAGCTCCCGGCTTTGGCGGCGTTCCTTCCGACACTTCCGCCCGACTTGCGGTTCGCGATCGAGTTTCGGCAGAAGGGGTGGATCAACGACGGCGTTATAGCGCTGCTCGCCGAGCATCATGTGTCGCTGGCGCTCGTCGAGGGCAAATGGATCCCGCGACGGACGATGCTCGCGCTCGCCGAGCGGCTGACGGCCGACTTTGCGTACATCCGGCTGATGGGGCCGAACCGGGATCTCGTGGACTACTCGCGCGTGCAGGTGGACCGGCGCAGCGAGCTGGAGACTTGGACCGAGGTGATGGCGAGTCTCGCGCGGCGGGTGACGTTCACGTACACGTACGTGAACAATCATTTTTCCGGGCATAGTCCGGCGACGGTGAGGATGCTGCAGGAAATGAATGGCCTGCCGGTTGTGGAACCGGCGAAGCTGGGAGAGCAGCTGACGCTGTTCTGACCACGCGCGGTAGGACGGCGTCCGATTTCATCTTTCCATCATACCTCTTATCTACGGTAACGCACTTGTAAGACCAGGTCACACGCCAGTCAAAAACTGTCAGGTCCGTCGCGCGCCGCTGCGCAGTCCCAACTCTCATGGAGGTAGCCTGCATGAAGAGGTTGGTCGTCGCTTCAGTCGCGTTGCTGCTCATGCCGCCCGTCATTGCGCGCGCACAGGGCGTCGCCGGCACGGTAGTGGCCGAGGGTACGCAGCGCCCGCTCGCCGGGGCGGACGTCGCTGTTGAAGGTGTGCCCGGGAAAGGGGTCGTCACGGATGCATCCGGAAAATTCAACATTTCCGGTGTCACCGGACCCACCGTCGTTCTTCTCGTCCGACTGATCGGCTACCGACCCGGCGCGGACACCGTCAGCGTCGGTGCGCGCGATATTCGGATCACGCTCTCGGAGCACGCACTCGAGCTGAACCAGATGGTGGTGACGGGCACCGCCGGCGGCGCACAAAAGCGTGAGCTGGGCACGTCGGTTGCCACGGTCAACGTCGCCGACGCCGAAGCGCAGACGGCGGTTCCGACGGTGGAGGGGCTGCTCAACGGCCGCGCGCCCGGCGTCGACGTCATCACGACCTCGGGGCAGGTGGGCTCCGGCTCGCAGATTCGTGTTCGCGGCATCGGGACGTTCTCCCTCTCGAGCAGTCCGCTGTTTTACGTCGACGGCATTCGGGTCGACAACGGACAGACCGGACTCGCGGCGCGCTTCGACGACATCAATCCCGAGGAGATCGAGAGCATCGAGGTATTGAAGGGGCCTGCGGCGGCGACGCTGTACGGCACCGAGGCCGCGCGCGGCGTGGTCAACATCATCACGAAGAAGGGCGACGTGGGCCCGCCGAAGTACACGTTCATCGAGCAGAGCGGATCGCAGTGGTTCCAGGACGCCGCCGGCCGCTGGCCCACCAACTACTGGATCAACCCGGCGACCAGTCAGCTCATGTCGATCAACTACGTGAAGAGCGAGGCCGCGAATGGCACGCCGCTCTTCCGCTATGGCGGCATCAACAACTACGCGCTGAACGTCAGCGGCGGCGCGGGCGTTTACCGCTACTTCGTGTCCGGCGAGTGGAACGATGCCAACGGCATCAACATCCAGAACGCGCGGCTTCAGAAGAGTTTTCGCACGAACCTGTCGGTCGTGCCGAGCAAGAAATTCGACATGGAGACGAGCGTCGGGTACATCACGAGCCACACGAACTTCTCGACCGAGGGAAGCGGCGGCGGCCTGCTGTTCACCGGCGAGTACGCCGAGCCGCAGCGCACCGTGGCGGCGTGCCCGACGCCCGTGGTGTTCGGCTGCGGCCTCTCCCGCGGCGGCGAAAGCAGTCCGCCCGAAGTCTACGATGCGTCGCTTTCCTGGCAGGGCATCCAGCGCTTCACCGGCAGCATATCGCTCCGCTACGACCCGCTCCCGTGGATGACGCACCGCTTGCTGATCGGCACCGATTACACGCTCGAAGACATTCAGGGATACCTCCCCTACCAAACCGATCCGACCATCGTGTTCTTCGAAGGCGCGGGGTTCGACGGGTCGCGTTCCGAGACCACGCAGCAGACCACGTACAACACCTACGATTACGCGGGCTCGGTGCACTTCAACCTGAACCCGAGCCTCGTGTCGAAGAGCACGCTCGGAGTGCAATACTACACCAACTATCAGACCGCACTGTCGGCATCGGGCACGCACTTTCCGAGCCCGGGGCTCTCCACGATCACGGCCACGGGAACCAAGGGGGCTCCGACATCGAACACGGTCGGCGAGAACACGCTGGGCGCGTACCTGCAGCAGGAGTTCGCGATGAGCGACCGCCTGTTCCTGACCGGCGCCGTGCGCGTGGACAACAACAGCGCGTTCGGCAGCAAGGCGAGCTTCACCACGTATCCGAAGGTCGGCGTTTCATGGGTTGCGACCGAAGAGCCGAAGATCAGGAGTGTCCTCCCCGCATTCATCGACGAGCTTCGGCTCCGCGCCGCATACGGCGGGTCGGGACAGCAGCCCGTGACCAACTCGGCGCTGCAGACACTGACGCCCGTCGCGGGCCCCAACGGCGCGACGGTGCTCACGCCCAGCACGATCGGCAACGCGAACCTCAAGCCCGAGCGCGACCTCGGCACCGAGCTCGGCTTTGAAGCGGGTTTCCTCCACGATCGCGCGGGAATCGACGTCACGTTCTACAACGATCAGGACTACGACGCGATCCTCGCG
>JBIOHR010000077.1:0-14288 GCA_044449085.1 Gemmatimonadales bacterium | reverse complement strand
TCGATGAACGTCGGCTTCGCGTCGCCGGCGCGAAAGAACAGGAGCGCGGCGAGGACGAGTGATGCGATGTTGAACATGGATAGCTCTCAGAGTTGTTGTGCGAACGGTGGAACACGCTGAATTCCACGCGCGCCCGCCGACTTCGCAAGAGCCTGGCGAAGGCGGGACGGTGCTCGCATACGGCGAGCCCGGGGGAGCGCAAGCGACCGGAAGGCCGCCGTAGGCGAGTACCGTCCCGCCCTCACGCCGGCTATTTCCGCGTGAGCACGCGCTCCAGACTCGGCCACAGGTTGTGCGCCGCGATCCGCGCGCCCTCGGGCGTCGGATGGATCCCGTCGCCTTGATTCAACCGCGCGATGCCCGCTACGTGATCGAGCAGAAATGGCGCGAGCGGCACGTGCTCCGCTGCCGCGACCTTCGCGAACAGCGCGTGAAACTCGCGCGTGTATTGTGGGCCGAGGTTGGTCGGCGCCTCCATCTGGACGAGCAGGACCCGCGCCAAAGGGCTCTCCTTGCGCACACGCTCGATCAGTTCGCGAATGTTCGCTGCGGTGGAATCGGGATTGAGCCCGCGCAGGCCATCATTTGCGCCCGTCTCGATCACCACCACATCGGGCTTCTGCTTGAGCAGCCAGTCGACGCGGCGCAGAGCGCCCGCCGAGGTCTCGCCCGAAAGGCCGGCATTGACCACGTAGGCCTTCACGCCGGCGGAGTCCGCCAGGCGCTGGACGACCGCCGGATACGCATCGTGACCGGGGTCATCCAGACCGTACCCGGCCGTGAGGCTCGTGCCCAGAAACAGGACGCGCGGAACGCCCGTAGGAGAGGGCGCCGGCAGTTCCGGCGTTGCCCCGCGCGCGGCCACAGTGGTTGATTCCACTGGTGCCGGCCGGGCCTTGGCAGCTGAATCGCCTCCGCCGCACGCCGCCAGCTGCAACGACACCACCACGGCCATCCCGACTTTCGCTCTCATAGAACGCATGCTCTCGGCAAGAGACCTCACTAAAGAATATCAGAGCGGCAGCACGCGGCTGGCCGTGCTCAAACATGTCTCCTTCGACATCCCGCAGGGGTCGTTCGTATCGATCGTGGGCCCGTCGGGGAGCGGCAAGACGACGCTCCTCGGGCTGCTCGCCGGCCTCGACACGGCATCCGGCGGGAGCGTCACCCTCGACGGCACCGACCTCACTCGGCTGACGGAAGACGAACGCGCCCTCCTCCGCGGCGAGCGTGTGGGATTCATCTTCCAGACCTTTCAATTAATACCCACGCTCACCGCGATCGAGAACGTGCAGGTTCCGCTCGAACTGCGCGGAGACCGTGACGCGGCCGCGCGCGCGACCAGCCTGCTCGGACGGGTCGGACTCGCCGACCGCATGGACCACTTTCCGACCCAGCTCTCGGGCGGCGAGCAGCAACGTGTCGCGATCGCGCGCGCCTTCTCGAATTCGCCGCGGATCCTCTTTGCCGATGAACCCACGGGGAACCTCGATGGCGACACCGGCGCGAAGATCGTGCAACTTCTCGAGGAGCTCAACCGGGAGTCGGGCTCGACGATCATCATCGTCACCCACGACGTCACGCTCGCGCAGCGTGCCGGCCGCATGATCCGTCTCAAAGACGGGGTCGTGGTGGAAGACAGCAGCCGGACGGCGGCGTGACGGCCGTGACCGCCGTGACCGCCGGGCTCGGCCAACGGGGCGGGCGCTGGAGCATGGTCGCCGGCCTGGCATGGCGCGAGAGCCGCACCGCGAGGCGCAAGCTCCTGCTCTACATGTCGTCCATCTCGCTCGGAGTCGCGGCGCTCGTGGCGATCGACAGCTTCGCGAGCAACGTGCGCCAGTCGATCCGCGTCCAGGCGCGCGACCTCATGGGTGGCGATGTGTCGTTCGCCTCCAACGCGAAGCTCTCCGCGCCGCTGCAGGGCGTGCTCGATTCGCTGGGAACACACGGTACGCCCGTTGCGACGGTCGTCTCGTTCATCTCGATGGCGAGTGACACGCGCTCGGGCGGCACCAGGCTCACGCAGATCAAGGCAGTCACGCCGGGATATCCGTTCTACGGAACGATCGTCACATCGCCACCCGGTCAGTGGGAGCGGCTCCAATCCGGGCAGCACGTGATCGTGGACCCGGCGCTGCTCATCGCGCTCAACGCGCAGGTGGGCGACTCGCTGGCCATCGGCTACGTGAAGTTCGAGATCATCGGCTCGATCAAGAGCATGGCCGGCCAGTCGGACGCGTCGCTCGTGATGGCGCCGCGCGTCTTCGTTCCGGATCGCTACGCGCCGCAAACGCAGCTGCTCGGCTTCGGCAGCCGCGCGTCGTACGAGTGGCTCGTGAAGCTGCCGCCGTCGGTGAGCAGCACGGCATGGGTCAAGCCGCTCCGCCCGCGGTTCCAGAACGAGCATGTGCGCGTCGTGACCGTCGTGCAGCGCGAGACGAACATCTCGGAGTCCGTGCAGGAGCTTGCGGACTTTCTCGGAATTGTCGGATTGATCGCGCTGCTGCTCGGCGGCATTGGCGTGGCCAGCGGCGTGAACGCATTCGTCACGCGGAAGATCGACACGGTCGCGGTGCTGCGCTGCCTCGGGGCGACGAGCGTGCAGGTGCTCGCCATCTACGTAGCGCAGGCGGCGGCGATGGGGTTTGTCGGCGCGGCGGCCGGCGCTGCACTCGGAATCGGCATTCAATACTCTCTGCCACTGGTCATCAAGGGATTCCTCCCGGTGGACGTGAGCGTCGCACTCGACTGGCGCGCCATTTCGATGGGCTTGGCAATTGGCGTATGGGTAGCGCTCGTGTTCTCCCTGCGCCCGCTGCTCGCGCTCCGGCGCGTGTCGCCGTTGCAGGCGCTGCGCCGCGACACGGCCGCGCTCGACGCCGAACGCAACAAGGACATTCCCACGCACCTCGTGAACGTGGCCCTCGTCGGCAGCGTGCTGCTCCTCGCCTTTCAGCGCGCGGGGAGCCTGCGGCGCGGCGCCATGTTCTCCGCCGGGATCGGCGGGAGCATGCTGGTGCTGTGGGCGAGCGCAGCGGCGCTTTCCTGGATCGCGCGCAAGGCGGTCACGCCCCGATGGCCGTACGTCGTGCGGCAGGGTGTCGCGAACCTCTATCGCCCGGCGAACCAGACGCGGTCGGTTGTGCTCGCGCTCGGATTCGGGGCGTTCCTCGTGAGCACCCTGTACCTCGTGCAGGCGAACTTGCTGAAGCAGTTCGAGGTGACGGCGGAGCAATCCAAGGCGAACCTGATTTTCTTCGACATTCAGGAGGACCAGCGCGCGGGGCTCGACTCGATCCTCGCGGCCCAGGGGCAACACGCGCTCTCGTATACGCCGATCGTCACGATGAAGGTGGCGATGATCAACGGCCGCACGCCCGCGCAGTGGGCCGCGTCGCAGGGGATGCGCGCCGACAACTGGGCGCTGCGCCGCGAGTTCCGGTCCACGTTTCGCGACACGCTCGTGGCCACCGAGAAACTGGCGAGCGGAAAATGGTTCGGCAGCGCGCATCTTCCCGACTCGCTCTCGGAGTTGTCACTCGACCAGGGCCCCGCGCAGGAAATGCACGTCAAGCTCGGCGACATCATCACGTGGGACGTGCAGGGCGTGCTGGTGCCGTCGGAACTCACGAGCCTGCGCGAGGTGAACTGGGGGCGGTTCGAACCGAACTTCTTCGCGGTGTTCGAGCCGAAGGCCCTCAAGGACGCACCGAAGACCTACGCAACAGTCACTGCTGTCGCGTCGGATTCGACGATCGCGCTGCTGCAGAGGGCGAGTGTCACCCGCTTTCCGAACGTCTCGAGCATGGATCTCTCGCTGGTGCGCCGCACGATAGGACAGATCGTCGAGAAGGTGTCCGTGGCGGTGCGGTTCCTCGCGCTGTTCAGCCTCGCGATGGGAATCCCCGTCCTGTTCAGCGCGGTCGCCGCGACGCGCCGCGACCGGCTCCGTGAGGGTGTGCTGCTCAAGACGCTCGGCGCGACACGCCGTCAGATTGGGCGAATTCTGCTCTCAGAGTACGCCCTGCTCGGCGCGCTCGGCGCGCTGGCAGGCATGGTACTCTCGTTCCTCGGCGCGTGGGGGCTGGTGCATTTCGTCTTCGACGGCACTTTCGCCCCCGCGCTCCTCCCGGCTGCGATGATCGCCGTCGCCATGATGGCCCTCGCGATTGCGATCGGATTGCTCACCAGCCGTGATGTATTTCGCGAGACGCCGATGGCCGCGCTGCGGGATTCCTGAACGGCCAACAACAACTGCTTTTCCAGAACCACCACTGTTCCCCCAAGTTGTTTGATCCGCGGCTGGTTCCGTGGAATCCGTGGAAGGCAATTGCAGTTGCCGTTGCAGTTTCTATTGAATCCGAACGATCGCGATCCTGACCGTCGCCGGCGGATCACCGCCATTGACGGACTGCAGCTGGATCAGCTGCCGCGCCGGCTGGGTGCCCGAGAGGTCGAAGATTGCGAACCCGCCGCCCTGCAATGCCGCGAGGCTCACGCTGAAGTTTCCGTACGTCTCCACATGCGGATTGAACGGATTGGCCGCGGGGTAGACCGATCCGAGATCGGCGTGCATGCCCTGCCAGATATCCGGAAGGTTCCACGACGGGAACCGCAGGTGTGGGCTGGTGGAGACGAAGCCGGGGATCGAACTGGAGTACATCGCGAGCGACCACTCGCCGAGCGACTGCTCCCACGGCTGTCCGGTGCGCGCCTCGAGGTTCGCTACTCCCGTGACGCCGCTCAGCGTCCAGTCCTTGAAGAACTGGCTCTCGGTCACCGAGAAGACGTCGTTCGCCCATCGTTCGACGGCCCAGGCCGACGCATAGAACGTGAAGTCCTGCGCGAACGTCGGGCCAAGCATCGACACGCCGGACGGCGCCGCGAAGTACGTGTAGAGTGCGTCGAAGTGACGCAGCATGAGATCCGGGCGATCCGCGCACGGCGGCGGCCCCGCATTGAATTGGACGTCGCACCCGACGCTCACGGCGTAGCCGATGTTCTGCTTCGCGAGCGCGCCGCCGTAGAACGTGCGCGCGTACAGTTCCTCGGCGTTCCGCGCCATCCCCTCTTCCCACGAAAGATCCTCAAGCGCGAGGTGGTTCTGTATGCGCGCGGCGTACGCCGCGATGTGCTTGACCTCATGGACGATCGTCGGGCGGATCTCCCTGAGCCACGAACTGATCGTGCCCGGACTGCCGTACCCGGCCGCGCTGCTCGTCGGAACGGCAGCGTACACGTACTCGCCAACATTGCTGGACGGCGCCTGGGTCGTACTGAAGAAGTCGCAGCTGACGACGAAACCCAGAATGCTTCCCTCCGCGTTGCCGTTCACGCGCGGAGAGAAGACCATCACGACCTTGCCCGTGCCGCTGAGACTCGCGTCCATCGCGAGCGGGTCGCCAAAGTTGCCGAGCTCGATCGGATACATCGCGGTCTCGAACTCCTGGCCGAGCTGCGTGTAGACCGCATCCATCTGCCCTGCGAGCGTCGGGGCGCCCGCGAACACCGAGGTGGTGTCTTCCACGATGATGGAATGCGCGCCGACGAACACCGTGCGGACCTTGATCGGCGTGTTGGAAATGCAAAAGTTCGCGGAACTCAAGTTCGGGACCATGAGGGGCGTGATGTCACCGACCGTCGAGAGCTGCGCGCTGATCGCCGACGCCGCCTGCGATCGCGCCTGCGATCGCGCCTGCGATCGCGCCTGCGCGAGCGATGGCCTCGTACGCACGGCACCTGCGTGCGCGCGGATGAATTCTTCGTTCTGCCGGATCAGCTGCGCATGCCGCTGGTCGGCATCGCGCACGCGGGCGGCCAACTGAGCGCGCACGAATTGCGGCCCGCCAAACGCGGGCAGCGCGCGGACCGTCGCCGCGGGCGCGGAGGGTCGCCGCGGCACCGCGCTCGCGGAGAGCGAAGTCGGGACCTGGCCGGAGACGGTCAGCGCGACTGCGCCGGTCGACGCGGGCGACACGGTGGCGCGGTACGCGTTGTAGACGCTCACGGCGTAGCGTCCGCCGGTGGAATCGATCTCGTTGCAGCGCACCTGCGACGGATCGGTGATCACCACCGCCTGACCGACCGCGAGCGTCCTCGGGTTCGCGACCTGCAGCGTGCTCGGGCCGCCGCCAGTCGATCCGTTCGCCGTCACCTGGATGAACACGGGATGAGCCGGCGCGCACGGGAACGCGTTGGGCAGCGTGATGGACATGGCGTTCACCGTCGTCGGTTGATTGACGAGAACCTGAACGCCGTCCACGAGGACCACGTTTCCCGCCGCGGTCGGCGCGAAGTTGTTGCCCGCCAGCGTGAACGTGCCGCCCGGCCGCAGCGGCTCCGGATCAACGGAAACGATCAGCGGCGCATTCGGCCCCGGCATGAGCGTCACGTGGATTTCCGCTGGCACCGACGCCGCGTCCACCGTTGCAGTGATCGTCGCCGTCCCCGCCGCGATTCCGGAAACGAGCCCTGTGGAATTCACCGCCGCAACGAGTGGCGCCGAGGATTGCCAGACGATCACCGGATTCTGGATCAGCTTCGCCGCGGTATCGCGGGCAGTGGCGATGAGCTGCGTGGAACCGCCCGGGAGCACGAGCGTCGCCGTGTCGCGGGCGAGCGTCACCGTAGCGGCGGTCGGGTTCTTCACCAGCACTTGCACGTCACCCGTTGCAGCCCCGGACGTCGCGCGGACCGTGGCGAGGCCGGCTTGAAGTCCGGTCACGACGCCCGCCGACGTCACGCTCGCGACCGTCGGCGTGAGCGAGGACCAGCCGGGCGCACGATCCGTGATCGTATCGCCAGTCGCATTGAGCAGAACCGCCGACGCCACGGTCGCATCGCCAACCACCAGCTGTTGTGCACGGATGCTCACGTTCACGGTGGTTACGGCCGATCCGTCCCCCGGCCCGGCGGGCGTGTGGTTGCACGCGACGGCGAGCGGGGCCATCAACGCCGCGAACGCGGCCGCTCTCAGGCCGTGCGTTGCCGCGCCTCGGAACGGACGCGGATCAGTTCGACGAGCCGAGCCATTCGTCGGCGGCGAGCGTGAAGCGCGGGATGGCCGCGTCGAACCGGGTGGAGTCGGCGCGCACAAAACGGTACTCGCCCTCCATGAACCCGCTCGCGGATTTCAGGACGCAGAAGCTCTGGTATTCGTGCAGGCCGCCGGGGATCAACAGCGGCTGCTCGCCGACAACGCCGTCACCCGCGACCTCGGTGTCTTCACCGATCGAGTCGTGGATCCGCCAGCGCCGCGAGAGGAGCTGCGAAGACTGCGTCCCGACATTTTCGATGCGCACATAGTAGGCGAACACGAACTGCTGCTGCTCCGGGATGGATTGCTCCGGGAGGTATACCGGGCGGACCGTGACCCGGATGCCGTCAGTGATCTTGTAGAAGAATGGGCCGGAAGCGGGCATCGCGCGTGTGTGGCCTTGGTGTTGGGGCGTCACGGAATTGTACCCATTCCAAGATACGTGATCCCGCAACTTCATCAACCGGCGCGCGGCCCGCCTCCGGGATTGACACGAAGGCTCCCCGGCAGCGCGTCGAGCAGCGGTTTCAGGTCGGCCGCGCGCTCGAGCGTCGTGATGAAGGTCAGCCCCGGCAGCGACACCACGAGCAGCCGCGAGACACCGAACAGCACCGCCGTGCCCGTCTCGGAATGGACGACGTTGCTCGTCGCGTCCACGAACTCCACCGCGCCGCGCGCGCCGTTTCCGTCATCGTCGAGGTCGCGCGCGCGACGGAGGCTCGCCCATGTTCCCACATCGTCCCATCCGAAATCGGCGAGCATCACGAGAAGCCGCGCAGCGCGCTCGAGCAGGCCGCGCTCGATGCTCACCGAGCGGATCATCCCCGCGAACGCGGGCAGGTTGCCCGAGCGCAACGCCTCGAGACCCGGCGCAATCTCGGGCGTATAGCGCCCGAGCTTGTCGAGCACGGTGCGGGCCGACGCGACGACGATCCCCGAGTGCCAGAGCGCCCCGTCGCGGCCGAGCTGATCGGCGTCGGCGACGGCCGGCTTCTCGATGAACGCCGTCGCCTGAAACGCGCCGCCCTCGGCGAGCGTGGCATCGCCGTCCACCGACGCGCCCACGCGGATATAGCCAAAGGCCGGCTCGGGGCGCGTGGGACGCACGCCGAATGCGACGAGCGCGCGTTCGCGGTTCGCGACCGCCGCCGCGCGCCCGAGCGATTCCCGGAACGCGCCGGGAAATGCGATCGCGAGGTCCGAATGCATCGCGCAGAGCGGCGTCTCCGGTCCCGCGCGCCGTGCAACTTCCTGTGCGCCCCACGCGAGCGCGGCGGCCGTGCCCATCGGGCGCGGCTCGACCAGCACATTCTCCGCGGGAAGGTCGCGCACGGCCGTGCGGATCGCCGGCGCGATGTCGCGGCTGGTCACCACGATCACGCGCTCCGGCGGAATCAGCGGCTGGAGCCGCCCAACCGTGTCCTCGAGCAGCGAGTTCCCCGTGACGAGCGCGAGGAGCGGCTTGGGACGCTCGGGCGTCGAGAGGGGCCAGAAGCGCGAACCGATGCCGCCGGCGAACACCACCGCCCACAGCGCAAGACCGGTGATCCCCTCACCGGCGGCCGCGAGCTCTGGTTCCTGGAGCGTTCCACTGGCCGCGCCGCCGGTGGAAGCCGTGAAGCCGCCGATCTTGGAGAGATTCATCGCGCGAGTAAGATAGCCTTCCTCCGGGCGCGACGCGCGCTAGACTCCTTGCGATGGCGCGTCGTCTGCTCCTCGTGCTGGCCGTCGCGCTGAGCCTCGCGGCGCGCGATGCGCAGGCGCAAACGTGCGCACCGTTGAAGACCGCGGTCGTGCTCGCGGGCGGCGGCGCGAAGGGATATGCGCATATCGGCGTGCTCGAGGTGATGGACAGCCTCGGCCTCAAACCGGACCTCGTCGTCGGGACGAGCATCGGCGCGATCATCGGCGCACTGTACGCCTCGGGCTACACCGGAAAACAGATCGACTCCACGCTTCGCGCGCTGCCGATCCAAAGAATGATCCGGCGCTACGAACCGAAAGTGTCGTCGGCGCTCGGGGTCCTGCGTCCGCTCGCGGTGTGGGAGAAGGGCGAGCAGGCGTACGTGCTCCAGACCGGCGCCGTCCGCGAAGGCGAGGTGAACTCGTTTCTCTCGTCGCTATTGCTCCGCGGCAGTCTCAAGGCGCGCGGTAATTTCGATTCCCTTCCCATTCCGTTCCGCGCCGTCGCGACGGATGTCGCGACGCGCCGCGCGGTCGTGATATCCACGGGCGACCTGGCGCGCGCGGTGCGGGCGAGCGCCGCCATCCCCGTGGTGCTGCGGCCCGTGCACATCGGCAACCAGTGGCTCGTGGACGGCGGCATCGCGGAGAACGCGCCGGTGCAGGTGGCGCGCGATCTCGGCGCGCGCCGCTCGTGGGTCTCGCTGCTTCCGTTCGCAGGGCCGGATCCGAAGACGTTCGACGACCCGCTCACGATCACGAGCGTGCTGCTGAATTCGCTGTTCGTGCAGGATTCAATCACTCCCGCAAACCGTGACGTGCTCATCGTCAACCCGACGAGCACGTTCGCGGACCTCGACTTCGGCCGGGCGGCGACGGATTCGCTGATTGAGATCGGCCGCGCCGCGGCGCGCAAGGCATTCGCGGAGGCCAGCTGCCTCAAGCCGCTCTCGTCGGCCGAGCGCGCAGTGCCGCTGCCGACCACGGTGACGCAGGTCGGGTTCTCGGGCGTGCGGCTCGTCGACGGCGATCTCCTGCTCGACGAACTCGGCGTCGCGCCGGGCGAGCGACTGAACGTCGCGAAACTCGACACGGGCATCGCGTCAATCAGCCGCCACGAGCGCTACCGCGCGCTCTGGCTGCAGCCGGGAGGATCCGGCGGCAACGTCAGCTTCAACGTCCAGGTCGATCCCGCGCCGCAGCGTTCGTTCGGCGTGGGCGTGGCATTCGACCAGTTCATGTCGGGACGCCTCTGGCTGGGCGGCATCGATCGCACACTGTTCGACGGCGACGCCGAAGGCGTTGGCATCGTGCGCCTCGGCACGTACGAGCAGGACGCCGATTTCTTCGTGCGCCGACGCGCGCTCGTGGGCAAGACCTACGTGCCGTTCACCGTGGAAGCGCTGATCGAGCATGAGGACGTGCGGCTCTTTTCCGGTGACGGAGAGCTGCCGTCGGCCGAGACGCGCGAGGCGGTCGGGTTCGTGGGGCTGAAGCAGGACCCCCGCGCCGGCGTCTGGCAGGGTGAGATCGGCCTCGACGCACGAGTCTGGCGCGAGCCGCTGCGCAATACCCGCGGCACCTTCGGCCTGCGCGCGTCGGCGTTCCTCGCGTCGTCGGAATACCAGATGGAGTCCATCGTGGAGGCGCTCGGCTTCTACGACTTTCAGCGCGCGCGCGTCGATCTCAGCCGCAACTGGCGGCTCGGTGGCGGCGCCGACATCTCCGCGCGCTTTCGCGGCGGGTGGGGAAACCGGCTCCCGATTCAGGAGACGTTCCAGCTTGGCGGCGACGACGGGTTCGCGGGGTTCAGGATCGGAGAGCTGCGGGGCACGCAGGAAATTTTCGGAAGCCTGCTCTTGCGGAAGCGGCTGAACCGCCTGCTCCACCTGAGAGTGGAACTGATGTCGGGCGAAGTAGCGGACGGATACGGCGTGCTCCAGCGCGTGCCGACGACGACGGCGGGCGAGCTGTTTGGCGGTGTACGGGCCGGGTTCGAAGCGACAACGCCGGTGGGACCGATACGGGTCGAGGAGGGAATCGCCAACACCGGGCAGCGCGCCATTCTCATCCGGGTTGGGACTTGGTTCTAGACTGGCGCTTCGCTACTCGAGTCGAGTCGCTCGGTTTCTTGCTTCTCGGCACTACTCAGTTCACTACTCCCACCTCCCCACCAAACTCCGAATGCGAATTCCCCTGCCGCACTCCCCGGGGCGAAGTTCCGCATCCCGCATTCCTCTTCCGCACCGCGCAACGGGTCGAACGCTCACCGCTCTCCCGCTCACTCTTCAAGATCAACAGGCCGTCTCCCCCATTCGTATCACTCTCATGCGCAAACTCTCGCTTGTCCTCCTCTCGCTCATGGTCGTGCCGATCGCCGGCGTGAGCGCCCAGTCGAACTACGAAATCCAGGTCTACCCCTCGGAGACCGCGGACAAGAACACGACCTTCTTCGAGCTGCACAGCAACTTCACGGGCTCGGGCACGACCGACCCGTGCACCTTCTCGGTCACGGCGCAGTGCGTGTACCCGACGAACCACCAGGAACACGAGACGCTCGAGATCACGCACGGATTTTCGAAGATCTTCGAAATCGGGATGTATTTCTTCACGAGCGCCGGCCCCGGACAAGGATGGCAGTACGTGGGGAGTCACATCCGTCCCCGGATCCGCGCGCCCGAGGAGTGGAGTCTCCCGGTCGGCCTCAGCCTCTCCACGGAGTTCGGATTCGTGAAGGACGGGTTCGACGAGGGCCAGTGGAGCATGGAGTTCCGCCCGATCATCGACAAGAAAATGGGCGCGTTCTACTGGTCGGTGAACCCGACGGTCGACTGGTGGTTCAAGGGCCCGCTGGCGGGCACGGGATGGCGCGGCATGGCGTTCAGCCCGAACGTGAAGATCTCATGGGACTTCACGGACAAGATCACAGGCGGGTTCGAATACTACGGCCTCACCGGATCTCTCGCGGAGATGGCGCCGGGCGCCCTGCAGCAGCATGTGCTGTATCCGGCGATCGATTTGAATCTGTCGCCGGACTGGGAGGTGAACTTCGGTTATGGGTTTGGACTCTCAGGGAATGGGGATCAGCACATCATCAAACTCATCCTCGGGCGTCGATTGAAGTTCTGACGTTCTCCAGCTTGTTGCCGTTCGATCAACGACAGTGGTGAGTCCTGAGGGTCCGGTGGTGGGTGTCGAGTGAACGCCGTCACTCAACCCTGATCACTGAGGCCTCACGACCCACCACTGTCGTTGTTGCCATTCGATCCAGCGACAGTGGTGGGTGCTGAGTCCGCCGTCTGACACCAAAGCTCAGTTCTTAGAATACATACGTCAGCTTGACATTCGCGAACATCTGCGCCCCGTACGGCGCCGGCAGGACGTACCCGTCACCCGTCCCGGCGTCCGCCGCCTGTGCCAGCCCCTTGTAGTTCGGGCCGACGAAAATTGCCGTGTAGTACGTGCTGTTCGTCAGGTTCGTCCCGCCGACCGACAGGTCGAGCAGGTAATGCGACGCGATCTTGGCGGCATATCCGACTTTCGCACTGAGGATATCGTACGAGTTCATCCAGGTGCTGTTGTCGAACGTGACGGGCACCTTGTCCACGAACTGGTAGGTCCCGTTGATGTAGAACCCGGCGTGCGAGTCGGCATCGATGCCGATGTTGTACATCGACTTCGGCACGCGCGCGACCTGATTGCCGGAGAAATCAACCGTCGTCGCGTTGTTGTTGTTGTCGCTCTTGAAGCTCGTGTACTTCGCATCCGTGTAGGTGTAGGTCACCCACGGACGCAACGACGTCAGCCACCCGTCCTTGTTGTCGACCGCGAGCCAGGCAAGCGAAAACTCCGCGCCCTGATTCTTCTGCTCGCCGACGTTGATCGTGGAGGTCACCGTCGCCACCGTCTGGCTCACGAGCTTGTCCGTGTTGTCCAAGTCGAACCAGGTGAGCTGCGACGTCAGGTGGTGACCGAACCAGCTGCCCTGCACACCGGCCTCGTACTGCGTCGCCTTCTCGGGCTTGAGGGAGAGGTCGACCGTGCCGTTGTTCGCGATGATCTGGCCGAGGAGCGGCGGTGCAAAGCCCGTGCTCACGCTGCCGAACACCATCATGCCGTTCGTGAACGTCTTGGAGAGCGAGACGCGCGGATCGAACACGTTGCCGAACGATTTCCTGGCCAGCGTCGTCGTGTCGAACAGCGCGCCCGCCTTCAGCATGTTGCGCGTGGCGAAGACGTCGTTGTTCAGGCTGCCGCCCACCGTGGCCGCCCACTGCCCGGGGAAGCTGAGGGTCCACTCGGTGAAGATTGAGCTGTTCACGGCAAAGTTCTGCGTGGCCGACGGCCGCTCCGTAAACGGCGGCGCCGGCACAATGAACACACCGTTGCTCGTGAGGTTCGACTGCTGCACCGTGGCGCCGAGCGCGCCGGTCACGCCGACCGAGCTCCAGTTGCCGAACCAGTCGAACGCGGAACGCGCACCGAAGTTCACCTGGTTGACGTCCGTGTACCCGTGGGCGAACGGCTGGTCCTGCACGCGGCCGCTGCCGAACACCGACGTCTGATTGCTGAGGTGATCGCTGATCTCGTACCGGTCCGCCACGCCGGCGAAATAGCTCGTCACCGCGATGTGCGAGTTGTTCGCGAGGTAGCTCGCGTTGCTCACCGCCCGCCGGTTGTAGAAGTCTGTCGTGTCGATTTCACCGGCCAGCCCTTCGTTCGAGCGGTTGTACGAGAAGTAGCTCGAGATGATCTGGTCGGTACTCACGCGGAAGTCGCCGCTCGCCCGCACGTATTCCTTGCCTGAAAAATCATTCGCGCGGAAGCCGTTGTATCCCTGGTGCCCATAGTTCAGCACCCAGTCGGATCCATCCTTCGAATGCGATAGCATGCTGTTCGTCCGCAACATCCCGTCGGTGCCGCTCAGCACCTGCTGGCTCACGCTGTTTTCGTCGACGGTCGGCTGCGCCGTCGTGAAGTTCACGGTTCCGCCGATGTAGCTGCCGTAGCGGCTGGAGTTCGGGCCCTTGATGACTTCGACACGTCCGAGCGTCGAGTAGTCGACATCGTCGAGGACCGTGGTGCCGGTGGCATCCGTGATCGGGATGGCGTTGAGGTACCCGTTGTTGCCGAGGCCGTTCGTGTTGGGGCTGTTGCCGCTCGTGCTTGGGTAGTAGCCGCGCAGCGTGATGCGGGCGCCGCCGAACGGCGTGCGCGTCTGCATGAACACGCCCGGAATGGTGTTCATCGGGTCGACGATGCTGACGCCGTCGAACCGCCCGATGTCGCTCTGCTGGAGGACACCGGCCGCCGGGGTGTCCTTGGTCGCGGTCACTTCAACACCCGGAAGCTTTTGCGACTTTCCCGCACTGTCCGGCGGGGTTCCCTGCGCACGTGCTGCGATTGGCAGCGCTGAGGCGATGAACGCCGCCATCAACAGCCGGAGGCGAACGGGAGGATGTATCATGCGGAGCCCTCACACTGAAGGTGGCGAAACATGGCAGTTCCATGTCATTGATGCTTCAACATTAGAAGCGTGACTGGAACGTGACAAGAGTACGCCAAC
>JBIOHR010000076.1:0-14693 GCA_044449085.1 Gemmatimonadales bacterium | reverse complement strand
GACGTCGAGACGCCTGCGTCCGGATGCGGTCAACCGGTAGAACCGGGCCCGCCGCTTGTTCTCGCTTTCGCGCCAGTCGGCCGTGACGAGCCCGCGCATCAGGAGGCGCTGCAGCGCCGGATACACCGCACCCTGCTGCACCACGCACGCGCCGAGCGAGAGCCGCTCGATGCGCTCGGCGACGCCCCAGCCGTGCAGCGGCCCCAGGCTGAGCGCTTTCAGGATCAGCATTTCGAACGTGCCCGGAATCAACGCACCGCGGTCGTCGGTCACTCGCCACCTCTGTTCCAGTATGCTGCTTACCGTAACCAGTATGCCGCTTACTGTAACGTGGACACCGCAAACGAGCAATGGGTTTGCAGGAGGGTAGCTCCAGGCTCAACGGTCGAGCTCGCGGCCCATCGCTCGGACGGGCCAAAGCTCGCCTTTGAAAGCTTTGAGCTCGTTCATTGCGAGCTTGTAGCGCTGAAAAACGAGCTTTGACACTCCCGAGCCGAGAGCTATCTGCTGGACTCTTGAGCTCTGCGCTTCTGATCGCGCCTGCGGCGGCTCAGGTTCATGGTCGGCGGAGCGCGAAGGTCACCGGCGAGCGGCGCGACTGCTTGGCCTCGATCCCCCTATCCGTCCCGCAACGCCACGCTCGGATCCACCCGAGACGCCCGCAACGCCGGGAAATACCCCGCCGCCGCCGCGACCACCAGCAATACCCCCAGGGCCATGGCGAAGCTCGCGGGGTCCGACCACGTCAGCCCAAACAGCATGCCGCGCATGGACGGCACCAGCACTGCCGCTCCCGCCATGCCGACGATCATCCCCGCGCCCGCGAGCATGAGCGTCCCGCGCAGGATCTGGGAACGGATCGCGCCGGTCGGCGCGCCAAGCGCGAGCCGGATCCCAATCTCTTGCGTGCGCTGGTTCACGCCGTACGACACGAGCGCATAGATCCCCAGTGCCGCGAGCACGAGCGAGAACGCGGTGAACCCGCCGAGCAGCACCACCACGAACCGCCTTGGCGATGCGACTTTGTCTATGAACGATTGCAGCGTGCGCCACTGCTGCTTGGCCGCCTCGGGCGCCATGGGACCGAGCGCGGCGCGCGTCGACGCGGCCAGCTGCGGTGCCGCCCGGTCCGTCCGCACGACGAGATTCACCGACCCCATGTCGGTGTACTGCCGCATCGGGTAGTAGAGCTCGTTCGTGAACGCGTGCTCGAGCGTGCCGTGGCGAACATCGGCGACGACTCCAATCACGCGCCGCCCAGTGGGCCTTCCGGTGCGTGCCAGCATCTGGTTCACCGGGTCAAGCCCCGGCCAGAGCTTCTTGGCCAGCGTCTCGTTCACGATCGCGACTGCCTCACTCGCCGAGTCGTCGCTCGCGGTGAAATCGCGCCCTTCCTTGAGCGTGATGTCCATCGTCGCGAAATATCCGTCACTCACCACGCGGATGAATGCCTCCGGATATTTGCCGCGTTCGTACACCTGCCCCTGGCCTGAGATTCCCCAGCTCCGGTCGCCTGCGAACGGCAGCATGTCCGTAAGGGCAGCGTTGCTGACGCCTGGAATCGTCCGGGCGCGGCCCAGAAGATCATCGTAGTACGAGAGCATGTCCGTCGCACTCGAAAAGCGCTTGCCCGGATCAATCCGCAGCGCCGCCGCATGCTCGGGTTTGTATCCAAGCTGCGTGTCCAGCAAGTGCAGAAAACTGCGCCCCAGCAAGCCCGACGCCACGAGTAACATGCACGTCGCGGCGATCTCGGCAATGACGAGTGAGCCGCGCACACGAGCATGCGTGCCGCCGCGTGTGGAGCCGCGCGGCCCGTCCTTGAGCGCGTCGTGCACGTCGGTTGGCGCGCTCAGCGCGGGCAGGAGCCCGACCAGCACGCCGGTCACGGTCGCAACGAGCGCGGCAAGCGCGAGCACGCGTGCGTCCACGCCGACCCGCGCGAGGAGCGGAATGTCGAACGAGCTCAATTGCGAGACGAGCCGCGTGCCGAGGACCGTCAATGCCACACCGAGCATGGCACCGCCACCGGCGAGCACGAGACTCTCGGTGAGCGCCTGACGGATGAGCCGGCCGCGCGCCGCGCCGAGTGCGGCGCGCACCGCCATCTCGCGCTGTCGCGCCGACATTCGCGCGTGCTGCAGGCTCGCGAGGTTTGCACACACGATCAGCATCACCGCCAGGACCGCGAAGGCGAGAATGAGGAGCGCGGGCCGCACCTGGCCATTGATCCGTTCGTCGAGCGGGAGCACCTTCACCCGCAGCGTGTTGCGCGTCCGCGGGTACTCGGCCGTGAGGTCCTTCCCGATGCCGACGAGGTCCTCCCGCGCCACTGCCAACGATACTCCCGGCTTGAGCCGGCCGATGATCGCGAGCGTGTTCCCGTTGTGCGCGGTGGTCGAATCGAGCGGAAAGGGCGTGAAGAGATCGGCCTGCGTGCCCGGTGCGAACACGGAAGGAAAATTGAACGATGCCGGTACCACGCCGACGATCATGACGGAGCGGTCGCTGATGGTCAGGCTCCGCCCGACGATCGAGGGATCCGCGGCGAACTGCGAACGCCAGAGCGCCTCCGTCAGCATCGCGACCGGTGCCGACGTGCCGGTGCACTCGTCTTCGGCGAACGAGCGGCCGATGAGCGGTGCAACGCCGAGAAACGGGAGGAAGTTGCAGGTGACGGGAACGCGCGTGAGACGCTCCGTCTCGCCGGTAGGCAGGGCGAGCGGGGCGTTGCCGGTGCCGTAATAGCCGTAATAGCCGGCCAATCCTTCCAGTGAATGATTCCGTGCCGCGAGGTCGACGACGTGATCCGACTCGAGGCGCCACTCGGAGACCCCGTCGTCGGAAATGTTCGAGATCCAGACCAGGCGCGACGGATCGCGGAACGGCATCGGCCGGAGCAACACGCCGTTCACCAGGCTGAACACCGTCGCGCTCGCGCCGATTCCGAGCCCGACGATCAGCACGGCGAACAGTGTGAAGCCGGCGTCGCGGCGGAGTGTGCGGAAGGCGTAGCGCACGTCCTGCATGACGCTCTCGATCCACTCGCGAAGCTGCACGCGGTCGTCACGGCGGCGCGCCGAATCTGCGAAGCGTGCCCGCTCCGTTTCCACCTCGCCGAACCGCCGCTCGGCCTCGGCACGCGCGGCTTCCGCCGACATTCCGCTCGCGATGAGCTCGTCGATCCGCAGCTTGAGGTGAAGACCGATTTCGTCGTCCGCATCGCGCGTGGCGTCCGTGCGCCCGGCGAGCCGGAAGAGGCGGCTGATTCCAGGCCTGATCTCTCGTTTCGTCATGGTGTCTCCCGGTCAGGCGTGCTGCTGGGTGGCGGTCAATATGCCGGTCACGGTGCGCGCATAGCGCACCCATTGTGCCGTCTCGGTGCTGAGGCGCGCGCGTCCGGCCTTCGTGAGCCGGTAGTAGCGCGCGCGCTGGTTGTTCTCGGTGATCCCCCATTCCGCGGCAACGAGGCCGCGCTCTTCCATTCTATGGAGGGCCTGGTAGAGCGCGCTATCGCGCACGTCGAGCGCGCCGCCGGAGCGCGTCTCGAACCACTTGGTGATCTCGAACCCGTGCATCGGCGTCCAGGAGAGCGCCTTGAGGACGAGGATGTCGAGGGTGCCTTTGACCAGCGGAAGTGACTCGGGCATCGGTCGTGGGGTAGGGCTAGAGAGCAGGATGCAGGGTAAGGGTACAGAGTCTGACAGCCTTATCGCGAAAAAGGTTGGCATGGCCTGCCGTCGCCCTCGACTACGCGTTCGAGGGAGCGGCGGCGATGACGGTGGGCGCATGCTGGATGCGTGGGGTCTCGACAGAAAAAGAGGCAGCGAGTTCGCGGCGTGGGAATTGGTCACCGCCCAGTACTATCCGGGCTTGCACCGAGGTCTGTACGTCAGCGCTGGCATCGGTCTCGCACAGTTTCACGATGAATCGAACAGCGTGTTCGACGAAGTTTCCATGGGGAACGCGCTCGGGTTCGCCGCTGGAGTCGGCTACGACTTGCACGTATCCGGAGCGTTTTTTTTCTAACCCCGTCAATCGACGTGCTGTATGCGGCGCCATTGGGCTCAAGCCGATTCGGCATCCGGCGGGCGCCGGCAGTGATCCGTGCCGGACTCTCCGTGGTCAGGGAACCCCACGGCGCAATCGCCGGCGAAGAGTCCAAGAGGGACGACGGGCATCACGGACTCGAGGTGGCGCTCGGCGCGGGAGAGGGCGTGAAGCTGGCGTCATGTGCAGGGTGTGCAGGTTGGGGGGGCCCAGCCGGCGGCGCCGTCCTTCTGGTGCGCGCGGGATGGGCCGTAACACCGGGCGTGGTCGTGAGCGCAGACGTCACTGGATGGCAGCGCGGGGTGGGCAGGGAGAACGAGTCGGCTGTGTGGGAAATGATCACCACGCAGTACTATCCCAATCCTCGCGCGGGACTCTACTTCCATGCCGGCGTTGGCCGCGCAGTTGACGACCTTCGCATTGACGGCTTCCCATACCTGGACCCTCCAATCGCCGCCGCAACCACACACACGCTCGGCCTGTCGATCGGGATCGGCTACGAGGACAGTCCGCGTTCATTCTTCTCGATGACGCCATCGCTCAACTTGCTGTATGCCATGCCGCAACGCGGGACGAGCGGGTCAGGAGGTGCGCGGGTTGGGACAACCTTGATCTGTGCCGGGGTGGAGCTGGCGTGGCGGTAGGGCTTACGCAGCCGCCGCAGCCGGCACTGGCCCTGCAGGCACCAACGCCTTTCGCCCGAGATCCACGCGCAGATTCAGCCCTTCAAGCCCGTGCGCGCCGAGCACCACCATATCGGTGGCGTCCGCGAACACCACCACGGCGACAGTCGACCGACCGGCTGTATACAAATACGCGAATCCGATCTCCCGTTCGAGCACGCGACCATCCGCGGTTTCGAATCTGTCCGTGCGCTCGGGCTTCACGCCAAGTTCCTCGAGCAATGGGCGCGGAACCCAGTTGTATTCGCTCCCGGTGTCGACCATGACGTCGTGGAGCGTGCGGCGGCGGTCCGGATGACCCGTGCTCGCAACGTCGATGGATGTGTGAAAGATTCCCATAGCGTCGAACATAGTGCGGCTCCGGGCCGAGGCGTCACCGAATGATTGCTGATGACATCCTTCGAATACCAGTGGTCGTTCCTTCACGTCAACACCGTCACCTACGTCGTACATTTCACCATGCTCAAACTTCCCCTCGCCGCCCTGCTTCTGCTCGCCCCGATCGTGGGCGCTCAGCAAATCCCTGCCGAGACCCGCGCCAACGCCCAGAAATTGCTCACGGCCGCGCTCGCCGATACCACGGCCTGGCATCGTCTCGCCGAGATGACCGACACCTACGGCAACCGGCTGAGCGGCTCGGCAAGCCTCGAGCACGCGATCGACTGGATCCTCGCCGGTCTCAAGTCCGACGGATTTGCCAACGTGCGTGGTGAGCCCGTAATGGTGCCGCATTGGGTCCGTGGCGCAGAATCGGCCGTGATGCACACGCCGCGCGAAGCACCGCTGCACATGCTCGGCCTTGGCGGAAGCGTCGGCACGCCGGCCGGCGGAATCACCGCGCCCGTGCTCGTCGTGAAGAGCTTCGATGATCTCACCGCACACGCGGCCGAGGCGAAGGGAAAGATCGTGCTGTTCGACGCACCGTTCCGCACAGATCTCGATCCGATGGCCGGCTATGAGGCCACGGTCGTGTACCGCGGAAATGGCGCCGTCGCGGCGGCGAAAGTCGGCGCGGTCGGCGCGCTGATCCGTTCGGTGGCGTCATTCTCGATTCGCTCACCACACACGGGGGCAACCCGCTACGACGCGGCCACGCCGAAAATTCCGATCGCGGCGCTGAGCGTCGAGGATGCGGAGATGCTGCACCGGATGCAGGATCGCGGCCAGAAGATTTCGGTGACGCTGAACATGGAGGCGAAGACGCTGCCGGACGCACCGTCGCGGAATGTCGTGGCGGAGCTCGTGGGGTCGGAACATCCCGATCAAGTCGTCGTGATCAGCGGTCACATCGATTCATGGGACGTTGGTCAGGGCGCGATGGACGATGGCGGCGGTGCGTTTGCGGCATGGGAAGCCGTGCGGCTCATGAAAGAGCTCGGCATCAAGCCCAGGCGCACGATCCGCGTCGTGATGTGGACCAACGAAGAGAATGGCGGGCGCGGCGGGCGCGGCTATCTGGAGGCGCATCGCGCTGACCTCGCGAAACACGTCGCGGCGATCGAGTCGGACAATGGAGTCTTTTCGCCCGATGGGTTCCGCTTTCAGGGGAGCGACGCCGGGCTCGCCGCCGCGCGAGAGATCTCGTCACTCATGGCGCCCATCAAGGCCACGAAGATGGAAAGGGGCGGCGCGGAAGCCGACGTCGAACCGATGGTCAACGCCGGCGTGCCGGGCTTTTCCCTCAACGTGGACGACACGAGGTACTTCTGGTTCCACCACAGCGACGGCGACACGATGGACGTGATCAATCCGGATGAGTTCCGGCGGTGCATCGGGGCGATGGCGGTGCTGGCCTACACACTTGCGGACTTGCCGCAGGCGATTCCGCGATAAAAGAACGGCGCAGTTCAGGCCGGCAGCTCGAATGCAAACACGGACCCCTTCGGCACCGCATCCTCTACGCCGATCGTCCCGCCGTGCGCCTCGACCGCCAGCTTGCAGAACGCGAGTCCAAGTCCCGCCGAGTGCACCGCCTTGCGATCCTTGGTGTGCACGCCCGCGAACTTCTCGAATAGCCGCCCGCGAATTTCCGCCGGCACGCCGCGCCCTTCATCTCGTACCGCGACGCGCGCTCCGCCCGGCCGCGCGCTGACCTCGATCTGCAGCCGCCCGCCACTCGGGGTGTGCTTCACGGCGTTCGAGACGAGGTTGTTGATCACGCGGAGAATCAGGTCCTCGTCGCATGAAGCCATGACCGTGCCCGAGGCGACCACCTCGATCGTGCGCGACGTATCGAGCGCGCTCATGGAGTCACGCGATTCCTTTGCCACGGCCGCCAGGTCACAGGGCGCGCGATGCAGCGGCATCTTTCCTTCCTCCAGCCGGCTCACGTCGAGGAGCGTGTTGGACATGTGCGTCACGTCCTTCGCCGCGCGGACTGCCGCGTCGACGTCCGCCGCTGCATCGCCCGTGATGTCCGGGCGCGCAAGCTCGAGATTCGCGAGGACCACGGTCAGCAGCCCGCGCATGTCGTGCACGATCATCTTCACCAGGTCGTCGCGCGATTTTTCCAGTGCCTGGAGCCGCGTGAAACTCTCGGCCAGTTCCGCGCGTGACCGCTTCAGCGCGACCTGCGTCGCGACGCGCGCAACGACTTCCTCGACGTGGAACGGCTTGGTGATGAAATCCACGCCGCCCGCGTTGAATCCGGCGAGCTTGTCCTCCACATCCGTCAGCGCGGTCAGGAATATCACCGGGATCTCGCGCGAGGCCGGCAGCGCCTTGAGTCGCGCGCACACTTCGAAACCCGTCATCCCCGGCATGGTCACGTCGAGAAGCACGAGGTCCGGCGGTGCGTGCGCAACAGCCTGCAGCGCCTCAGGGCCATTCGTCACCGGCCGCGCGTCGTAGCCGCGGTCGCCGAGTATGCCGACGAGCAGACGGAGATTTTCGATGGTGTCGTCGACGATCAGGATGCTGGCGCGAAGTGTGTCGTCAGTCGCCATTGGCGGAGTCTCCATCGAGAGCCTTGAGGATCGCCGCGTACTGGAAATTGTCCGCATACTCCCGGATCAGGGCCGCCACCCGGGCAGAATGCGACTCCGCCTCGCCGGCCAGCTCGTGCAGCCGCGCCGCCCGCGCCTGCCGCGCGGCGTCGCGCAGCGCGTCGGCAAGCGGTGCCGGAATCTCGTCGGCAAACTTGGGGAGCGCAGCAGCCGGCGTGGACGGTGCGGCGGCTGCGTTCCCTCCGCTGGTCCGCGGCACCGCCTCGAATGTCACGCCGAGCGTATCGACGATCGCGCGAAGAAGATCCCGATGCGGATAGGGTTTTCGCAGCAGGCGCTGGACGCCGGCCTCGCGCACGGCCGCGCTCGTATCGGCGTCCACGCTGGCCGTGGCGACCAGGATGGGAGTCGTGGCCCCGCGCCTGCGGAGGATCCGGATGGCTTCGAGTCCGCCTATGCCCGGCATGTGCAGATCGGTGATGACCAGGTCTGGCCGCCACTCGTCGTGCACCGCAACAGCGTCCTCTCCGGAGTTCACGGACCGCGTCTCGAATCCGACGCGCGACAGCGTTTCGACGAGCAGCTCACGGTTTGTTGCAACATCGTCGACGATCAAGACTTTCCTTCGCATCTCATCGAGCAGCAACCGTTCCGGGCCGATCCGTCCGCGATGGAGGTCGAGGAGCTCGCCCGGGACTGGCACCGCGGCAAAGGTGAAGGTAAAGATGCTCCCGCGCCCCGGCGCGCTTCGAACGGTCACGTCACCGGACATCAGGCGGGCGAACGACCGGCTGATTGCCAGGCCAAGGCCCGTGCCGCCCTTCTGCGCTCCCACCTCCGACTGCCCGAACGCCTCGAAGATCGATTCGATATCGACCGCCGCAACGCCGGGCCCCGTGTCTTCGACTTCGATAGATACGATGCGCGCCGCCTTGCCCGCGGCCTCCGACCTCGCCCGCACGCGAACGCCCCCCACGTCGGTAAATTTGAGCGCGTTGCCGACGAGGTTGGTCACGATCTGGCGCACTTTCCCCGGGTCGGACTCGATCGCATTCGGCACATCAGGGTCGACGTGCACGTCGAGGGCGAGGCCGCGGGCGCGTGCCTGCGCCATGAACATCGACGCGACATCGTCGAGGACTGCGCGCACGTCGAACGGTTCCACCGACAGCGCAACGCGCTCGGCCTCGATCCGCGACATGTCCAGGATGTCGTTGATCAGCGAGAGGAGATGCTCCCCGCTGGTCCTGATGACGTCGAGCTTTCGCCGCTGCTCCGGCGACAGCCCGTTCCCCGCCTGCAGCAGCTGGCCGTATCCGAGGATCGCGTTCATCGGCGTGCGGATCTCGTGCGAGATGGTCGCGAGGAATGCGCTCTTCGCGCGGCTGGCGCGCTCTGCGGCGTCCTTCGCCACGCGCAGGTCGCCGGTCAGTTTCGCGACGGACGCGCCGGCCTCTTGCAGCTGCGCGATCATCGCATCCTGCATGCGCGAGAGGTCGCCAACTTCGTCCGCTCTCGCCGAACCGAGCGGCATCGATGCCGCGGTGAACAGCTGCTGGCGTTGTCCTTCCGCGTTCTGCCTGGCCACGGCCGCAAGCCGGTCGAGATCGGCCGCTACCATCGCAGTCTGCCGTTGCAGCGCGGCAACGGGTTCGAACACGCGCCGGCGTCCGAGCGAATACGCGAGCGCGAGCACGCCGACGAGCATGGCCATAATCGCGAGAAGCAGCCGCCAGTAGAGCGCGCTCCGTTGCGTGTACGCGTCGACCGACGCGGCGGTACGCACGTCCACCATGGTCAGGAACGCGTCGATTCCTTCCATGATCCGCGCCTTATAGTGGTGGTACGCCGAGTCGTTGACCGCGCGGACGGCGAACGCCGGGTCAGGCTTCGCACGCCGCGTGAACCCTCCTGACCCATCGGCGAACTCGCCCTTCATCGCGTGCATGGCCGCCGTCTCGGTCTTGACGAGCGCATCAGACTCGGCCTGCGACTCGGAGAGCTTCGCGAGTTCCTCCTGCGAGAAACCCGACTCCTGCATCAGCTGGCGAAGCGAGACCCTTCTTCCGTCCGTGGCCTCAGGCCGCCCATCCGCCACGAAGTCCCAGTAGATCCGGTCGTAGTGCGGAGGCCGCGGCTTCTCCCCGTTGCGGATAGCGAGCACGTCCCAGTAGAACCTCTCGTACTTCGGGTCGCCCGTCGCGACATACGTGCGGACAAACCGCGTCAGATCGTTCGAGCTCTGACGCAGCTCCCCGGCGAGCCGGAGCGACTCCGTCCGCGCAAGCTGGCTCTCGACCAGTGAGCGATGGTTGGCGTTCGCGAGACCGGCGACGACCAGCGCCGCGCCGGCGAGTCCCGCCGACGCGACGAACACCAGCTGCACGAAACGCCGGATATTCATTGCACGGACTCCCTCTCGTCGGGCAATCGCTTCTCCAGTGATTTGAGAATGGCGGCGTATCGGAACTCGTCCGTGAGCGACCGTATCGCGGCCGCCGCATGCGGCGAATATACCTCGACTTCCCGTGCGAGCTCCATGAGGAGTCCGGCGCGCGCCTGCTGCGCCGCGTCGTGAATGGCCCGTGCCAGTGCGCTCGGGATCTCCTCGGCGACGTCGGCCAACGGTGCGGCGGCGACTCCGGTCGGTTCCAGCGGAGCGGCGACCGCGAACACGGGCGCGTCCGTACCGCTCCCGACTGTCGCGGCGAAGGAAAACGTAAAGGTGGATCCGTGCCCCACCGTGCTTCGCACCGTGACGTCGCCATCCATGAGGCGGGCGAAGTTGCGGCTGATGGTCAACCCAAGACCTGTGCCTCCCTTCGAGAGCCCTGCCTGCGACTGGCCGAACGTGGAGAAGATCATCTCGAGGTGATCGGGCGCGATGCCGGGCCCGCTGTCCTCCACATTCACGGTGATCACGCAACCTTCGCCCCCCAGCGGCACCGATCCTGCGCGCAACCGCACATGCCCGGACTCCGTGAACTTCATCGCGTTGCCAAGCAGGTTGATCAGCACCTGGCGAATCTTCCCTGGGTCACTCGCGATGGCGCGCGGAACACGGGAATCGATGCGTACCTCGAGTGTGATGCCGCGGGAATTTGCTTGCGGCATGAACATCGATGCGATCTGGTCGAGCATGGCGCGCAGGTCAAACGACTGAACGGACAATGCCATTCGCCCTGCCTCGATGCGCGACATGTCGAGGACGTCGTTGATCAGGGAAAGCAGGTGTTCGCCGCTGGAACGGATCACGTCGAGCTGCCGCCGCTGCTCGGCGGTCAGGCCGTCACCGCCGCGGAGCAGCTGCTCGTATCCGAGGATCGCGTTCATCGGCGTACGAATCTCATGGCTCATATTGGCGAGAAACGCGCTCTTCGCTTTGTTCGCGGACTCCGCCGCATCACGCGCGGTGCGCAACTCGGCGGTGCGCGTGGTGACGAGCTCCTCTACACTGCGCAGGAGTTGCTCCCGCTCGAGTTCCGCCAGCCGTCTCTCCGTGATATCGATGGCCACGCCGGCGATCATCGCCGGACGTCCATCCTCGCCGGGCAGGACATTGTTGTCGCCGCGGATGTACCGTACGCGGCCGTCCGGACGCACGACGCGAAACTCCACGCTCGTCCGCGCGCGCCGGCCACGCGCCGCCCGCGCGAACCGCCGGCGCAACGCGGAGCGATCATCCGGATGCACGCGTTCGATCCACCGATCGAACGCAATCGTGAGGTCCGGCGTCGGCTCGATGCCGAACATCTCGAACAACAGCTTCTCACCGGTAAACCGGCGTCCGGTCGGATCGGATTCCCAGACGCCGATCTTGCCGGCATCGAGAGCCAGGTCGAGACGCATTTGCGTCCGCTTTCGCTCGGCGATCTCGGACCGGGCGACGGTCAGGTTGGCGAGCAGGGCCCGCGTCACCATGCGCTGAAGGAGGACGGTGATCCCCAGGATCATCGTCAGGAACATCCACTGGGCAAGCGGCGTTGCGAACGCAGTCAGTCCCTTGACCAACCCCATCGAGTCTGCCGCGATCAGCATGCCGCCGGTGATCGCGCAGAGCACAGCGGCGGCGACCGCGCCGGGCGTGCCGAGAAGCACACCGGCCACCATCACGAAGAGAGCGTAAATGGCCGAGACGGGCGCGCGCATTCCGCCTGTGATCCACGCACGCTGCGTGATGAAGACGATCAACCCCATGGCCATCGTCCAACTTGCGGCGCGCGTGTGTCCGCGCCGACTCGCCTCGTGCACACCGCCAACGATCAGCGCAAGGCCGCCCAGCGTGATGAGCCGGCGCGGGATCGACGCGGGTTCAATGAAGAACTGCGGGAATGAATAGGCGGCGATGATCGCCAGCATGCCCCAGGCGATCACCCATAGTGAGCGCGCGCGTTCGTCCGCGTCGGCGTCGCCGGTGGTTGGCGGATCGAACCAGCGGCGCGCGTTCAATGTCGCTCTCTACGCCAGCTTCGGATGCTCGAGATGCCAGGCGGTGTTCACTTGATACTTGTGCGCGACCGAGACGATGACGTCGTCGAGGTACAGGTTCCCCGCGATTTGCGCGCAAATCGCCTGCGGATTGAGCGGCGGAGGCGGCGCTGCCGGAACCGCCGCCGAGTCTGCGCCGCGCCCGCCGCGACCACCGCCGCCGCCGCCGCGGCCCACCGGTCGCATGCCAAACCCGATCGGCACAACCACGGCGGGGTGTCCCGTCGCCGCGTGCACGTTCGTATCCGACGCGCCGATGTACAGATCCGTGTCCTTCAGATAGTCCTGCCACGCCGCCGTGAGCATCTGCCTGCGGCGCTGCGCCTGGATGAAATCCATCGCCGTGGGAATCCGCCCCGGCACCCAGCGGTTGAGCTGGCCGTTGTTTGCCGGCGGCGGCGGCGCGGCAGCCGCACCGCCGCGCCCCGCCGTGCTGTCCGCGGCGGCGCCCCCGCGTCCTCCGCGTCCGCGCGCATTGGTTCCGTACGCCGCGAGCACAGCCGTCATGTCCATCCCGAGTTGCTTGGCCTTGAACTGCACGTACGAGTCGAACGCGGCCGCTGATTCTTCATTGAGACCGTCGCGCGCGCCGGCGACCGTCGGCGGATCGGCGAGATCCTTTGGCTTCGCGCCAAGTGCCTTGAGCTTCTCGACGAACGCGGCGAAGTTGGCGTCGGGAGTCGGCTGGTTCTGGTGCCGGACGCCAATGCGCAGCGACGCGAGGTCGATGTTGCTGTTGAAGTGGAACGGCATCGTGATCGTGCCGGGGTCTTGCTCATCGGCACCGTGGATCACGTTGAACACCATCGCGGCGTCTTCCGCGGTGCGCGTGAGCGGCCCGACACGGTCCTGCGACCACGCGAGCACCATCCCGCCGAAGCGGCTCACGCGGCCGAACGTCGGCCGCAGCGCGTTGATGCCGCAGGTGGTCGCGGGGCTGACGATCGATCCGTTGGTTTCAGTCCCTATTCCGAATGCGACGCAGCCCCCGCCCGTCGCGGACGCCGGGCCCGCGGACGAACCGCTCGAACCCTGCGAGGTGTTCCACGGGTTCCTCGTCATGCCGCGGAACCAGTTCGCACCCTGGGCGAACTGCCCGGTGGAGAGCTTCGCGATGAGTACGCCTCCCGCGTCAGTGATGCGACGGACGATCTCCGCGTCTTCATCGATCACGCGTGTTTCGAAATCGGCCGCGCCCCACGTGGTGGGCGTGCCCTTCACCGCGAAGAGATCCTTCACGCCCCATGGAATGCCATGGAGCGGGCCGCGGTACTTCCCGGCCTTGAGTTCAGCGTCCATCCGCGCCGCGTCGGCGAGCGCGCGATCTTCGAGGATCGTCACCGCGCAGAGCAGTGTCGGGTTGAGTCGCTTGAGCCGCTCGAGATAGATCGTCGTGATGCGTACCGACGTGAGCTTGCGCGCATGGATCGCCGCGGCAAGCCGGTGCGCGGGGAGGAACGCGATCTCGTCGTCAGTCGCAGGAAGCGCGGCGTTGCCCCACGGCGTGAGCCGGAACGCGCCCGGCGTCGCGTCCCACGCGAAACGCTGACGTGCGAACGCCGCGGGCCCCTTCTCGCGGTACATCTTCTCCAGCAGCGGGCCCGTGCCGCCCGGGTACGGCTGAAACGTCCAGGAGACCGGGTCCATGTTGTCGAGCGGCACCGGCGGCTCGGCCGGCCCCTGCACTCCCCGCGCGCCGCCGCCGCCTTGAGCGAGCGCCTTCGCGCCGAACCCGAACGTCGTCGCCGCCGCGGTCACGAGCGAAAGAAATACGAATTGGCGGCGGTCGAGATCGCTGGCGAACTCCATCTCGTCCGCGGTGCGCTCGGTGTCGCCTTCCGCCTGGTCGAGCAGATCGAGCTCGTCATCCATATGCATCGTGTGGGCTCCGTCGATCGGGATTGTTTGGTGGCTCATTCGAGAGGTTCCACGTGGACCGCCGTGCCGTAGCAGAGCACTTCCGTCACGCCGTTCATCACCTCGGTCGCGTCATATCGAATGCCGATGACCGCATCGG
Source organism: Gemmatimonadales bacterium (assembly GCA_044449085.1). GTDB lineage: Bacteria > Gemmatimonadota > Gemmatimonadetes > Gemmatimonadales > Gemmatimonadaceae > Fen-1231. Next base: position 510 of record JBIOHR010000076.1, on the reverse strand, counting down.
CGCCCACCATGTTCGCCTGGACCAACATGGTTTCGAATGCCTGTTGGCGTGTGCGCTCGGCAAGCTCCGTAAAAAGCGAAATGTTGCCGCCGAACAGCGTCTGCAAGCCGGCGCCGAGGGTACCGACCACCGATCGCGAGCGAACAACGACGCCGCGCACCACACCCATGCCGGCGACGATCCGAAATCCCGGCATGTCGAACCCGGTGGTCGTCATGTTGTGGGGAATGTCGACGGTCTGCGAGTGGATGACTGAGCTCATGGCGGTGTTCGTGCACCTGTGGTGAGTGGCTGCGCTCGTGCGCTGCGGCGTCCGCTCAAATAGAGTGCTGATGCGGCCTGACCGCCACTGCAAATCATTCTGCGCGTGGGTCCGTTCAAGATCGCGTCTCCGCCACCCCCTCTGAGCTTGACCTCCGAGCCATGAGCGCCGTACAATGTCGCGGTGTCGCGGACCTGGAAACGTTGCAGAGTTCTGCTCTCCGCACTTGTGGCCGTTGCCGCAGCCAT
>JBIOHR010000075.1:0-14700 GCA_044449085.1 Gemmatimonadales bacterium | reverse complement strand
TTGTGTCCGTGATCCCTCTCGTTAACTTGCGCTGATGCCTTCGTCCCGCGCTTCCGGCCCTGCTGGTCGCCTGAACCTGCGCCAGATGATCCTCTGGGGCGCTTTTCTGGCGCTGCTCGCGGTCGGGGTTGTCCTCTGGTTCCGCTTCTCCGGTCGCATTGTTCCCATGCTCGACGTCCTCACGGACCGATGATCGACGCCGTGCCGGCCGCCGCTGAGATGATCACGCTCGTGCTCCCCGACGGTGCGACGCGCACCGTCGCGCTTGGCACGCCCGCGCACGAGGTGGTCGGCTCGATCGGCAAACGACTGCTGCGCGACAGCATCGCGGTCGCCGTCGACGGCCAGGTGCAGGACCTCAACACGCCGCTCCGGAAGAGCGGGAAGTTCGTCGTGATCACGGAGAAGGATCCGCGGTCGCTCGACGTGCTGCGCCACTCCGGTGCGCACATCCTGGCGACCGCGGTGCGCCGGCTGCGCCCTGATGCCAAGATCGGCTTCGGCCCCGCGATCGAGGACGGCTTCTACTACGACTTCGAGGTCGCGCAGCCGTTCACGCCCGAGGATCTCGAGGCGTTCGAAAAAGAGATGCACAAGGTTGTCGCCGAGAAATATCCGTTCGTGCGCGCCGAAGTTTCGCTCGCGGAGGCGAAGAAGCTCTTCGCCGACGATCCGCTCAAGCTCGAGCGGCTCGCCGACTTCGAGGGCACCAATGAAATAATCTCGACATACACCGACGGCCCGTTCACCGATCTCTGCCGCGGGCCGCATGTCCCGGACACCTCGTACCTCAAGGTGTTCAAGCTCCTCAGCGCCGCCGCGGCGTACTGGCGCGGCGACGAGCGCCGTCAGATGCTCCAGCGCATCTACGCGACGGCGTTCTTCCGGCAGGAGGATCTCGACGCGCACCTGCACCGCCTTGACGAATCCAAGCGCCGCGACCACCGCGTGCTCGGCAAGGCGCTCGACCTCTTCATGTTCCACCCGTATTCGCCGGGCGCGGCATTCTGGACCGAGCGCGGGACCACGCTGATCAATACGATCAACGAGTTCCTGCGCGAGCTGCAGCGCGACGACTACAAGGAGATCATGACGCCCTTGCTGTACAACAAGGCGCTCTGGGAAATCTCCGGGCACTGGGGCGTGTACCGCGACAACATGTTCCTCGTGCACGACAAGGAAACGGGCGAGAACGATTTCGCGCTCAAGCCGATGAACTGCCCGTCGCACCACCTGTTGTTCGCGTCGAAGAAGCATTCGTACCGAGAGCTGCCGCTGCGCTACAACACCTACGACGTGCTGCACCGCAACGAGATCAGCGGTGCGCTCTCGGGGCTCACGCGCGTGCGCCAGTTCCGCCAGGACGACTGCCACATCTACCTGATGGAAAGTCAGATCGCGGACGAGGTGAAGCGGCTCACCGATTTCATCCTCGGCTACTACGCGACGTTCGGCCTCAGCGCGACGCTGAAGTTCGCGACGCGACCCGCCGAGCGCGTCGGCACGGACGAGATGTGGGAGGCGGCCGAGAACGGCCTGCGGAAGGCGCTCGAAGCGACGGGCCAGCCGTATACGCTCAAAGAGGGCGACGGCGCATTCTATGGTCCAAAAATTGACTTCGACGTAACAGACTCGATCGGGCGCCACTGGCAGCTCGGGACGATCCAGCTCGACTACTCACAGCCCGAGCGCTTCGACCTGAGCTATACCGGGGAGGACAACCACGCGCATCGGCCGGTGCTGATTCACCGCGCGGTCAGCGGGTCGTTCGAGCGCTTCATCGCGATTCTCATCGAGCACTTCGCCGGCGCGTTTCCGGTCTGGCTCTCGCCGGAGCAGGTGCGTGTGCTCCCGATCGCCGACGATCTCGCGCCGCACGCCGCGGCGGTCACCGCCGCGTTGCGCGCCGCGGGAATCCGCGCGCACCTCGACGACCGCTCCGAGACGCTGAACTACCGCATTCGCGAAGCGGAAACGATGAAAGTGCCGTACATGGCCGTCATCGGAAAACGCGAGGCCGAGGCCAATACGCTCGCGATTCGCGAGCGCGGCGTCGGCAAGAAGCAGGAAGTGATCGCGCTCGACGCGTTCGTCGCGCGCATAACGGAAGAAATTCGCACGCGATCGCTCACGGCGGCCGCGCATACAGGAGCAGTGGAATGACCCGCCCCACGAATACAACCGGAACCAACGCAGTTATTGTGTCCGCGGCGCGCACGCCGATCGGCCGTTTCCTCGGCGGGCTCGCACCGCTCTCGGCGCCGGAACTCGGCGCGGCGTCGATTCGCGCGGCGATCGAGCGCGGGAAAATAGACCAGGCGGCAGTTGACGAGGTCATCATGGGGAACGTCGTGCAGGCGGGCGTCGGTCAGGCGCCGGCGCGCCAAGCGATGATCAAGGCCGGCGTTCCGGCCGCGGTTCCCGCCTACACGATCAACAAGGTGTGCGGATCGGGATTGCAGGCGGTCATGCTCGCGGCGCAGGCGATCAAGGCGGGTGACGCACAGCTGCTCGTGGCCGGTGGAATGGAGTCGATGTCGAACGCGCCCTTCCTCGTGTACGGCATGCGCGGCGGCGTGAAGTTCGGCGACCAGCCGCTCGTCGACGGACTCATCAGGGACGGCCTCTGGGACTCGTTCGGCCAGGTCCACATGGGCGGCTACGCCGAGTACACGGCGAAGAAAGCTGGGATCACGCGTGCGCGTCAGGACGAGTTTGCGTACCAGTCGCACATGAAGGCGGTCGCGGCGATCGAGGGCGGCAAGTTCGAGAAAGAGATCGTGAAGGTCGAGATCCCGGGAAAGAAGGGACCGACCGTTATCTCCACCGACGAAAGCCCGCGCAAGGATACATCGCTCGAGGCGCTCGCCAAGCTGCGCCCGGCGTTTCCGAAAGACGCGCCGAAGGACATGAAGCCGGACGAACTCACCGTGACGGCCGGCAACGCGCCGGGTCTCTCGGACGGCGGTGCCGCGCTCGTCGTCGCGAGCGAAGAGTACGCGAAGGCGCACGGGCTTCCCGTCCTTGCGCGCATCACCGGCTACGCGAGCGGCGGCACAGAACCGAGGGATCTCTTCTTCGCGCCGATTCTCGCGGTGCAGAATCTCATGCGGCGCACCGGCGCGAAGATCGGCGACTACGACCTCATCGAGGCGAACGAAGCGTTCGCCGCGCAGGCCCTTGCCGACGGCGACGGCCTCAAGTGGGACTGGGCGCGCGTCAACGTCAACGGCGGTGCGATTGCGCTCGGGCATCCGATCGGGTCGAGCGGCGCGCGCGTCCTCGTGACGCTGCTGCACGCGATGCACGACCGCGGCGCGCGAACGGGGCTCGCCACGCTGTGCCTCGGCGGTGGCAACGCGGTGGCGCTGAGTGTGGAGCGAGCCTGAGGACTCCGGTTGGGCGTTTTTCTAAGGCCTGACCGGCAGGTCCGCGCCTGGTGGCGCGTCGCGTTCTTCGTGCTCGTCACGCTTGCGGGCGGCGTCGTCGTGGCGACCATTGCGTACGAGGCGATCTCGGTCACGCCGCTGGTGGGGCTCGCGCGCGAGTACAGCGTGCCGCTCGCGGAATACGGCCAGTTGCTCGGCTTGCTGGTCGGCACGTACGCCACGGTGCGGGTCGTGGACGGTGTGCGCGAAGGGATTTGGTCGCGCGTCGGCCTCGGCCCGGGCGGGCTGCGGCCGCGCTGGCTGCTGACCGGCCTCGCCGCCGGAACGCTCGCGATCCTCGTGCCGTGCGGCGTGCTGATCGCCGCCGGACGATTCTCATTTGAACGGCAGCCCGCAGAGGTCATGTCGTGGTGGTCGGCCGCGCGCGGTGCGCTGTTCGTCCTCACGCCGGCGGCGCTCGCCGAAGAACTCGCGGTGCGGGGGTACCTGCTCACCACGCTCGTCGAGGGCGTCGGCGCGCCATTTGCGGTCGCGATCACGAGCGTGCTCTTCGCGCTCCTGCATCTGTTGAATCCGGACCCGACTTTCCTTTCGACCGGGATGGTCGCGCTTGCGGGACTTTTCCTGGCGGTGATCCGTTTGACGACCGGAAGCCTCTGGGCCGCCTGGATCGCGCATCTCGCATGGAACCTCGTGCAGGCTGTGGTTTTGCACGCACCGGTGAGCGGACTTCCGCTCGCCACGCCGGGCTACCGCTTGGTGGACCACGGGCCGACGTGGGCGACGGGCGGGCTTTGGGGACCCGAAGGCGGGCTGGGCGCCGCTGCAGGGATGCTGGTCGCTACCTTTCTGTTGGTTCGGTATGTGAAATCAGGCGATTTTGCGCCACCCGCGCGGATCGGCCTTACTCGTGGAGACGTGACGGATGAGTGATGTGATAGCGGTGATCGGCGCCGGCCAGATGGGCAACGGCATTGCGCACGTATGCGCGAGCGCCGGGCTGGCGGTGACCATGGTCGACGTGTCGGAGGCGGCGCTCGCCAAAGGACGCGCCACAATCGAAAAGAACTTCGACCGCCAGATCAAGAAGGGTTCGATCGACGCCGCGACGCGCGACGCCGCGCTGGCGCGCCTCTCGACGAGCGGCGATCTCGGCGCCGTGAAGGGTGCGACCTTCGCCATCGAGGCCGCAACCGAAAACGCCGATCTCAAATTCAAGATCTTCGCCGAACTCGACCGCCTCGCGGATGCAGGCGCGATCCTCGCGTCGAACACCAGCTCGATCTCCATTACGGAGATCGCCGCGCGCACCAAGCGCCCGGCGCAGGTCATCGGCATGCACTTCATGAACCCCGTGCCCGTGATGCAACTCGTCGAGATCATTCGGGGCCTCGCGACGGGCGATGACACGCTCAAGCGCACGACCGCGCTTGCGACGGCGCTCGGCAAGACGCCGGTCGAGGCGCAGGACTATCCGGGGTTCATCGCCAACCGGATCCTGATGCCGATGATCAATGAAGCGGTGTACTGCGTGATGGAAGGTGTCGGCACACCGGAAGCGGTCGACACCGTGATGAAACTCGGCATGAACCACCCGATGGGCCCGCTCGCGCTCGCGGACCTGATCGGCCTCGACACCTGCGTGGCCATACTCGACGTCCTTCACAAGGGACTCGGCGACCCGAAGTACCGGGCCTGCCCGCTGCTGCGGAAGTACGTCGCGGCGGGATGGCTCGGCCGCAAATCCGGACGCGGATTCTACTCGTACGAGTAAATCTCTTCGGTCTTCGGTCTTCCGTCTTCGGTCCAGTAATGACGCTCCGTTCGCTGACAGCACTCACACCCGATCAGGCCGAGATCCAGCGGCTTGCCCGGGAGTTTGCCCAGAATGAAATCGCGCCGTGCTCGGCAGAGTGGGACCGCACCTCCCACTTCGCGCCCCGGCTGATCAAGCAGATGGGAGACCTCGGTTTTCTCGGCATGCTGATTCCCGAGGAGTACGGCGGTCTGGGACTCGACAACCTGACGTATCTCATCGCGCTCGAGGAGATTGCGGCGGCCGATGCATCGGTCGCCGTGTTGATGTCGGTGCACAACTCTCTGCCGACACAAATGCTCGTCAAGTTCGCCAGCCCGGAGCAGAGGCGGCGCTTCCTCGCGCCGATGGCGCGCGGCGAACTGCTGGGCGCGTTCGCGCTGTCGGAGGCCGAGGCGGGGTCGGACGCGGCCTCGTTGAGCGCGCAGGCCGTGCGCGACGGCGACTCGTGGATCCTCAACGGCACCAAAGCATGGGTCACCAGCGGCAGTGAGGCCGGCGTGATTCTCGCGATGGTGCGCACGGACACGCCGGACATGCGCCGCGGCGCCCGCGGAATTTCGACGTTCATCATCACGCCCGACCTTCCGGGCTTCAAGGTCGGCAAGAAGGAAGACAAGATGGGGCTGCGCGCGTCGCCCACCGTGCAGCTCACGTTCGACAACATGCGCGTGCCGGCCGACCGCATGGTCGGGCAGGAAGGCCAGGGCTTCGTGTACGCGATGCAGTCGCTCGAGCATGGGCGGCTGGGCATCGCAGCGCAGGCCATCGGCATCGCGCGCCGTGCCGTCGAGCTGAGCGTCGCATATGCGAGCGAGCGCCGCCAGTTCGGGCAGTACCTGAAGGAGTTTGAAGGCATTCAATTCAAGCTCGCCGACATGGCGACCCGCGTGCACACCGCGCGGGCGCTGCTTCACGCCGCGGCGGCCGCAAAGGACCGTGGGGAAGCGGTCGGCGCGCACACATCCATGGCCAAGCTCGTCGCGAGCGAAGCCGCGGTATGGGTCACAACCCAGGCCATTCAGGTCTTCGGTGGGTATGGCTTTGTAAAGGATTATCCGGTGGAACGCCTGTTCCGCGACGCCAAAGTCACCGAGATTTATGAAGGCACATCTGAAATCCAACGCATTGTCATCGGGAGAGCCCTGTCGCGTCATGAAACTCTTTGAAACCATGCAGTCCCTCGGCCACGAGCAAGTCGTGTGCTGCTCCGATAAGTCCACCGGATACCGCGGCGTCATCGCGATCCACGACACGACGCTCGGCCCCGCGCTCGGCGGCTGCCGCTTCTGGAACTATGCGTCCGACGATGAAGCGGTCACCGACGCGCTCCGCCTCTCGCGCGGCATGACGTACAAGAACGCCGTGGCCGGGCTGAATCTGGGCGGCGGCAAGTCGGTGATCATCGGCGACAACCGCACGGCCAACCGCGAAATGATCTTTCGCGCGCACGGCCGGTTCGTGGAATCGCTCGGTGGCCGCTACGTGACGGCAGAGGACGTCGGCACGGGCACCGCGGATATGGACTACGTCCACATGGAGACGGAGTACGTCGCCGGCCTCGCCAACCGCTCGGGCGATCCGTCGCCGGTGACCGCGCACGGCGTGTTCCGGTCGATCGAAGCCAGCGCAAAATGGCGCTGGGGTTCGCCGTCGCTCGCGGGGAAGACGATCCTCGTCCAGGGCCTCGGGAACGTCGGCAACTATCTCATGAAGGAACTCACGGCGGCCGGAGCAAAGCTGGTCGTCACGGACATCCGCGCGGAGAAAGTGGCGCACGCGGTGAAGGAGTACGGCGCCAGGGCGGTGTCCGACACGGAGATCTATTCGCAGCAGGCGGACATTTACGCGCCTTGCGCGCTCGGTGCCACGATCAACGACGACACGATCCCAAAACTGAAAGTCGAGATCGTCTGCGGCGGCGCGAACAACGTCCTGCTCGAGCCGCGCAAGCACGGCGAAGCGCTCGAAAAGCGGAACATCCTGTACGCTCCTGATTTCGTCGCGAACGCCGGCGGCGTGATCAACGTGTACAGCGAGCTCGCCGGATGGACGCGCGAGCGAGCCCTGCGCAAAGCCGACGAAATCTTCGACACGCTGCTCGGCGTGTTCGCGATCGCCAAGGAGAAGGGAATCCCGAGCTACGAAGCCGCGGACGAGCTCGCCGAGCGGCGCGTTGCGGCGGTGCGCGGGCTGACCAAGACCTGGCCGCAGTGGCCGCGCAAGAGCTGAGGTGATCCGGTGAAAGAGCGGATTCCGATCGCGTCGGACCACGCGGGCTTCGAGATGAAGGAAAAAATCTCGAGCGCCCTCGCGGCGCTTGGCTTCGACGTGCAGGATCTCGGCACGTCGTCGCCGGCATCCACTGACTATCCGGACTACGGGCACCCGCTCGCGGAGCAGGTGTCGAGCGGTGAGGTGAAGCGCGGCGTGTTGATGTGCGGCACGGGCCTCGGAATGTCGTATGTGGCCAACCGGCACCCGCACGTGCGGGCCGCGGTGGCGTGGACGCCGGAGATCGCCTCGCTCGCGCGCAAGCACAACGACGCCAACGTGCTCGTGCTTCCCGCGCGGTTCATATCTGAAGAGGACGGCGTCGCCATCCTCAGGGCATGGCTCGAGACGCCGTTCGAGGGTGGGCGCCACGAACGGCGGGTGGAAAAGATCGAACTCGGGGAGGCGCAAGAAACTCGGTGACTGACTGGACGATGTGGGACCGGTGTCCGCCCGGTGAAGCGCTGCGCGAAGTCGATCCGGAAATCGCGCAGCTCATCGAGGAGGAGAGCGCGCGCCAGTCGGATGGCCTCGAACTGATCGCAAGCGAGAACTTCGTCTCGCCGGCGGTGCTCGAGGCGATGGGCTCACCGCTGAACAACAAGTACGCGGAGGGGCTGCCGGGGAAGCGCTATTACGGCGGTTGCGAGGTGGTGGACAAGGTGGAGCAGCTCGCGATAGACCGGGCCAAGCAACTGTTTGGCGCCGAGCACGCGAACGTGCAGCCCCACTCCGGCGCGCAGGCGAACGCCGCGGTGTACCTCGCGTTCCTCAAGCCGGGCGAGACGGTGCTCGGGCTGGATCTCTCACAGGGCGGCCACCTCACGCACGGCTCACCCGTGAACTTTTCCGGGCTGTTGTACCACGCGGTGCACTACGGCGTGGACGACAACGGCATGATCGACATGGCGCGGATGCGCGAGCTCGCGCTCGAGCACCAGCCGAAGATGATCATCGCAGGTTACAGCGCGTACTCGCGTGTGATCGATTTCGCGGCGTTCGCGGCGGTCGCGAAAGAAGTCGGCGGGATTTTCATGGTGGACATGGCGCACTTCGCCGGGCTCGTGGCGACGGGACTGTATCCCTCGCCCGTGCCGCATGCCGACGTCGTCACGACGACTACGCACAAGACGCTGCGCGGCCCTCGCGGCGGATTGATTCTCTGCAAGGCCGAGCATGCGAAGGCGGTGGACAAAGCCGTGTTCCCGGGCACGCAGGGCGGGCCGCTCGAACATGTGATCGCCGGCAAAGCCGTGTCGTTCAAGGAGGCGCTGGAGCCATCGTTCAAGGTCTACTGCACGCACATCATTGAAAACGCGCGCGCGCTTGCCGCGGCGCTGGCCAAACGCGGGTTCAACATTGTGAGCGGCGGCACGGACAATCACCTGATGCTGGTGGATCTTCGGTCCAAGGGACTCACGGGCAAGGTCGCGGAGCAGGCGCTCAACGCCGCGGGGATCACGGTGAACAAGAACACGGTGCCGAAGGAGACACAGTCGCCGTTCGTGACGAGCGGGATCCGGATCGGGACGCCCGCTGTGACGACGCGGGGGATGGGAGTGGTACAGATGGAAAAGATCGCGGAGCTGATCGAGACCGTCTTGCGAACGCCGGAAGACCTTTCCGTATTGAAGGCGGTAAAGTCGGAAGTCAGGACGCTTGCGCAGGCGTTTCCGTTGTATCCAGGGGCGTCGGTTTGAGGCGAGGAGCGGAATGGTTTATGGGGGCTGGGCAGTTGGCCATCGGTTTTTGCCCCGCAACCACCACAGTACGAAGCGCGTTTAACTATTCACCATGTGAGTTTGCCCCTAGCGCGCAGTTGTGCCAAATGATTGCAAGCGGCAGTTTCTGCAGAAGGCAGAATACTCGTTGAGCGAGGTTAGTTAAGAGTGCCAGAACTGGCTTTCCGCGACGGCGTAATGGACCGCATCAGGCTGCGCGAACCTCGCTTCCACGAGAGCGCGTACCTGTTCGTTCTTGCCGCCCTCGAGTTCAGCCAGACGCGACTCACGGAGCGCCGCCACATCACGGGCCGCGAGCTTGCCGCAGCGTGCCGCGACCTCGCCCTGCAGCGGTACGGCCTGCTCGCGCGGATGGTGCTCGAACACTGGGGCGTCACCTCCACGGCGGACTTCGGCAACATCGTCTTCACCCTCGTGGATCTCGGCTTGCTCCTGAGCCAGCCGACCGACACGCGCGACGACTTCGCCGACGTATTCGATTTCCGCGACGCCTTCGACCGCGACTACCCCTGGAACGCCGCGCCGGTCGCGTAGCGCGGACCTGCCGGCCAACATTGCGATGAGCGTCCGCGTCGTTAGCGCGTCGCAGGCGGCGGCACTCGACGCGGCCGCGATCGCGGGCGGCGTCCCCTCGCGATCGCTCATGCAGGCCGCGGGGCGCGCCGCGGCCGGCCTCCTGCTCGCGCGGTACCCGCTCGAGTCGTCGCGTGGCGTGGCGGTGTTTGCCGGCCCGGGAAACAACGGCGGCGATGCGTGGGTGGTCGCGGGCGAACTTGCGCGGCGCGGCGTGCGCGTGCGCGTCGCCGAGGCGGAGCCGGCGCGCACGCCCGACGCGCTCGCCGAGCGCGAGGCGGCGAGCGCGCTGCTCACGCACGCCGTACCGGACGGATCCGAAGGCGTGATCGTCGACGGTCTGCTCGGCACCGGAGCGCACGGCGCGCCGCACGGGGCGATCTCCGACGCCATCGAACGCATCGCATATGCGCGGACGGCCGCGGGCGACGCGCCGCGCGTGGTCGCGCTCGACGTCCCGAGCGGCGTCGATGCCACCACCGGCGAGACGCCCGGCGCGTACGTCGGCGCGCATCTCACCGTCGCGTTCGGCACGATGAAGCGCGGCCTGCTCGTGAACCGCGATGCGGCCGGTGCGATCGTCGTCGTGGACATAGGACTGGGCGCCGGCGCGGCGCATCTCGGAGATGCCGTGCCGCTGATGGACGCGGCCATCGCGCGCGATGCGGTCCCTCCGATTTCCGCCGCCGCGCACAAGGGCTCGCGCAAGCGCCTCGCGATCGTCGGCGGAGCGCAGGGGATGGCCGGCTCGGTCACGCTCGCCGCGCGCGGCGCGATGCGGAGCGGGATCGGGATGGTGAAGCTGTACGTGGCGGGGGAGAGCATCGGCGCGGTGCAGACCGCCGAGCCCGCCGCGATGGCGGCGCGCTGGCCCCAGGGCGACGCGGAGTTCAAGGCGCTCTACGACTGGGCGAACGTGCTGCTCATCGGCCCGGGTCTCGGGCTCGGTGCGTCGGCGCGGGCGCTCGCCGAGCGCGCGCTGCGCGGATGGCACGGGCCCGTCGTGCTCGACGCCGACGGGCTGAACGCGTTCGCCGGCGACGTCGCGTCGCTCTCGACCTGGCTCAAGGGACGCCCAGCCGTGATCACGCCGCACGTGGTGGAGTTTTCGCGCCTCGCGGGCCTCGCGCCGGACGATGTGAACGCGCGACGGTTTGACATTGCCGCCGAGTTTGCGCGCGCGGTGAACGCGACCGTGTTGCTCAAGGGCGTGCCGACCGTGGTGAGCGACGGCACCGCGACCGACGTGAGCGCGAGCGGCACGCCGGTGCTCGCTGCCGCGGGCAGCGGTGATGTGCTCGGCGGGATGGTGGCGACGCTGCTCGCGCAAGGCAATGAGGCGCGGCCGAGTGCGTCGGCCGCCGCGTGGGTCCACGGGCGCGCGGCGGAAATTGCGGGCGCCGGACAGGTGCGCGGCGTCGATCTGCACGACGTGCTCGCGGCGCTGCACGAGGCGTGGCGGCTCGAGGTGCCGGCGTTCGGTCCACCGGTGCTGTGCGAACTGCCGGCCGTGGGCGAGAACCGTTGAAGGATTCGTGAGCGGCGATCCGAATCTCGAACTCGGACCCGGCGCCGAGTTCGACACGATTCGCGCGATGCTCGCGCGGTGGGGTCCGCTCGCGCGCGGCGTGGGTGATGACGCGGCGCTGCTCGATGTGCCCGCCGGCTCGCGGCTCGTGGTGAGCGCCGATACGTCGGTGGAGAACGTGCATTTTCGGCGCGGATGGCTCTCACCCGAAGAGATTGCGTACCGCGCCGTCGCGGCGGCCCTGAGCGATCTCGCTGCGATGGGCGCCGCGCCGCTGGGGATCGTGCTCGCGCTCACCCTCACTGAAGCGTGGCGCACCGAGGCGGCGCGGCTCGCGGACGGGTTCGGCGCCGCGGCGCGCGAGCTGGGCGCGCCGATCGTCGGTGGCGATCTTACGCGCGGGTCGGAGCTGTCCATTGCGGTCACCGTGCTCGGCAGCGTCGAGCGCCCGCTCGTGCGGAGCGGTGCGCGCGCCGGCGACTCGGTTTGGGTGACGGGCCGTCTGGGCGGACCGTTGCTTGCGCTGCGGGCGCTGGAGGCGGGGCGGGCGCCGGACCCGGAGCATCGCGCGCGCTTCGCACATCCGGTTCCGCGGCTGCGAGAGGGGCGCTGGCTCGCCGCGCATGGAGCGACGGCGTGCATCGACTGCTCGGACGGCGTGGCCGCGGACGCGTCGCACATAGCGGCCGCGAGCGGCATGCGGATAGTGCTCGACCTCGCACGTCTCCCGCTCGTCACGGGTGCGGTTGCGGCGGACGCCGCCGCGGGTGGAGAGGAGTACGAGTTGATCGTCACCGCGCCCGCCGCGCTCGACCCGCGGGCGTTCGAGCGCGAGTTTGGTTTGCCGCTCACGGCCATTGGCAACGTCGAGGCCGCCGGTGCCGGCGCTGCCGGCGTCGAGACACGTGAAGGCGCGCGACGGGTGCCATTGCCCCGCGGCCACAGCCATTTTTCGGGATGATTCGGACTGCGTTTACCATGCTGGTGTTCGGGATCTTCACCATCATCTGCGGCTTGATGGGATTGATCGGCGCGCTGCTGCACTTGCGCGATGGCGTCGGCTCCGTGTTTGACTGGGCGATGCGCATATGGGGAACGACCGCCACGTGGGCGAGCGGCGTGAAGGTCGTGGTGCACGGCGGCGAGAACGTCGACGGCGCGCAGCACATCATCGTGAGCAATCACATGTCGCAGCACGACATTCTCGTGCTCGCGTCGGTGCTCAAGAACCTCAAGTTCGTCGCCAAGAACGAGCTTGCGCGCGTGCCGTTTTTTGGCCGCGCCGCAGCGTCGGTCGGCACTGTGTACATCGAGCGGCAGAACCGGAAGAGCAGCTTCGATTCGTACCGCCAGGCCGCCGAGAAAATTCGCGAGGGCGCGTGCGTCGTCGTATTCGCCGAAGGTTCGCGCGGCGCGACGTATGCGCTCAGGCCGTTCAAGAAGGGCCCGTTTGTGCTGGCCGTGCACGTGCACGCCCCGATCGTGCCCGTGGTCCTCCATGGCACGCGCGAAGTGCATCCCAAGGGCACGATCCGGGTGGCGGCCGGGCAGGTGGACGTGCACTTCCTGGAGCCGATCCCCACGGAGGGCCTGACGTACGAAGACCGCAACGCCCTCGCGAAGACCGTGTATGACCGCATGGCCGCCCTGCTCGTCGCTGAGTACGGGGTCGAAAGCCCCAAGTGGGACCCCCGCAAGACCCCCGTGGTCAGTTAGTTTTTTGTAGTTCCAGATCCAGCGTTCCTCTCCCGCACTCCGCCCCGGGTCGAAGAATTCCAATGTCTGCCATCAGCACGATAACTGCCCGCGAAATCCTCGACTCCCGCGGAAATCCGACGATTGAAGTTGACGTCACGCTGGACGACGGTCCCGCCGGCCGCGCCGCCGTGCCGAGCGGCGCCTCCACCGGCACGCACGAAGCAAACGAACTCCGCGACGGCGATCCAAAGCGCTACGGCGGCAAGGGCGTCCTCAAGGCCGTCAAGCACGTCGAGTCGCTCATTGCTCCTGCGCTGCGAGGCCTCGAAGCCACCGATCAGATCGCGATCGACCGCGCGCTGATCGACTTGGACGGCACGAAGAACAAGTCGAAGCTCGGTGCCAACGCGATGCTCGGCGTCTCGATGGCGGTCGCACGCGCGGCAGCGGTGGCGACGGGCCAGCCGCTCTATCGGTATCTCGGCGGCTCGCTCGCCCGCACGCTGCCGGTGCCGATGATGAACGTCGTCAATGGCGGCGCGCACGCGACCAACACCGTCGACTTTCAGGAGTTCATGATCGTCCCGGTGGGCGCGGACAACTTCGCCGACGCGCTGCGCATGGGCGCCGAGGTGTTTCATGCGCTCAAGAAAGTGCTGGTGAAGCGCAAGCTCGCGACGGGCGTGGGCGACGAAGGCGGCTTTGCGCCGGATCTCAAGAGCGACGAGGACGCGATCACCGTGATCCTCGAGGCGGTGGAGGCCGCGGGGTACCAGCCGGGCACCGACGTGTGCCTCGCACTCGACTGCGCCGCGAGCGAGCTGTTCGACAAGGGGAAGTACACGTTCAAGAAGAGCGGCGCCGGTACCAAGAGCGCGGCGGAGATGATCGCGCTCTATGAGAAATGGGTGTACAAGTATCCGATCGTCTCGATCGAAGACGGCCTCGCAGAGGAAGACTGGGCCGGCTGGTCGAAACTCACGGAGGCGCTGGGCGACCGCGTGCAGCTCGTCGGCGACGACCTTTTCGTGACGAACCCCGAGTTCCTCGGCAGGGGGATCGAAGAGGATGTCGGCAACGCGATTCTCATCAAGCTCAACCAGATCGGTACTGTGACCGAGACGCTCGAGACGATCGAAATGGCGCGGATGAACAGCTACCAGTCGATCATCTCACACCGGAGCGGCGAGACGGAGGACACGTTCATTGCCGATCTCGCCGTCGCGACCAACGCGGGGCAGATCAAGACGGGGAGTGCGAGCCGGACGGACCGCGTGGCGAAGTACAATCAGCTGCTGCGCATCGAGAGCGACCTCGGCGACACCGCGAAGTTCCCCGGCGGCGCCGTGTACGGGATCTAGCGGCGGGCGAAATGGGCGCTAAGCGCAAAGCGGGTCCGGCGTCCATCGGGTCACTGGTCGTGCGCGGAGTGCTCGCGCTCGCGGCGCTCGGCGTGATCGCGTTTGCGGTGCAGGGCGGGGAGTGGGGAACGATCGACCTGATTCGCCAGACGTCACGTCTCGCGCGCGTGAAGTATCAGGTGGATTCGCTGAATCACGAAGTGGATTCGCTCAAGAAATACAAGCAGCTGCTGTTGACCGATCCCGTGACGCAGGAGAAGATCGCGCGCGAGGAGTTCGGGATGGTGCGCGGGAACAAGGAGATCCTGTACCGGTTTAC
>JBIOHR010000074.1:0-14732 GCA_044449085.1 Gemmatimonadales bacterium | reverse complement strand
CTACATCGTGCCGCTTGGCGCGGTGAGCGACACGCTCAACGGGAATAAACTGTCGGGTGTGCCGGATCACTTCGTGCGCTTTGGCGTCCGCACGCACTGGGGCCGCTGGACGCTCGATGCCGACGAAACGTGGAGTTCCTCGATGTACGCGGATGACCAGAACACGCATCTCATCCAGAGCTGGGGCGACGGCGACCTCGGCCTGCGCGCGTCGTGGACCGGCGGCGTGGGCGCGTTTCGGTTTCAGCCCTACGCGTCGGTCAACAACGTGCTGAACCAGGCGTACGTGGGATCCGTGACCATCAATGGAGCGGCCGGTCGGACGATCGAGCCGGCGCCCCTGCGCAACTACTACTTCGGAATGGAGATCGGATGGCGCGCGGTAAAGTGAAGATGAAAGATGGAAGATCGAAGGTCGGGGCGCCGAAATCGGAGGCGCGGAAGCAAGGCAGTGTTTTTCCGTTCGTGATTCGGGGGTCGAAGATTGCGGGCAGGGGCGCGTTCGCGACGCGGCCGATCAGAAAGGGTGAGCGAATCATCGAGTACCTCGGCGAGCGCGTGTCGCATGCGGTGGCCGACGAGCGGTACGACGATCACAAGGACGGTGTCCACCACACGTTCCTGTTCAGCGTGAACAGGAAGGTCGTGATCGACGCGTCGGTGGACGGCAACGAGGCGCGGTTCATCAACCACTCGTGCGACCCGAACTGCGAGTCGGTGATCGAGGGCGGGCGCGTGTTCATCGACGCCGCGAAGGCGATCCGGACCGGCACGGAACTCGCGTATGATTACGCATACACGCGCGATGGCTCCGAGACCGAAGAAGAGGAGGCGGGCCTGTACGGCTGCCGCTGCGGGGCGAAGAGCTGCCGCAGGACGATCCTCGCGCCGCTGTCGAAGTCCGAGCTTCGCAAGCGCGCCGCCGCGCTCAAGCGGCGTCATCACAAGGCCCACGTGCATGCGCGCGAAGGACAGAGAGCGTAGCAAAAATTTGTTGCCTGATCAGCGGCTGGTTCCGCGCAATCTGTGGCAAGCCGTTAGGGCTCTCCCCGGCCACGCAGCCAGGTCCGCGCGCCCGAGACATCATCCGCGGCGAGTCCGTGCCCTCCAGGACTCCATCGGAGTTCGACGTTCGCGCCGCACGCGCGGAGCAACTCGGCGAGGCGCTCCGTGTTTTCCCCGGGAACCATCGTATCCGTCCGTCCCGCGGCGAGAAACACACCGCGACCGGTGAGACTCGGGAGCGGATCCGGTTCGATCGGCACCATCGCGCGAAACAGCACCGCATCGGAGAGCGACTCAGGGCGCAGGAGCAGCATCGCGGCGGCGATGTTCGCTCCGTTGGAGAATCCGGCGGCGACGACCTGCGCGGCGTCGAACCCATATTCCGCCGCCGCCGCGGCGACGAAGTCGGCGAGCTCATGCGTCCGGCGCCGCAGGTCGTCGAGGTCGAACACGCCCATTGCAAGACGCCTGAAAAATCGCGGCGCGCCATTCTCGAGGACCTTTCCGCGTGGGCTGAGAATGGCGGCATCGGGGTCGAGCATGGCCGCGAGCGGCACCAGGTCGTTCTCGTCGCCGCCGGTGCCGTGGAGGAGCAGGAGCGTGCGCGGCGACCGGCCGGCCTTCCAGACGTGGACGAATGCGGACGCGATCACCGCACGCGCCTGAAGCGGTACTGGTCGCTGCCGTCCATCGTCACGGACGCCACATTGCCCGTCGCGTCGAGTTCGAAGGTGAGCATCGTCTTCCCGTCGCGCCCGTCGCCGAGCGTCGCCGCGAACGTGTCGTAGTTCCAGTGCTCGAGCGGGCCTGTGTTCTCCGTGCCCGCGCCGATCGTCATCCGCAGCGCCCCGTTGTCCATGGAGATTACGAGGTCGCCCCACGCGGGATGCGTATAGGTACCGGCGTACTTCCCGAGTGCGAGCGACGGATGCGTGCCGGGCACGCGCGATGCGTCACGGGCCGCCTGGGCGGCCGCCGAGCGTTTCTCGGCGGTCCCATAGAGCGTGAGGAACTCCGCGCTCCAGTCGCGCGCCGCCGCGCCATTCGTGCCCGCGAACAGGTCGAACGCCTTGTACATGATTGCGTGGCGGAACTCCGCGTGGTCCAGGTTGCCGAACGCATAGACGCCGACGCCCTGATCCGGAAGCAGTCCGATGATCGCCGTGCGTCCGGCGAGGCTTCCCGTGTGGAACGCCACGTACCGCCCGCGGAAATCCTCCTCGAAAAATCCGAAGCCGTAGGTCTCGCGGTGCGGCTTGATGATCTGCGCCGTTGGATAAAAGCCTTCCTCCGGCCCGACGGCCTGCGCCCTGAACAGCTCGCCAAAGCTGTGCGCACTCACGAGGCGCGTGCCGTTGACGCGCCCGCTGTCGAGGAGAAAGCGCATCCACTTCGCCATGTCCGCCGCGGTCGACCAGATCGCGCCCGCGGATTCGACCGGGTCCGCCGGCTCGTCCTCGATCACACGTATCGTGTCGCGGATCTTGAAGTGCGGCGACGACACGTTCGGGTCGTGTGTCGCGCGCATCAAGCCGAGCGTCGGGTAGCTCCGCGTCATCCCCAGCGGCTGGAAGATCCGCGTGCGCACGAAGTTCTCCCACGACATCCCCGACGCGCGCGCGACGATTTCGCCGGCCGCGCCGTACATCACGTTCTGGTAGACGAACCCGTTGCGGATCGAATACTCGGGCGTAAGAAACCGCACGCGCTTCAGGATCTCCACGAGCGAAAGATCGTTGCGTCCCCAGAGCAGGTCGGCGTTGCCGAGGCCGGTGTTGTGCGTGAGCAGGTCCTTCACCGTGAGCTCGCGGGTCTCGAACGCGCCGGGGAACTGCAGTTCGGGCAGCCACTTCGAGACCGGGTCGTTCCACGCGACCTTGTGCTCGTCGACGAGCATCGCGAGCGACATCGCGGTGAAGGCCTTGGTCGTCGACATGATGCCAAACAGCGTCTGGTCATCGACGGCGCCCGGCGCGCCGAGCGTGCGCACGCCATACCCCTTCGCGAAAATCACGCTGTCGTTCTTGACGACGGACACCGAAAGGCCGGGAATTCCCCAGTCCTTCAGGCCTTTGGCGACGAACGCGTCGAACTCCTTCAGCTGCGCCGCGCGCTCGGTCGCCGACTGCTGCGCGGCCTTCTGCCGTGCGGCGGGTGAGGGCTGCTGCGCGCGCGCCGAACCGGCGGCCACGCAGGCGACGGCGACCGCGATCGAGACACGCGCGAGGCGTTGAGCGCGAACGAGCTGGAACATGACGAACCTCCGTGGCGGGGGACGCTCAGGCGGGAAGCGGCACCGGGTCGCTCTGGTCGATGCGATGGATGTCGATCGACAGGCGCCCGCGCGCGTCGGGCGGATTGAAGATGTTGCGGAACTTGTGTCCCCACACGATCTCCGCGGGCTTGTACGACGACCGCGCGTGCACCTGCTGTGAGAATGTTTCGTCGAGACCTGACACCAGCACGAGGAACTCGAACTCCGCGGTGCGCAGGTCGGCGTCCGTGAGGCCCCAAAGCGGGCTCTCCTCGGTGATCGGGTGCACGAGGGTCCATGACAGGGGAAAGAGCATGACCTCCGAGCGCTCGAGGTCCAGCAGGCGGAACTTCCGGCCGACACCCGCCCGCCCGCGCTCGAGCCAGCTGCAGTTCACGCGGGCCTTGAGGTCGATGATCTGGTTGTCGCGCATGTTCGCCATGCGGAGCATCAGCCCGCGTCCCCCGTTGAACGGCGCGACGACCATGTGGCTGCTGAACCGGATCGCCGCGGTGGGGCGCGAGAAGCGCGCAAAGAGGAGCCCGGTGATCAGCGCCTGGCTCATAAGCGCCGTCAGCGATTCGGCGAACATCACCACGTGCGACGGGAATCCGACGGGTGTGATGTCGCCGTAGCCGATGGTCGCGAAGGTTTCGACGCTGAAAAAGAACGCCCGCCACACTGTGCCGCCGAGCTCGCGGGACTGCGCGCCGGTGAGCGCCGCGTCGCCACAGAGCCAGAACGCACCGGCGAACACGATGTTGATGGCCGTGTAGATCGCGATGACGCCAAGCAGGAACCGCGGCCAGCTCGCGTTGAGCGCAAGGTGGTAAGGGCTGTGCGATTCGAACCAGCGCAGGCCGCGCCGCTGGACGTTGAACGAACCGTCCTTGTTGAGCAGCCGCTGCGTGCTGTCCGCGGAGACGACCGCGCCGAAACCGAGGTCGTTCTTGTCCTCGACGCGCGGCGTCGCGGGTGCGGAGGCGCGCGGCGCGGTCACGATGGGACCGCGCCGCGGTGGCCGGCGGCGACGGCTACTTGCCCTTCTTCCATTCCTGGGAGACGTGCGCGGTCACGATGTAGTCGAGCTTCGGGAATTCGCGCGCGAGGTACGCGTTGCCTTCCTGGGTGATCCGCCCCTGGTCCGGCCCCTGTCCGGCTGGCGCGCCCTCGCCGTAGCCGTCGTAGAGCGAATCCACGGTGCCCATGCCGCCCGTGACCTCGCCGACGGGCGTGAAGCCGCTCCGGTCCAACGGAGCATTGTCGCGAAAATTGATGAACAGCTGCGTCGAGCGCGTGTCGGGCCCGGCGTCCGCAAACGTGAGCGTGCCGCGCGTGTTGCTGTGCGTGACCGGCTCGTCGCTGAGGTTGAGGTCTTTCCAGACGCGCTCGACCGCCGGGTCGCCCGACATCCCGAACTGCGCCATGAAGCCGTTGATCACGCGAAAAAAGCGGATGCCGTCGTAGTAGTTGTTCGAGAAGAGATAGTACAGGCGGTCCGCACCCTTCGGAGACCAGTTGCGGCGCACGGTGAGGTCGAACGCACCGTGCGATGTCACGACGTGCACGGCGAAGCTGTCCGGGCCCTGCGCCATGAACTTCGCCGCGACCGGGTGGAGGAGCGCGTCGGAAGGGGGCGCGGCCGGTGCCGCTGCGGCCGGCGGCGCTGCGGGCGCCTTGTCGGCGGGTGCCGGCGTCTTGTCGCACGCGGCGGCGAAAACGACAAGAAGGGCGGCGGAGAGAGTGCGTTTCACGTTGGGCATGTGTGTCGAAAGATTGAAAGTCGGGATCGCGCGCATGCGCACGATCAAAATATGCTGTCGTCGCGCAGGAGTACCACCGACGCGTGGTGCGACACGGTGCCGTTTCGATAGTCGAACGGCACGTCGATCTCGCGGCCGCTGAACGTCCCGGTGAGGATCCGCAGTCCGTTCCCGCCGCGCTTGGGATCGGGGACGAAGCGAAGCTCGGTGCCGGCCACCGACCAGGTTCCGTAGACGAGCATCTTCTGAAGCGGGTCGCGGCCCATCCGCGCGCCCTTCGACGCCAGCGTCTGCCGGTACTTCAGCGCCGCGCGGAACTCATGGTGCGGGAGGATGGCGAGGATGAGCTGGTCGAACTCGATCAGGTACTGCACGCCCTTGTCGTCGCTGACGCGATCGGTCATCGGGAGCGGCCTGTCGTTGATCCGCTGCGACACGTACGACGCCACCGCCGGCTCGGCAGGCCGCGCCGCGCCAGGCCGCGCCGCGGCGGCGGCCGGCCGCTGGGCTCCGGCGGTGCACATGGCGATCAGCGACGCGGACGCCGCTCGGGCCATCGCGCGGAGCGGGGAGGTGGGCGACATTTCAGGATGGAAGCTACGGACGGGCGGGCGGCGATTCCAGTTGCGCGGCCGCGCCTCGAGGACGAATCGTGGAGCGACCTCGGCATTGCGTCCGGGCTTGCGACGGTCGACTCCACCGTGTCGGCCGCCGGCGGACGCGCGCTCAAGCGGCGCCTGCGCGGCGACGCGGGAGACGAAGCCTCCGCGGGTGATTTCCGCACGCTGATCCGCGCGCTTACCGGTGACCACGCCGGCCGCGGCGCGCTGCACGCGGCGCTCGTCCGCAAATTCGAAAACGAGCGCGTGCTCGACGGCGGGCGCTCGGTCTGGGACGGCGCGGTCGACACGCCGCGGGCACTCGCCGCCGGCGCCATCATCGTGCCGCCGTTCTTTGTCATCGCGCTCGCGCTCGCCCCGTTTCATCCAGCGGCGCTCGGCTGGTTCATCATCGTCGCGCTCCTCGGTACGGTCGTCCGCGCAAAAATGTGGACCGAGATCGATGCCGCGCGCCGCTCGCTTCGCGCCGCGGGCGAGCTCGTGGCGATCGCCGGTGAAATCGGCGCGCTCCCCGTCATCCGGGGCGTGCCCGACGTCGCCCGCGCGCTTCGCACGGACGACGCGCCCCGGGTGGCCGGGGTGCAACGCGCGTTCCGCGCGTTCGACCGCAAGGACGAGAATCCCGGCCGGATCTTCGCGGAGTACACATCGCTGCTCTTCTGGTGGGACGTCCCGCTGCTGATCTATGGCCTGGCCAAGGTGCGCCAGGCGGATGCGGCGCTCGGCCGGCTCTCGCACGCGGTCGGCGACTGCGACGCGGCCGCGGCGTTCGCCGCGTGGCGCGCAAGCGAATCCGCGTGGTGCCCGTGGAGCACCGAGGCGGACGTCCTGCACATGAGCGCCGGCCGCCATCCCGCCGTCGTCGCGGCCGATCCGTTCGACGCCACATTGCGCGCCGGCGTCGTATCGCTCGTGACCGGCCGTCACGGCGTCGGCAAGTCGACGCTCCTTCGCGCCCTCGGGTTCAACGTTGCGCTTGCGATGGCCACCGACACCGCGTGGGCGGCGCAGCTCATCGCGCCGCGCCTGCGCATCCGCACGACCTTCACCCACGACGACCAGCCCACCGGCACGGCCAGCCTGTTCGAGAGCGAGCTGATCCGGCTGGCCGACATCCTCGCCGACGCCGCCGGACGCGACCGCCTGCTGATCCTGCTGGACGAGCCGCTGCGCGGGACGAACCCCGAGGAGCGCCGCGCGATCACCATCGCGACGCTCGAGCATCTCGCGCGGCACGGTCACTATGTGGCGGCGACCACCAACGATCCGTTCATCGTGAAGGCAATCGGCGGGGAGACGGAAGCGTTCGCCGTGGTTCGCGAGCGGCGCGACGATGGCCGCATGGTGCGCACCGTGAAACGCGGCGCGCAGGTGGAGCGCCGCGCGATCGGGCTGCTCGCCGAGCGCGGTGCCCCGGCATGGGTGATCGAGCGGGCGACGACGCTCGCCGACGAACAGCTCGCGCGCGACGATCTCTGACCGCTAGTTGCCCAGCAGCTCCCCGAGGTGGCGGAGCGGCGGGATGTGGTCGCAGGCGATTTTCACCACTGTGGTGAGCGGCACCGCGAGGACCGCGCCCGGGATCCCCCACACCCACCCGAAGAAGATCAGCCCGAGAAAAATCGCGACGGTGTTCACCGGGAGGCGCCGGCCGAGCAGCGTCGGCGTCACGAGATTGTTCTCGACGAGGTGGATCGCGCCGAAACAGGCCGGCGCGATCAGCGCGTGCGCCGGGCTGTCGAAGCTCGCCAGCGCGGCGAGCGCAATGATGGTGAAGCTGGATATCGGCCCGAGGTACGGCACGAAGTTGAGCACGGCGGCCATGCCGCCCCAGAGGATCGGGCTCGGGAGCCCGACCGCCCAGAGCGAGAGCGCGGTGGCCACGCCCAGCGCCACGTTGATCATCGTCGCCGTCGCGAGGAAGCGTGACGTGACGATCTCGATCTCGCTCAGGACGGTCTCGAGGTGCACGACGTCGCGCCGCCCGGGCAGGATCTGCGCGATCTTCTTGCGAAAGAGGGGGCCGCTCGCGAGCAGGAAGTACGTGAGGAAGATGACACTGAAGGTCGCGGGGACGACGGTCAGCAGGTCGAGTACGCGTTCGAAGAGGCTGGCCGTCGCAAGCTGCACCTGCGCCGGAGCGCGTCCCGATGGCGTCGCCGGCGCCGCGACCGTCGCCATGCGGTCGGCGGACTGCTGGAGCGCCATGATCGGCTTCATGAGAAGCCGGACCTTCGACTCCACTTTGGCGAAGGTCGCCGGCGCCGTAGCGATCCACTGCGACGCCGGCGTGACCAGCGTCGTCGCGGCGCCGGCCGCCACGCCGATTGCGCCGAACACGACAATTGCGGCGCCGATCCGTTCCGGGATCCTGCGGCGCCTGAGCCACCGGACAGGCGCGCTCAAGAGCAGCGTGAGCAGGACGGAGATGACGACGGGAAGCACGACCGCGCGCCCGAGCTTGAGCGCCGTCACGCTCATGACGACGACGATCACGATCGCGGCGGCAGTCACTGCGCTGCTCTCGCCGCCGCGCGGGGGGCCGGCGTTCACGTCTTCGATCACTTCGTCGATCGTTGTCATTGGTCGGGAAAAGTGATGGGGGGCGATGGGCGCCGCGCCTCCATCTTAGTCCATGGCTTTCCGCTTCGCGCCTGTGGCGCGTACGACGCATGCCTATACCCGTTGACAGTATATCCGCATTGGGTATAGTTGTGGCATGGCACACATTCAATCCGACGTCGCGGCACTCATCCCGCTTCCCCCCGCCACATTTCACATCCTGATGGCGGTCGCGCAGGAAGACCGACACGGATACGGCATCATCCAGGACGTGGCGCGTCGCACGGGCGGCGAGCTCAAGCTGAGCGCCGGCACGCTCTACCGGTCGATCCAGCGCATGCTCGAGCACGGGTTGATCGTCGAGACCGCCGACCGGCCGGCGCCCGAGTTCGACGACGAGCGGCGCCGGTACTACCGGATCAGCCCGTTCGGCATGGCAGTGGCGCGGGCCGAAACGCGGCGGATGGCGCAGCTGGTGCGCATGGCGCGCACGCAGGGACTCCTGCCGGAGCGTGCCTGATGCGACTCTATCGCGCGCTCCTGCATCTCTATCCTATTTCATTCCGGCGTGAATACGGCGCCGAACTTGCCGCGCTGTTCGACGTTCGCGCGCGGCAGACGGGGCGCGGACTGCCGATGCTCGCGCTCTGGATTGGAACGATGGCCGAGGTGATCGCGAATGCGACTGCGGCGCACTGGGACGTGCTGCGGCACGACCTGCGCTACACGTTCCGCACGCTGGCCCGATCTCCCGGATTTGCGCTCACCGCGATTCTCGTTACGGCACTGGGAATCGGCGCGAACACGGCGGCGTTCTCCGTTGCGGATTTCGTGCTCATCCGGCCGCTGCCGTTCGCGAATCCGGACGGGCTCGTGAAGCTATGGGAGAAGCAGCCGAACTACAGCCGCCTCGAACTCTCGCCGCCGAACTATCGTGACTACAAGGCGGAGAATCATTCGTTCGCTGCAATCGGTGCCTTCCATAGCACTTCGGTGAACCTCATCGGCCAGGGTGAGCCCGAGCGTCTCACGGGAGCCGCTCTCACCGGCGAAGTGCTCCCGATTCTCGGTGTGAAGCCGCTCATCGGCCGGACATTTTCCGACGCCGACTACCAAGCCGGCGGTGACGGAACGGTGTTGCTCAGTTACGGGCTCTGGCAGCGCAATTTCGGCGGAGATCCAGCCGTACTCGGCCAGCGCGTGCTCATCGACGGCGCCCCGCGCGTCGTGATCGGCGTGATGCCGCGCGATTTTCATTTCCCCAGTGCCGACGCAACGCTGTGGACGCTGATGCCGCGCGTCGAGCAGGAGAATGAGGAGCGCGACAATATCTGGTTTCAGGCGATCGCGCGACTCAAGGCGGGCGTCTCGATCGATCAGGCGCGCGCCGACATGACGGCGATCGCGGCCTCGCTCGAGCAGCGATATCCCAAGGACGACAAGAATGTCGGCGCCGCCGTGTTTACGCTGCGAGACGAACTTTCGCCCCAGTCCCGGCTCATGTTGCTGGCGCTGTGTGCCGCGGCGGTCTGCGTGCTCCTCATCGCCTGCTCGAACCTTGCCAACCTGCTCATCGCGCGATCACTTGCGCGCCGGCGCGAACTGGACGTGCGGCTCGCGCTCGGTGCGGGGCGGGAGCGCCTCGTGCGCCAGCTGCTGACGGAAAGCCTGGTGATCGCGGCGCTCGGCGGCACCGTTGGCGTCGCGATCGCGGTGGGATCGGTGCCGCTCCTCTCGCGTCTCGTGCCGAATTCACTGCCGCTGGCCGACACGCCGACGGTGGACCTCCGCGTCCTTGTCGTGGCGGCCCTGGTGAGCGCGCTCACGGGGATCGGATTCGGCGTGCTCCCCGCGCTGCGCGCGTCGGGGAAAGGCGACCTGTCGGCGCTGCGCGAGGGAGCACGCTCCGGCGGCGGGCGGCGCGCGAGGCTGCGGTCGGCGCTCGTGGTCGTCGAGGTGATGGCATCGGTGGTGTTGCTGGTGTCGTCGGGACTTCTGCTGCGCGCGCTGTCACGCGTGGAGTCGACGGATCCGGGCTTTCGCACCGACGGCGTGATCACGATGCGCACCGCGCTCGCGCGGCCGCATTACGACAGCGTCAGCGTGCGCGAGCAGTTCTACCGCCGGGTGCTGGACGGCGTGCGCGCGCTGCCCGGAGTTCAGAGCGCGGCGTACATCTCGTTCCTCCCGATGACGATGACCGGCGGCATTTTCCCGATCGAAGCGGGCGGTCAGCCGGGCAATGGCTCCGACGGGCGCAATGCGAGCATGCGGTACACGACGCCAGGTTTTTTTGCGTCGATGGGGATCCCGTTGCGGATGGGCCGTGATGTTGAGGAGACCGACGACTTGAACCGGCCGCAGGTGGCAGTCGTGAGCGAGTCGTTCGCCAGGAAATATTTCCCGGGTGAGAATCCGCTCGGCAAGCGGTTCACCACGACACCGGGTGAAATGGAGATCGTCGGCGTGGTGGGTAACGTCCACGTACGGGGGCTCGAGCGGACGAGCGAGCCGCAGATGTACCTGTCGTACAAGCAGCAGGTGGGCTCGTCCTTCCCCTTCTTCATGCCAAAGGATCTCGTGATCCGCGCGACGGCACCGATGTCCCAGCTCGCGCCGGCGGTGCGGCGCATCATCCACGAAGCCGATCCGACCCAGCCGATCTCGAATGTGCAGTCGATGTCCGATATCGTCTCGGACCAGACTGCATCGCGCGTGGTACAGGTGCGCGTGATCACCGCGTTCGCCGTGGTCGCATTCTTTCTGGCCGCCGTGGGAATCCACGGATTGCTCGCGTTCTCGGTGTCACAGCGGAAGCACGAGATCGGCGTGCGGATGGCGCTGGGCGCCCAGCGGGCGGTGATCGTGTCGATGGTGGTGCGGCAGGGGCTGCTGCTCGCGCTCTGCGGCGTGATTCCGGGTGTGGCGCTCGCGTACGCGGCCGGCCGGACGATGCAATCACTGTTGTTCGGCGTGGAGCCGGGCGACGCGATCACCTTCGCTGCGGCGGCGGGGCTGTGCGTCGCGATGACGCTGGCCGGGAGCCTGATGCCGGTATTGCGGGCGGTGAGAGTCGCGCCGGCGTCGGTATTTCGCGGGGAGTAAGCCGCCGGTCGTGGGTCAGTTTTGGCCAGACCGACCCACGGCTCACCGGTCGAGCGTATAGCTCATGGGTTGGGAGTGTCACGGCTTGAGCTCAGGGCCCTGACGAACGGCCGACTCCCGGCGCGCCACGAGAGTTGCGAGCGATCCCCGACCCATTAACCTTATGAATATCCAACCCTTTCATTGAGAGGATGTGTATGCGTCGCGTTTCGGTATTCGCGTTTGCGGCAGTCGCACTCGTTCCGTTCGGCCTCGCGCAGGGTCAGGATGCCTCGCACAGCGTCGCCGGGGGCGGCGTCACGGTGCCGGGCTGGATGGGGCAGGTCGATGCGAGCTCGGCCAAGCGGGGACAGTCGGCCAACGACACCAAGTTCAACCCGGAAGGAAAGAGCATCCACATCATCACCGGCCCGGCGACCACGTACTGGAATCCCGCCAACAAGGCGAGCGGCAACTATACGGTCAAGGCAACATTCACGGAGCCGAAGTTCCAGAACCTGAACAGCCATTCGCATCCCTATGGGATCGTCATCGGGGGAAACGACATGGGCGGCGATCAGGCGACGTACCTCTATTGTGCGGTCAACGGCAACGGCTCGTTCATCGTTCGCGGCATGGGACCAGCCCCGTTCCAGATGAACGGACGCGAGGGTGCAGAGAACGCGGCGGTGCACAAGGCAGCCGCGGTGGGCGACAAGGTGACCAATGAGGTCGCCGTTTCCGTGAAGGGCGACAAGGTCGAGTGCGCGATGAACGGCACCGTCGTGGCGACGTACAACAAGTCGGACATCGTCGGCGCCGGGAAGCTCAAGTCGACCGACGGCGTGTATGGCGTGCGCTCCGCGCACAACACGGAGATCACGGTGAGCGGGCTGACGGTCACCAAGCAGTAACCCCGCAGTAACCCCGCAGTAATCTCGCAGTAGCGCCGCAGCGACCTCGCAGTAGCCGCGCGCGATCACAGTCGCAATTATTCGCTCGCGGTCGCGCAACTCGCGCGGCCGCGAGCGAATCGTTTCTGGAGGCTCGCGCACGGTTGATGAGCAAGGTATTTGTTTCCCGGAGAATTCCCGCCGCGGGCATCGCGATCCTCGAGCGCGCTGGTGTGGAACTGCGCATCGGCCAGGAGCGTGAGGACGCGGGCGTCGACCCGGCGGTGATGCTCGACGGGGTGCGCTGGTGCGACGTCCTCCTTTCGCTGCTCACCGAGCCCGTGGATCGCGCGCTGCTCGCCGCGAACGCCAGGCTCCGCGGCGTCGCGAACTACGCCGTCGGGTTCAACAACATCGACATTGCGGCCGCCACCGAGCTCGGTCTCCCCGTGAGCAACACGCCGGATGTCCTCACCGACACGAGCGCGGATCTCACCTGGGCGCTCCTGCTCGCCGCCGCGCGCCGGATTCCGGAGGCGGATTCGTACATGAGGGGCGGGCACTATAAACTGTGGGGGCCCAACCTCCTGCTCGGCGCGGACGTGAGTCCTGGCGGAAACGGCCGGCGGAAAGTGCTGGGGATCATCGGGTTCGGGCGGATCGGCGCCGCCGTGGCGAAGCGCGCGACGGGGTTCGACATGGATGTCATCGCGTACGATCCGCACGCGCGCGCGCAGGTGGAGTCGAGCGGCATCGCGCGATGGGCGGAGTTCGGCGACCTCCTCGCGCAGAGCGACTTCGTCTCGCTGCACCCGCTGCTCACCGCCGAAACGCGGCACCTGATCGACGCCGCGGCGCTCAGGCGGATGAAATCCACTGCGATCCTCGTGAACGTCTCGCGCGGGCCGGTGGTGGACGAGGCCGCGCTCGTCCGCGCACTGCGCGAAGGATGGATCGCCGGCGCGGCGCTCGACGTGTTCGAGAATGAGCCGGCGATGGCGGCGGGGCTGAGCGAGTGCGCGAACGCCGTCATCGTTCCGCACATTGCGTCGGCCAGCGTTGGCACGCGCGACAAGATGGCGACGATGGCCGCGGAGAACGCGCTCGCCCACCTCCGCGGTGAACGCGCGCCGAACGCCGTGAATCCCGGCGTCTACGGTGGTGACGCGTACCGCGCGCGGATGTCGCGCGCCGCCGTGGCGACATGACGCGGGCGTGAGCGAAACGCCGGCTGAGGCGGCGAGAGAGATCCTGCTCGCGGCGATCCGCGCGGTGGATCCGCGCGCGTTGACCGCGAACGCGCTGCGCGGCTGGGCTTCCGGGCGTGCGCCGCGGTCCGTCGACGTGATTGCCGCGGGGAAAGCCGCGGGTGCGATGGCGCGCGGTGCGGGCGATGCGCTCGGACCGGTCCTGCGCGGCGGCATCGCGATTGCGCCCGCCGCGGATTCCGCGCTTCCCGGCGGCGTCGTGGGTTTCGCCGGCGGCCATCCGATGCCGAACGACGAGGGCGCTCGCGGCGCGATGGCCGCAGTGCAGCTGCTCGGCGAATCGGGGCCGTCGTCGCGCGTACTCGTGCTCGTCTCGGGCGGCGCGTCGTCGCTCATGACTCTCCCGGTCGACGGCGTCGCACTCGGCGACATCGTCGCGATGTCGCGCGCGCTGATGGCGGCGGGCGCGGACATTCACGAGCTGAACTGCGTGCGCAAGCACCTCGATCGGCTGAAGGGCGGGATGATGGCGCGGGTCGCGAAGGGCGTGCCGATCCGCGCGCTCGTCCTGTCGGATGTGATCGGTGACCCGCTCGACGTGATCGCATCCGGCCCGCTCGTGCCGGACCCCACGACGTACGACGACGCGATCGGGATCCTGCGCGCGCGGCGCGTTTGGGACGCAATGCCGGCACGCGTCAGGGAGCACCTGCTCGCGGGCGCGCGCGGCGAACGCCCCGAAACGCCGAAAGCCGGCGACCCGTGCTTTGCGAATGTCGCGATAGAACTGATCGGCAATAACGCGCTCGCCGTGCAGGGCGCGGCGGCCGAGGCACGGCGCCGCGGGTTCGACGTCGAAGTGCTGGCAGAACCCATATCAGGCGAAGCTCGCGAAGCCGGTGAAGCGTTCGCGCGCCGCGCACTGCAGCGGCGGTCCGGCGCGGCCGCCGGCCGCGCGCTGTGCATCGTGGGTGGCGGTGAGACGACGGTGACCGTCAGCGGATCGGGAATTGGCGGACGCAACCTGGAGTTTGCGGCTGCCGCTGCGATTTCGATCGATGGCGCATCGGGCATCGCCGTTGGATCGATCGGCACCGACGGGCGCGATGGCCCCACCGACGCAGCGGGCGCGCTGGTGGACGGCGAAACCGCAGTCCGCGCGCGCGCGGCGCATGTGGAACTCACCGAGCATCTGCGGAACAACGACACACTGCGCGCGCTCGACGCCGCCGGCGCCGTGATGCGAACCGGCCTGACCGGTACCAACGTCATGGATGTGTGCGTCGCCGCGATCGAGGCGCGTTCCGCCTAGCGCACCACGAGCTGCAACGAGTCGCTCAGCG
>JBIOHR010000073.1:0-14758 GCA_044449085.1 Gemmatimonadales bacterium | reverse complement strand
GGCGAATACGGTCGCGTCGGAGGTGGCCTTCACGTACTCGTGGTCGGTGGTGTAGCGCAGGTCGGCTGGGATGGACGACATTTCGAGATGCGGGATGCGGGGACGTGATGCAGGATGCCGGGGAGGAATGCGGGATGCGGGAGCAGCCTTGAGTTCTGGGTGAAACGTAGGGCGCGGGTGGGGCTTTCTCAAGACGAACGCGGCGCCGGGCAGTGGGCGGCCCAGTACCGCGGCGCTGACTCGACGCGTTGTACGCCGCTGCCAATTGCCAACGACCAATGACCAATGACTGATTACCCGCCTTTGGTCAGCGCCGGGTGATCACGCTCGACTGCCCGCCACGCCTCGTCCACGCGAATGCGGAGCCTGTCGAGCGTGCCGTCGTTGTCGATCACATAGTCTGAGCGCGTGCGTTTCTCGTCCGCCGGCAGCTGTGCGTCGATCATCGCCGTGGCTTCCGCGGGGCTGAGTCCGCGGTCGCGCACGAGACGCGCGAGGCGCAGCTCGCGCGGCGCATCGACAAACACGATCGCATCCATACGGCCGGCGAGCCCGGCCTCGAACAGCAGCGGGATGTCGCATACCTGCACACGGTCACCGCGCTCGCGCGCGGCGGCGAGCAGCTCGTTCCGCCGCGCTTCCACCAGCGGGTGCACGATTGCGTCGAGCGCCGCACGTTCGGCGGCGCCGGCAAACACGATGTGCCGCAGTGCCGCGCGGTCGAGCGAACCATCTGGCGCGCGCATCGCAGGTCCCCAGCGCGCGACAATCGCCGCGAGCGCCGCGGATCCCGGCGCCGTCGCCTCGCGCGCGAGGATGTCGGCGTCGATCACCGGTACCCCTCGTGCGCCGAGCAAACGCGCGACGGTCGACTTGCCACTGCCGATGCTTCCGGTCAGCCCCACTACGAGCATCGCGAAACTCCCCTGCGCGCTTGCGCGCCATCCCGGTTACGTTACGATCGCCTTCGGCGTCGGGAAAGTACCCCGACAGTAGTTCCGCAGTCCGCAGTGTTACACCAGCAGTTCCGCAGCCCGCCGCGCACCTCCACACCGCCCAACTTCCGACCAGCTGCCCATGGTGAACCGCCTGTCCGCCAAAGCCCGTTGCGGCTGGACGATGATCGAGATGGCGATCGTGATCGGCCTCGTCGCGATCCTGGTGGCCATCGCACTCCCGAACATCGATTTTTCGCGCTATCGCATGGACGCCAACGCGCGCACCGTGCAGAACCAGTTCATCGCGCAGCAGCTGACGGCGATCGCGAAGAACATGCCGATGATCGTGACGATCGTGTACGATCAGGGGCATCTCACGATCACCGAAGACGCCAATTCGAACGGCGTCGCCGACCCGACCGAGTACACCTACAACCGGTCGCTCGTCGAGGGCGCGCAGTTCGTCACGCCACCTTCCACGATCGACGGTGCGACGCCGTACTACGCCACGGGTCCCGGGCTCACGTATCTCAACCAGACCTACCTGTATCCGACGGTCACTTTCTATCCGAACGGCTCCACGAGCGGCGACGTCGTGATCTACATCGGGAGCCCATCGGGACGGCTCAAGGACATGCGAGCGCTGCAGATCACGGGGGCGACGTCAAAGGTGAAGTTCTACAGGATGACATCGGACGGCACCTGGCACCTCGCGGACATGTGAGCCGTCCTTCCGCGTCACAGATCACCGTTCTTCCCGCTCATCCCTCACCCATACCTGACTCCCACTCTTTCCTTGTCGCAGGACTAGCCCGTCCTTCCCACCGACTTCAAGAACGCCTCCACCACGAACGCCGCCCCTCCCTTGACCCGAATCTCCTGCGGTGACGCGCCGAGGTAGCGCTGGCATGTATTCCTGAACGCGCTCCCCGAAGGGAAATCGAGGATGCGAGCGACGCTGTCGGCGCTGCGGTTGCGGTCTTCGAGCATTTGCGACGCCACGACGAGCCGGCCCCAGCTGATCAGCTTCTGCGGAGGCGGAAATCCATCGTTCGCCAGCTTCGTGACGAGCGTGCGTCGCGATGTCGCGAGAATGTCCGCAAGGCGGTGTGACGTGAGGCGCATGTGCGCGCGGGTGACCGCGACGAGCACGGCGTCGCGGACCAGCGGCTGCAGCGAGCCCAGCCGGTGCCGGATGAGCCCGGCCACTCCGCGGGCTTCCGCCTGCTCGATCACGCTGCGCAGCTGCAGCGGCGAATCGTCCTGGTCGACGATCACCAGTCCGTCGATCCCCGCGCGTCCCGCGTCGAACAGGTCCCTCGCGCGGCTCGGCGCGACCGTGACGTACGCCACGAGGGTGACGCGCGCAAAGCGCAGCTTCAGCTGGCGGACCCGCTCGAAGTTGGCCTTGCCGTCGGTGAACAGGTCGACGACCGCGAGGTGCACCGCCTCGTCCTGGCACGCAGCGAGCATGTCGTCCCAGTCCTTGCACGGGATAACCGAGTGCTGCCCGCGCACGGCGTGGACGACGCGTTCCAGGCAGTTCTCGTCCGGCAGGAGAGTAGCGACAATGCCCATCGAGCGGTGATTCCTCTCACAGACAAGTGATAGTACAGTGGATATATCTTGTACCAGTTACTCTGGAAGCTTACCACGAAAAACATACAATAACCATCACTTTGTGATAGTATTGCCTCCAAACGTGACAAGTTGGTGGTCGGTTGGTGCTGGCGCTCCGCCCCAGTCGTCTCAAGACTACAAGGGCGAAGATTCGCTTCATTCCGCAGGGGGTCGCTGGTGGCCCCCCGGCGAATATCGCAGCTACGCGGCACGGACCGCCGCAACGCACGGGAGATCGTCGTGAACTCGACAGCAGGCAGGGTGACGAGGGCCAGGAGACGCGGACTCACCCTCATCGAGATGGTGATGGTCGTGGTGATCATCGGCATCATGGCGAAGGTTGCCCTGCCGAGGTTCAACATCAACCGCTATCGCGCCGATGGCGCGGGGCGGCTCGCGTTGATCCTGCTGCAGGAAGCGCAGCGCAACGCGATCACGCGCCAGTCGAACGTGATCGTGAGTTTCGACTCGTTGCTCAACCGGTTCCGTGTCGTGCAGGACTACAACAACAACGACACGATCAACACGACCGACCAGGTGCAATATCGCAAGATGGCCGAAGGGGCGATTTTCGCGACGCCGACCTGGACCGCCGCCGTCGGCGAGGACGGGACGGCGCCGACCGCGCCGTTCGCGGGCACCGGACTCTCCACGGTTTCGGGGCTTCCGACCGTCATCTTCCGCCGCGACGGCTCCGCCAGCGGCGACGTGACCGTTTTTGTCACCACCCGCGCGGCCGTTTCCACCGAGTACCGCGAGATCGTCGTAACGGCCTCTACGGGGCGGTCCGAGCTGTACAAATACAACGGCAGCGCCTGGATAAGGATGAACTGATGACGAACTCCATCGTGAAGTTCCGCGCGCGTGCGCGCCGCGGCATGACGCTGATCGAAGTCATGATCGCCATCGTGATCCTGAGCGGCGCGATGATCGGATTGGCGAAGTTCGGCGGCAATTTCGAGCACATCACGGCGACGTCGGCCGACATGTCGCTCGCGAGCGACCTCGCCACGCTCCGCATCGAGCAGGTGAAGGCGTACCGCGTCTATTCGACGCTCGTCGCGACGTTCAACAACACCACGCAGACCTATTCGACCGATCCCTACAAGGGCTTCAGCGTGCGAACTGTCGCGGCACGCTGCGCCGGGTGCCCGACGGCGTCCAACGACTACATCACGATCACGGCGACGGTCTCCGGCCGCAGCCTGGTCTCGCCGATCGCGAAGACCACCATCATCGCGGTCTTCTGATGCGGAGCCATCCCATGCCTTCACGCACCGCACCAACGCGCTCCGCCCTTTTCCCGAGGCCCACCATGCAATCCCCGACGCCCCGCGCCGCGGACCGAGCCGGCTTCACCCTCATCGAAATGATGATGGCGGTGTTGCTGACGATGATGGTCTTCGCCATCACGATCCCGTTCTTCCGCTCCCAGACCACCGCGCTCGACGGTGGCGCCGGCCGCCTCGACGCGGCGCAGAACGCGCACTACGCGCAAAGCGCCATCGATCGCGAACTGCGCCTTGCCGGCGGAGCCACGGGCCAGCCGATCATCGTACAGGCGGCGCCGTTCGCGATCACGTTCAATGTGGACCTCGTCACCACGCAGACCAACGATCCGGACGCCACCTATTACAACCCGAACGCCGATCCGCTCGCCGTGGAGAGCTGGTTGCCGGCTGCCGCCAAGACGCTGCCGACGTCGGCGGTGGCCTACCCGACGGTCGAGTACTTCGACGGCAACGGCTTCCAGAGCCATGCCGAGACGATCTCGTACTTCCTGTACCTCGACGCCTCGAGCGGGCGCAACGACCTGTACACGCTGTTCCGGCGCGTCAACGACCGCGACAGCACCGTCGTCGCGCACAACATGTGGATCCCGCCGGATACCAATTACTTCTTCCAGTATTCGCGCACGGACTCGTCAGGGGCCATTGTGGCGATTCCCCAGGCGAACCTGCCGATCTACTGGAACACGGCCGGCGACTGGGCGGATTCGGTGCGCCTCGTGCAGATGCGCATCTCCGGCCTCTACCGCGATGTTCGCAAGTCGAAAGACATCACGCGTACGATCTACCACAGTACCCGGCTCCTGAACGCCGGAATGCTCAAGCAGAACACCTGTGGCGCGGCGCCGCTGCCGCCGGGAACGGTGACGGCCACGCAGATGGATGCCGGGTCGCCGAACTTCTCCATTCTCCCGGGCCCGTGGACCACGACGGACACGCTGCCGCTTGCCGAAGTGCAGGTCGTGTACAACGCCTCGCCTGAGGAAGCCGGCGGCGCGATGGACGTCGCCACGTACGTGATCGAGCGCGCCCTCCAGGGGACCACGAACTGGGTGGTGCTCGGCAACCTCGTTGCGCGCGGGTACGCCACGTACACGTGGGACGACTTCACCTTCCAGCCGGGCAATTGGATTTACGGCGTCGTCGCCGTGGATTGTTCACCGTCGTATTCGACGGTTTCGCAGACCGCCAGCGCCGTCACCAACCCATAGTGATCGTCATGGAACCCTATCAATTCATCGGATCGGTCACGCGAAACCGTCGAGGTTCGGCACTGATTCTCGTGCTGATCATGACGCTCTCGCTCGCGGGGCTCGCGATTTCGGCGATCTATCTGTCGTCGAGCGCCGGGCTGCTCTCGCGCTACTACGATCGCGAACGGAACTATCGCTACGCGGCCGAGGCGGCGATCGCGATGGGCAAGTCGCGCATTCAGGCGGGCGACACATCGCTCCACATGCTGGACACGGGGGCGCAGGCACTGCTTTCCGCGGCATCGCTCAGGGACGCGAGCGGCGCGATCATTCCGCGCGTGCTGGTCAACCTGTACGGCGCCAACACCGGCGACACGGTCGGCATCTACGGGCAGTTCGTCACCCTGCTCGCGCAGGCCTACGACAGTGGCGGGACGCGCATGGTGCGCCGTCTCGACCTGACCGCGGAAAGTTTTTCGCGGTTCGCGATGTTCACGAACACGTTCTCTTCCGGGCTGGCGTACGGTCCCGGCGAGTTCATCCGCGGGCGCGCCCACAGCAACCAGGGCTGGTACTCGAGCGGCGGTCCTCAATACTTCGACACCGTCTCAGCGCACACGACGGTCAACGGAACGGCGACGTACGCCTACACGCCGATATCCGGGGCGCCGCTGATCTCGATGCCGACCATCGCGAAGCTGGCCGCGCTCACGACGTATGCCTCAAACGCGAATCTTCAGTTCGCGCCGCAGACGGCGACGTCGGGGAGCAACGCGGTGTCGCAGAGCTCCGGCACCGGGTCCCTCAACTTGTCCGGCGAAATGGTCACCGCGAGGCCGACGCGCGGGACTCGCGTCAGCTTTCGACCCGTCGACGTGAACAACAACGGCACCTTCGATCAGTCCGACGGGATGATGATGATCTTCGATGCGGCGGACGGAATCGACACCTCGTCGCTGCGCGTGGATCTGCCGAGGTCGGGCGCCTGGAACAACACCAACAACAGCGCCATTGTGATGATGAACCAGTGCGGGCTGCTCATGCACTTCATCGCCGGGCAGATTCCGGCGGGCACGGGCCCGACGTTCGCGAATGACCACAACGAGTTCTTCCCTGTTGCACGCGTGCACGAGTACTGGGTGCGACAGCGCATGATGCTTGGTACGCTCGCCACGGGCGGCTCATTGACCACCGCAGACACCACTGCGATGGAACCGCTCGGGGCGGACAGCCTGCCGACCGCGGCCGTGATCAACAACGTCATGAGCCACGGCGTCGGCAATTCCCGCTGTTTCCCGGTGGGCAGCCCGCTCCTCATGCTGGCCGAACGCCACACAAACGCCGCCTGCGCCATAGACAGCACGACGACGACCGGCACGTCCCTCTGGGGATGGGGTGCGACCGGCGGCGCGTGTGGTGCGACCAAGAGGTACGGCGGGATGGATACGACGTTCACCGCGAACGTCACCCGCTGCGCCTTTTTTGGCGGCGGATATCGTGCGGCGAGTCCGCACCGCGCCGGCGACGATACCAGCTCTGTCGCGGGAAAATGTCCCACGGCCGGTACGACAACGGGGCAGATCAAACTTGGATCGTGGCGGCCCTGGGGCGGCACCGCGCTTCCGACCATCCCAACCTCGGTCATCCAACCGGTCGAGGCCGCGTTCTTGTGGCCGCTGTTCCTGCCCTACAACATGAACTCCAAGGGCGTCATCAACGCCACCACGGGTCCCATCTACATGAGCGACACGTTGCGTGGCTTCATCACGTTCTATGAATCAAACGCCACACAGAACGTCGTGATCATCGACGATCTGGTATACGACCAGGATCCCACGACGGCCGCGGCGCTGTGCCGCAACTTCCTCGGCATCATCGCCGGCCAGAACGTGCTCGCCGCCAACAACGCGCTCAACCGGCCACGGCCGGACGAGGGCGGCACGGTTCGATGGTACGGGTTCCCGAATTTCACGTTGCACGCCGTCACGATGGCTCTCAACGGCACCGTGGGGCTGGAAGACGGCTATAGCTATTCGACGGACGGACGGTTGCCTGGCGGACCGGCAACCAGCCCCGCCACCGTGTGCGGCGCGACGAGCGGGACGCCCAACACGACGAGCGGGGGGTGTCTCAACCAGACCGGCGGCGTCATCGAGCAGATCATCTCGCCGACGTTCACGTCCGGCGGCAACACCGGACTGCGCGAAAACCGAACCGTGGATCCGTGTCAGAAAACCAACTCCCGGCCGCCGTTCTTCCCGGCCACCGGCCGCTACCTCGACAACAAGTACTACGAGATCGATCCGACCCTCGTCGCGACGCCGGCGCAAGTGGTGACGTTCTACCAGTCGCTGCGGGGGCACGTGGTTCCGTAACGAAACAGCGATGGAAGATCGAGGATGCAAGATGGACGGCGGCGAGGCTCAGGCTTCGCCGCCGTCTTCCTTTGCGGCCATCTTCCATCTTCCATCTTCCATCGCCGTTGCAGTTCCGACGCAACCCTATCCTCCCCGCCGCTGTCTCTGGTGTGAACCGGTCACCGACGGAGCGCCCCGTTCTTGGATGATGCACAGCTGGTAGCTGCGGTCCTGGCCGGCCAGGCGAGCGCGGAGCGTGAGCTCTACGATCGCCACGTGGACCGCGTCTTCCGGCTCGCGTACCGGATGGCGGGGGACGAAACGCTGGCGAGGGATTTCACGCAGGACACCTTCGTCCGCGCGTTCGGCAGGCTGGCGGACTTCCGTGGTGAAGCGTCGCTGGCGACCTGGCTCCACACGATCGCCACGTCGGTGATCCTGAACGGCCTCAAGAAGGTCAGGCGGATCAGGGCGAGGGAGATCGACGGCGACGAACTGCCTGAGGTTGCGGTGACGCGGCGCGACGCGGAGCCGGATCTCAAGCTGAAACTGGCGCGGGCGATTGACGCGCTGCCGGACGGATACCGCGCGGTGTTCGTGATGCACGACGTCGAAGGGTACACGCACGAAGAGATCGGCACGGCGCTCGGCATCCAGTCGGGCACGTCAAAAGCGCAGTTGTTCCGGGCGAGGGCCCGGCTGCGGAGCGAACTGGCGGAATTTGCGGGGGAGTGGGCGTCATGAGCGACCATGTGAACGACGAAAAATTCGAGGAGTTCCTGCAGCGTGAGGCGCGCAGCTACAACGCGCCGCCGCAGCTTGCGGGCCGCGACGAGTTGTTTGCTTCCATCATGGCGGCGCGCCGGAACGGCGATGGAAGATGGAAGATGGAAGATGGAAAATGGCGGCCTCGGATGGCCTGGGTGGGAATGGCGGCAATGCTCGTGCTCGGCGTGGCAATCGGGAAGTTTGCGCTCGGCACGCACGACATCCCCGCGACGGTGGCTCCGCTCGCCGCGACCAATCCTGCGGGAGCACCTGCGGCTGGCGGCAACACGGACGCGCCGGCCGGCGCTGCGAGGGCTGGGAACGTGTCGTACAACCGCGCAGCCACTGCTGAGCTCTCCCGTGCCGAGGCGCTGCTGACGGCATATGGGACCAGCAGCGCGAACACCGGCGTGGACAAGCATCTCTCGGCGTGGGCGCGGGACATTCTCACGAACACGCGCTTGCTCCTCGATTCACCGGCTGCGGACGATCCCGCACGCCGGAGACTGCTTCAGGACCTCGAGCTGGTGCTTGTGCAGATGGTGCAGCGCTCACCGCAGGCGGGCGTGAGCGACGAGCGCGCGCAGATCGATCGCAGCATGGAACGCACACAGGTACTGACGCGGCTGCGCTCTGCGCTGCCCGCGGGACCCAATAACTGAATCTGAACAGGAGAAATGGCAGTGCATAAACTCATCATCTTTGC
This sequence comes from Gemmatimonadales bacterium, assembly GCA_044449085.1. GTDB lineage: Bacteria > Gemmatimonadota > Gemmatimonadetes > Gemmatimonadales > Gemmatimonadaceae > Fen-1231. The sequence continues at coordinate 5,887 of JBIOHR010000073.1, read as the reverse complement.
GGCGGTCGCTGTATTCGGGGCGACCAACGGCGGCAGCGCCGGCAGCGCTGGCCGCGCGCCGACGATGGCTGGAATGGACGTTCCGAAATCCTGGGCTCCGGCCGACAGCGCCGATTCGCTCTGGCGCCAGGGACGCAACGCGATCTCCGACGAGAACTGGAAGCTCGCGGAGAAACTGTTCTCGCGAATCCACGAGGACTACCCGAAGTCGGCGTACGCGGCCGACAGCTACTACTGGGAAGCGTTCGCACTCTCGCGGCGCGGTGGCACCGACAATATCAAGGACGCAGTGACGCTGCTCACGCGCCAGCAGGAGCGCTTTGCGAGCGCTTCGTCGGTGAAGAACGGCGACTCGAAGTCGCTGCTGACCCGCCTTCAGGGAACGCTCGCGAGAAATGGCGACGCCACTGCCGCGGCCGCGATCACGGAGCGCGCCGGGGGCCGGGCATCACGCCGCTCCGGCGGCGACACTCCCCCCGGCTGCAAGAGCGAGGACGACGACGATCGCGTGGAGGCGCTGAATGCGCTCCTCCAGATGGGATCCGACGATGCGCTGCCGATCCTCAAGAAAGTGCTGGCCCGCCGCGACGCGTGCTCGGAAGTGCTGCGCCGGAAGGCGGTGTTCCTCGTGTCGCAGAAGCGCGGCGATGATGCGGCGGACATCCTGATGGAGACGGCGAAGAGCGATCCGGACAAGGAGACGCGCGAGCAGGCCGTGTTCTGGCTCTCGCAGGTGAACTCCGACAAGGCCGTGCCGCTTCTCGAGGAGATCCTGAAGACCACGACGGATGAAGCAATGCAGGACAAGGCGATCTTTGCGCTCTCGCAGAAGTCGGGCGACAACGCCCAGCAGGCATTGCGCGACTACGCCGGGCGTGAGGACGCCAGCGAGCACCTGCGCGAGCAGGCCATTTTCTGGCTCGGACAGCGTCACTCGGACAACAACGCGAAGTTCCTCCGCGACTTGTTCGCGAAAACGTCGAACAGCGCGATGAAGGACAAGATCATCTTCTCGATCTCGCAGACGCGGAACGACGGCAACGACCAGTGGCTGCTCGACCAGGCGGTGAACACGAAGAACTCGATGGAGCTGCGCAAGCAGGCGCTCTTCTGGGCCGGGCAGACGGGGAGCGTGGACATGGCGAAGCTCGGGGCGCTCTACGACAAGGCGCCCGAGGAGGAGTTCAAGAAGCAGGTGATCTTCGTGCTCTCGCAGCGCGGCAAGTCGCCCGAGGCGGTGGACAAGCTCATCGACATTGCGAAGAACGAGACGAACAAGAGTCTGCGGAAGGAGGCCATCTTTTGGCTCGGCCAGTCGCACGATCCGCGTGCGCTCAAGGCCCTGCAGGATTTGATCAACCGATGAACGGGAAAATGATGGGGACCGCCGTGCGCCGAGCGGGAGCGATGCTGCTCGCGGCGGCGACGGCGCTTCCCGCGCAGAGCATCGCGCGGCGGGTCGCCCAGGTGAAGGACGGAACGGTGCGGATGTCGTTCGCATCGCGGTCCGATGTCTGCGGCAGCGGGGCGGGGAACATCAGCACGGGCAACGGCAGGAATCGCACGTACAGTTCCAACGGGTCGAGCAGCTCGATCACCTCGCGCCACAACGAGTGGGAGGACGACTGCGAATCGGGTCCCGTGCGCGTCGCAATCGATGTGGCGGACGGCATGCCGATTTCGCTCCGCGCCTACGTCGGCGGCCGGTGGCGCCCGGGGACGGATGTCACCGATCTCGGCCTCGTGCCCGCGAAGGACGCGGTGGACTACCTGCTCGACGATCTCGCCCGCGCCGACGGCAAGGTGGCCGGCGAGGCGATCTTCCCCGCGACGATCGCGGACAGTGTGACCGTCTGGCCGCGCCTGCTGACCCTGGCGAAGGACGACTCGCGCACGAAGAGCGTCCGCACGCAGGCGGTCTTCTGGGTGAGCCAGGCCGCCGGCGAGAAGGCGACCGCGGGGCTCGTGGATGTCGTCGGCGACGCGGCCGCGGACCAGGATGTACGACTGCAGGCGGTGTTCGCACTCTCACAGCGGCCGAAGGACGAAGGGATTCCCGCGCTGCTGGACGTCGCCAAGGGGAGCAAGGACCCGAAGATCAGGAAGCAGGCGATTTTCTGGCTCGGGCAGTCGGGGGATCCCCGGGCGGTGGCCTACTTCGAGTCCGTGCTGGTCAAGAAGTGACGTAAGACCCAGGACCGAAGACCCAGGACCGAAGACCCAGGACCGAAGACCGAGGACCGAAGAAGGCGATTCGGTCCTCGGTCTTCGGTCTTTTCGGTCTTCTGTCCTTACGGCGCCGCTGGAGGGATCGGGAAAGAGCAATGGCGTCTGGAGCAGTTACCTGGTCGTCTCGGGAAAAACCTCCGGCGGCACGAGCTACCACAACCGTTTCGTTTTCGTTCCCAGTCGACTCTATGTCAGGAAAAATCAAGGCGGTGCAGCGGAGCTCGTGCTGCGCAAAGAGGGGGAGCGGATCAGTGTGGTCGAGATTCGGTAGGCCGGAGGCGCGCTGGCAGCACTCCGGATTCCTTTTCCGCACCCCGCGCCGGGCCGAGCCCCGCGGCCTGCTCAGCGTCGCGCTCAGAGCAGCTTCAACTCCGACTCCCCCGCCGGCAGGATCTTATGGCAGTTCCGACATCTCGCCTCATACGCCTCGGCGCCGCCTACCATCACCTGCGGCGAATCGTACCGCGCCGGCTTCCCATCAATCAGCCGCTGATTGCGCGTCGCCGGCGCGCCGCACAGCACGCAGATCGCGTGCAGCTTATCCACCACCTCCGCGATGCACAGCAGCTGCGGCATCGGGCCGAACGGTTCTCCGCGAAAGTCCGTATCGGTGCCGGCGAGGATTACCCGGCGCCCGCGGTTGGCGAGCGCATTCGCGATCGCGACGATGCCGTCGTCGAGGAACTGCACTTCATCAATCGCCACGACCTGCGCGAGCGGATCGAGGCGCAGCGTGATCTGGCCGCTCGAGTCGACCGGGATCGCCTCGATCGTCTGGCCGTCGTGCGACCCCACCGCGAACACCCCGGCGTAACGGTTGTCGAGGTGCGACTTGAATACCTGCACGCGCTTCTTCGCGATCAGTGACCGGCGTACGCGGCGAATGAGTTCCTCGGATTTCCCGCTGAACATCACGCCGGCGATCACCTCGATCCAGCCGCCATTCAGCTGAAACGAGCCAGAGCTCATTTATCTCTCCGCGGCGGGCGCCCCTTGTCATCGCGCTTTGCACCCCGCGGCGGCGGCGCTCCGCGTGACGAAGACGGCCCACGCTCCACCCGTGCGCCGCGGCTGAACGGACGATCGCCGCCCTTGGCCGGCGGCCGGTCGCTGCCGGGCCGATCGCCGCGCGGCCCGCCGAACGACCGCTCGCCGCGCGGCGGTCCGCCAAATGACCGTTCCCCTCGCGGAGGACCGCCAAACGAGCGCTCGCGCGGCGGCCCGCTGCGATCGCGCTCGCCGCGCGGCTTCTCTCGATCGAAACTCCGCTGCGGGGGGCGGCCCTCCGGCGCGCCCTCGGCCTTCTTCGGCTCGGCACGCGCCGCCTTCAGTTCAGCACGCAGTTCCTCTCGCCCGGCGAGTCTCGCCGTGGCCGCATCTTCCGCTGCGCGCTCGTACAGGCGGAGTGCTGCGCCGGCGATCGCCAGGCCGTCGTGTTCGGCCAGGAGCGGCTCGAGCGCGACGATTTCGCGGGCGGGGAGCCCCGTCGCGAGCACGGCGCGAAGCGCGTTCCGGTTGTTTTCCTCGCGCTCGCGCGCGGCGCGCGCCGCGCGCGAGCGCTCATACGGCATGAGCACTGCGCCCTTCGTGAGCTCGCGGAGTGCGTCGTGCTGGCGGGAGGACACCAGCGCAACGAGCCGCGCGGGGTGCGCGCTGAGCGCAGCGGTCAGCGAATCGGCCTCCGGGAGTCCCACGAACACGACGAGTGCCGTGTGCAGTTCCACGGCACCCCGTGAAATCTTCACGAGCTCGGAGTCCGCCGGATAACCGAGTGCCTCGAGCGCGGTGCGGGCTTGTCCTTCGCCGCGCGAATCGGAAACGACGATAGCCGCCGACGGCGGGTCGATATCGTCGAACAGCTCGCCGAGCGGTGCCAGCGCCGCTCCGGACGCAACGGTGCGGACGTAGATGGTCGGCGGTGTTCCCGGCGCGATTGGAACCGGCGGTGGAACGGGCACCACAATGCGGCGCGCCCTGTGCATGTACCGCTCGAGCAGGTTCTCGACGAGTGGCGTCGGCGCCGCGGCCGTCAAGATCCGTGCGCTTCCCCGCGGGAGCTCGGCCATCAGAGCCCCCAGCGGCTCGGCGTGGGCGTCGTATTCGTCCGCGGCGGCCAGCACCAGCGTGTGCACGTCGGCGAGCTTCAGGGCGGATGCGGCAAGCAACTCGGCGAGCAGCGCGGGCGTGCCGACGATCACGTGCGGGGGCGAAGCCTTGATCAGGCGCGCTCCACGCGTGGCGTTGGTAACCGGCGTGACCCGCAGTCCGACGGCGGCGGGCAGGGCGCGAAGTTCGCGGGCGAGCGCGACCGCGGCAACTGAATCGGCCACGGTGACGATGAGCTGCGGGGCCGCGAGCTCGCGGTCCGAACGTTCGAGCGCGCCCGACGCGCGCTGCGCGGTCTGGGCCCAATCGGGAGAAAAAAAGTGCGCCACATGGGCGCTGCGCACGGCTCCCGCCGTTTCGCGCTCGGTCTCGGTCACTGCAGCCTCGGTTGTCAATGGCGCGGCGTGCGCCGCGTGGATATCGTTCGTTCGCGGTTGCAATCTAGCGACCGCACGCCCGCCGCGAAGGATTCCACCACGAAATCGAGCGCCGCAGCCGGATGACGCCCGCCCCAGAATTCACGCCCTCCCAAAACGTCGCCCAACTCAAGGAGTCGGCGACCATTGCCGTGTCGCAGCGTGCCAGGACGCTGCGTGCGTCGGGTCGGGAAATCATCGATCTCGGCGCCGGCGAGCCGGATTTCGACACCCCGAATTTCATCAGGATGGCGGCCAAGCGCGCCATCGATGCCGGGGCGACCAAGTACACCGCGGTCGACGGGATCCTGCCGCTCCGTCAGGCGATAGCGGACGAGGCGAATCGCAAGTGGAAGGGCGGTGACAAGGTCAGCTCGTCGGAGGTCGTGGTGTCCACCGGGTCGAAGCAGTCGTTGTTCAACGCGTGCTTCACGCTGTTTGCGCGCGGTGACGAGGTGCTGATCCCGACGCCGGCGTGGACGAGCTATCTCGAGATGGTCGCGCTCGCACGCGCCACGCCGGTGCCGGTCATGGGCGACACGGCGCATGGCTTGAAGGTGACGGCCGCGATGCTCGAGGCCGCTGCAACGCCGCGCACCAAGGGGATCATGATCAATTCCCCTTCGAACCCGACGGGTTCGGTGTACGCTCCGGACGAGCTGCGCGCGATCCTCACGCTCGCGCACGAGCGCGGATGGTGGGTGCTCAGCGACGAGATTTACCTGCGCATCGTCTATGGCAAGACGGGAACTTCGTCGCTCGACGTGGCGCCGTCGCGCGAGCGGCTCGTCGTGGTCAATGGCGTCGCCAAGGCGTACGCGATGACGGGATGGCGGATCGGCTGGACGATCTCGACGCCGAAGCTCGCGGCGACGATGACGGCGCTGCAGTCGCATACGACCTCCAATGCGTCCACGGTGAGCCAGCACGCGGCGCTCGCGGCGCTTTCGATGCGCGAGGACGCCGACGCCGCGGTGGCCTCGATGGTCGCGCAATTCGAGAAGCGGCGCGACGCGGCGCTCGCGATCCTCCGCGGCGGCGACCCGCGCATTCACGTACTGCCGGCGGAGGGTGCGTTCTATCTCTTCATGCGCGCGCCCGGTGCGGGGCGTGCGCCCGACGCCGGTGGCGACTTC
>JBIOHR010000072.1:0-14831 GCA_044449085.1 Gemmatimonadales bacterium | reverse complement strand
GGAGAACGTGGCCGCGAGCTACCGCCGCGGCGTGGAGTTCGACGGAGGCTGGCGCATTTCGACGCGTGTGAGCGCGACCGCAAACCTCACGGTGATGAAAGCGCGGATCGTCCAGTACTATGACGCGCCGAGCGGGAACACTTACACCGACGTTGAGCCGCTGCTCACGCCGCCGGTGATCTCGAACCAGCAGGTGGAAGTCCAGCTCACGCCGCACTTCTCGCTCATCGCGGCGGGGCGCTATGTGGACCAGTCGCACCTGGCAAACGACGGCAACAGCGCGCTCGTGGTGCCGGCGTGGTGGATGTTCAACGGCACGCTGAGCTGGCACACGGCCAGGACGGAGGTCCGCCTGCAGGTGAACAACGTTCTGAACACGAATGCGTACGCCGGAGGGTATACGGACGGTGCGACGCGATACTTCTTTCCCATAGCCACGCGGAACGTGCTGGTGACCACGCGGTACGCATTTTAGGATTAGTGGTTCCGAACGACCAGCCCGTGATCATCACCCCATCCATACGCCGTGCGCATGGCAAAACGACAATCGGCGCTCCAGAAGGAAATCGGCCAGCGGCGTCCGTTCCAATCACTGGAACAGGAAGCGTCGCTTGGGGTGGTGCGCACGGCGTCGCTGGTGCGGCGGGCCATCACGAAAGTTGTGGGAGCGTTCGGCATCACGCAGCCGCAGTACAATGTGCTCCGCATCCTCCGCGGAGCGGGGAAGAACGGGCTCCCCACGCTTGAAGTTCGCTCGCGGATGATCGACGAGGCCCCGGGAATCACCCGCCTGGTGAACAAGCTCGAACGAGCCGGCCTGCTCCGCCGCGAGCGCTCTACGCCCGACCGGCGTCAGGTGATCTGCGTGATCACGGCGAAAGGCCTCGACGTCCTCGCCAGGATCGACCCGCTGATCGGCGTCGCGGACAAGGCGGGGACTGCGGGGCTGAGCGCGCCGGAAACGCGCACGATGATCCGCCTGCTGGACAAGGTCCGCAACTCGATCAGCGCATCCGAGCTGTAAGCGCGCGCGTGAGGATTGCGGCGCTGATCGCCAGCAATCCGGGGTAGGCAATAGTCACCGCGTAGATCCCCACAGGCCGGAGCTGGAGTATGCCGGCGAGTTCGGCCGCGAGCGTGCCGACCGGCCCGCGAGCGGCGTCGATCGCGAGCAGGGCTCCCCACGCGAGCATTGCGGCGACTCCCGAGACGACGGCGCTGCTGCGCTGCGCGGCGCTGATCGCCGCGTACACCGCCGCCACGAGCGGGACGGCCCACCAGCCGAGCACGAACGTCGCGATCGCGAACGCCGTTGCGAGCAGCACGAGGCGCGAGAGCAGCATCATGGGCGCTGCTCCGGCGTGAGTGTGAGCGTGGATGAGAGAGTGCGGCCCGCGAGGTCGGTTGCGGCGTGCGGAAAGCGGAGCGTATCGAGTTGACCGGCCTCCCACTTGGGGAGGCGATCATCATACCGCTTGCTCGCGGGGTTCCCTGATTGGCCGCCGGGATAGGTGCCCCACGCGCGGACTTCGGGGCCGAGCTCGACGACCATGCGCCAGCTCGAACCCGCTGTGCCGTCGCCACCGGAGGGGCTCAGCGTGCCCGGCCCGGACGCCATTGGAATATTGAGCCTCGAGAGCGCGGGAATCCGGAGCAGGTGGTGAATGTTCTCAAACCGGATCCCGCCCCAGCGCCATGCCGGGCCCGGCGCGCCACGATCCTTGACGACGCGCTTCCACGCGGCCAGCAGGCTGGCGCGCAGGATCATGTCGCGGTCTTCGATCACGCCTTTCGTCGAACGGTCGTCCCACCACATGCTCTTCGGATCGTTCAGCAGTTCGGTGAGCACCGTAGAACTCGGCGCGGGAGCGGCGCGCCTGCGATCGCTGCCGGCGCCCTCGGGTGCGAGGAGCTCGTCCCATGTGCGCCGCGTGAGCTCGTCGAGCGCCGCCGTGTACAGCACGGCGACTTCGTTGTCGGCTGTGAAGCGCTGGTCCCACGTGGAGAGCATTCGTGCAGCGTGGTCGAGGGCGCTGTCGCGCGGAGCGGGCACGGACCCCACCGCACGCGTGAACGCGTCCACGAAAATCTTCGTGCGCTCGCTGACCGGATCCGTCTGGAAGCGCCGCATGTCGTCCGGCGTCACCGCGGAATCCGCGCGCAGCAGCGCGTTGATGTGCATGGCACGCCAGGGGTCGGGCCAGTCCCAGCCGAAATACCGCGGATCCACGCGCGGATCCTTTGGCTGCTGATTCGCGGAGGCGAGGTAGCCCTGCGCGGGGTCGACCGCCTGCGGGTAGTCGGCGAGCGGCCACCACCCCTGCCAGTCGTTCGCGCTCGTGCTGCCGTCGATGAGCATGTCGCCGCGCGGCGCGCCCTTGGGGCGCACCGGGTAGTGGCCCGTGGAACGGATGGCAATGTGACCGCCGCGGTCGGCGGTGAGTACGTTCTGCGCGGGCACTTCGTAGGAATCGAACGCCTTGAACACGTCGGCCGAGGTGTGTGCCATCGCGGCGCGGGCGAACGCCCCGCTCGCGTCGTTGGGTTCGACCACCGTCCATCGCCGCGAGACCCAGAGTGTGCCGGCGCGCAGCATCGGCCCGCGGTGGGTGTGGTAGATCGTATCGGTCGCGAGCGCCGTGCCGGCGCGATCGCGGACGGTTTCGATGCGGGTTTCGAGGGGCTTCCACGCGCCGTCGAGCTTGTATTTGGCAGGCTGCGCGTCGTTGTCGACCGACTCGACGTAGTAGTCGGCTACGTCGGCGGCGGTGTTGGTTTCGGTCCAGGCGACGTCGCGGTTGAAGCCGATCGCGATGAATGGCGCCCCAACGAATCCCACACCATACGCATCGAGCGTGTCCGGCACGACGAGATGCTCCTCGTACCACACGGATGGCAGCGAGAGCGAGAGGTGCGGATCGCCCTCGAGCAGGGCGTGCCCCGCGGCGGTGCGTCGTGGCGCGACCGCCCAGTTGTTGCTCCCGAGTGCGAAGTCGCCGTCGCCGCCCGTGGCGGAGGCGAATCGCGCAGCCGCGCGTTCGAGCGCCGTGGCCGCGGCGAGCTTGCCCGGGTCGGCCGGCTGCGGCGGAGGGATTTTCGCGAAATCAAAGCGCGGCGCGTGCTGGCCGTTCGGCTGGATCGGCTCCTGGATTGGCGAGTTCGACGGGAAGAGCGCTGCAGTTGCCGCCTTTCCGATCAGCGCCTCGACGCGCGCGCGGCGGAGCTCGCCGTCACTGTACGCGAGCACGAGGCCCATGCGGGATAGGAGGTAGGCGCTGTACTGGGGCTTCCAGCGCATCGGCCGCGCGGAGAGCAGGCGGTATTCGAGTGGGAGATCCGCCGCGGACATCTGGTCGATGTAGGCGTTCACGCCGTCTGCGTACGCGCGAACGGCACGCCCGGTTGGCGACGCCGGGTCGGCCAGCCGGTACGTCCGCTCAGCGCCCCACGCGAGCCCCATCGCGCGCGCCTCGCGGTCGAGCTCGAGCGCGCGCGGTCCCACGAGCTCACTGAGCGTGCCCGCGACGGCACGCGTCTGGATCTCCATCTCAAACAGCCGATCGCGCGCGTGCACCCACCCGATCGCGCGATAGGCGTCGTCAAGGTTCGTCGCGAACACGTGCGGCACGCCGCGGTCGTCGTAGCGGACATCCACGGCGCCGTGGAGCCCCGGGATTTTCGCCGACTCGTGCTCGGGCAGGTTCGCCCGCGTCGCGACCGCCCACACCCCGTGCGCTGGGTCCAGAAATGACCCGAGCGCGGGCCCGCCGCGCATCGGGACAAATCCCACGTACATCGCGCCCGCGAGCACGATTGTGGCGAGTGCTGTGGTTATCGGGGAGGGTCGCGCAGCCACGTCGTCGTTTCCTTAGGTGGGCGGTCACCGGGCGAGAGAGAAGCTATGACTCGGGGGGTGAGGCTCGCAATTGCAACGTCAGCGCGCGACCGCTCTGAGAAACTTCGGCGCGGGCCGGCCGGCCACGAGGGACTCGCTTTGTCGGGCCTACTCGGACAAGCGTCTATGGGTCCTCGAAAGGCCCGCCGACGCGAGCCCCTCGCGTCCGGCCGGCCAACCATCCGCTGTCCCATTTGTGCCGTACGCAACGCGCGCGGACTGGTGTGGGCGGCGCGTACTGCGCGCGCGCGTCTGTGCTGGTACTGTGTGGTGGAGCGATTCGCTTGGCAGGGAGGCCGCGGGCCGCTCGTGAAGCCGGACCGTTCGAGGACCCATAGACGCCGTGTCCGAGTAGGCCCGGCGCAACGAGTGGCCCGCGGCCGACCTGCGCGCCGAGAAGATATCTCACCCCTTCTTGATTCCCCGCGCGCACCGCGCGAACGTCAAGCGCGCCGCGTACACCAGACGCAGAGGACTAAATGCATCGCCGAGTGAGACTCACAACTGCCGCGCTCTCCATCGCGCTCTCCGCGTGCGCGAGCGGCGGCACGCCGTTGCCGCCACCGAAGCCCATCGAGTCCATTCCGTTCGCGTCGTCGCTCGACGTGGACCTCTCGAAGATGACGAAGACGCCAAGCGGCCTCTATTATCGCGACATCGAAGTCGGGACTGGAGTGCTCGTGAAGGGAAAGATGAACGTGCGCGTCCACTACACCGGCTGGCTCACCAACGGCGAGAAGTTCGATTCGAACGGGCCGGACGATCAGCCGCTCGAGGTCCCAGTCGGGCGCGGCCGTGCGATCAAGGGATGGGACGAAGGGCTGCAGGGGATGCGCGCGGGCGGGCGGCGCCAGCTGGTCGTCCCATCCGCGCTTGCGTACGGATCGGAGCACTCCGGCATCATCCCGCCGGATGCGGTGCTCGTGTTCGATATCCGCGTCGTCAGCGCGGAGTACTGACCGCGCCGCCCGCGGCGCGCCACGCTGCCCCGAACTCGCGTACGATGTCGCCGGCCGGCCGTATGTCGTGGATCCCCGCGACGCTCTTGCCGGCCTGCCAGTACTCGCCTGCGCCGTTCGTCTTCGAGAGGCCTGCCTTGAGCTTCCGCACGGAGCTGAGTGCATAGATCGTCCGCATCCACTTCTTGGTCTTGTGCCCCTTCAGCATCCAGCGCGCGATCGGGCCCGCCTTTGTGCCGAGGTGGCGGATGTAGTCGTTGTTGATTACGGACACGGGCACGCCCGTGAGGCGTTCCGTCAGCGCGATGTCCGCCTCGGTCGCGTTCACGATCGCCTGCTTGTACGCGTCGCTGGCGTTGCATTCGATGGTCGCGATGAAGCGCGTGCCCATCTGCACCGCGGCGTATCCGAGGGCGAGATCGTCGGTGAACTCGCGCGCCGTGCCGACACCGCCGGCCGAAACGAGCGGGATACCGAACGAAACCAGCTGCTCGAACAATCCCGCGGGAGAGAGACCGCCCGCGTGGCCGCCGGCGCGGTTGTTCACGGCGATCAATCCGTCGACGCCGCCGTCCACGGCTTTCTGCGCCCACTTTCGCTCGGTCACGTCATGGTAGACGACGCCGCCCACGGCATGTACGCGCTCGCACACCCACTTCGGGTTGCCGAGCGATGTGATGAAGAAGCGCACGCCCTCTTCAAGCGCGACGTCGATCCACTTGACCATGCGCTCGAAGTACAGCTTTGACGAGGCCTCAATGAGCGCGTTGAAGCCGATCGGCTTGGAGGTGAGGCTCCGGATGTAGCGCAAGCCTTCGCGATACTCGTGTCCATGCACATACGTGAGCGACACCGGCTGGACCACGCCGATCGCACCGGCCTCGCTCGCGGCGGCAACCAACTCCGGGTTGCTGCACGGGTACATCGGGCCGCAGATGAGCGGCACCGAGATCCTGGCGTCGCGAAGGAACCGGTGCTCGATGTCGACGTTCATGTCGCCGTCTGCGGCGGAACAGGGCCGAGCTTCCACCGCACGGTGGCCCGCGCGACGAGGTCGCCCCCGCGGTCGGTGACCTCCGAGGTGAAGTCGTACTCGCCGTCGACAGTCAGGTCCGGGAGCACGGGCCGGCTCTCCGCCGTCACCGTGCCGCGCGCCTTCTTGAGATATTCAATCGTGATCTTGGTGACGATGCCACGATACCCCGGCGGGAGCGCCGTGGTCATCGCGGCGCCGCTCGCGAACTCGGCGACGTTCATCAGGGCGATGGCGTGGATGGAGCCGAGGTGGTTCTCGAGACCCCGGCGCTGGCGGATCGAGATGCGCGCGTGCCCCGGTTCGAGTACCTCGACGCGCGGCGACACGGAGCCGGTGTACGGGATCATCCGCTTCACGAGCTGCGTGAAGAGCCAGCGCCCGCCCGGCAACGGCGAAAGGCGGCGCCAGGCAGCGAGCAGGCGGGCGCCGGGGGAGTCGGGGCGGGGCATGGCGAAAGCTACACGGAAACGGCAAACGGCACTCCTGCCGTTCGCTAACTTCCCTGGATGCCGGAGCCTCTCGCAGCAACGATGACGCCGCCAGTCGCCAAGCGGATCCCGACTGCAGCAACGCTGCATGGCGAGGCGCGCGCCGACGACTACGCCTGGCTCCGCGACCGCGACAATCCCGAGGTGATGGCATATCTCGAGGCCGAGAACGCGTACACGGCCGCGATGACGCAGCACACCGAGGCGCTGCAGAAGACGCTGTTCGACGAAATGCTGGCGCGTATCAAGGAGGACGACACCGACGTCCCCGTCCGGCGCGACGAATGGCTCTACTACTCCCGGACGGAGCAGGGGAAGCCCTACCCGATCTACTGCCGGCGGCGTGACGCGGAGGGAGCGCCGGAAGAGGTGATCTTCGACCAGAACGCCGCCGCGGACGGGCACACGTTCTATCAACTCGGCGGCTTTGAAGTCAGCCCCGACCACGGCTATCTCGCGCTGCTCGTCGACACGAACGGCTACGAAGATTTTGAGCTGCGCGTCAAGGATCTGCGCACCGGCGCGTTCCTCGCCGACACGGCAGACGCGCTCGGCTTCGGCCTCGCGTGGGCGAGCGAAGGTCGCACGCTGTTCTATCAGACCACCGACGCGGCGAAGCGCGCCGACCGCGTATGGCGCCACCGCCTCGGGGACCAGCGCGCGAGCGACGTAGCGGTGTATCACGATCCCGATCCCCTGTTCAACGTCGGCGTTCGACGGTCGCGCAGCGGCGAGTTCGTCGTGTTCACGAGTTCGAGCTTCACGAGCGGGGAGAGCTGGCTCCTGGACGCGCGCGCACCGGAGAGCGCCGCGCGGATCGTCACGCCACGAACGGCGGATGTCGAATACGACGTGGACGACGGCGGCGGCTGGCTCTACCTCCTCACCAACCGCGACGGCGCACGCGACTTCAAGGTGATGCGTGCGCCGGTATCGGACCCCGGCGCGTGGAGCGAATGGCTGCCGGCGCGCCCCGGCGTGTTCGTCGAAGGTGTTGATGTCTTCCGCGATTACATAGTCGTGCAGGAGCGCGAGCGCGGCCTGCGCCACCTGCGCGTGACCGCGCTCGCGGACGGCGAATCACACGTCGTGGAATTTCCGGAGGCCGCGTACGCCGTGGTCGTCGAGGAGAATCCGGAGTTCGTCACGCGCACGCTGCGGTTCACCTACACGTCGCTCACCACGCCCGACTCGGTCTACGACTACGACATGTCCGCCCGCACGCGCGAGCTGCGCAAGCGGGACGAAGTGCTCGGCGGCTATGATCCATCGCTGTACCGCGTGGAGCGCCTCATGGCGCCCGCGCGAGACGGTGCGTTGGTGCCGGTGTCGCTCGTATACCGGGCGCCGCTCGACCGGAATGGCACGAGACCGCTCGTGCTGTACGCGTACGGAGCGTACGGTCACATCATCGAACCCACGTTCAGCTCCGCCCGTCTCTCGCTCCTCGACCGCGGGTTTGTCTACGCCATCGCACACGTGCGCGGCGGCCAGGACATGGGCCGCGCCTGGTACGACGACGGGAAGATGTTCGGCAAGATGAACAGCTTCTTCGATTTCATCGACTGTGCGTCGTTTCTCGTGCGCGAGCGGTACAGCTCCAGCGATCGACTCGTCGCGCACGGCGGCAGCGCTGGCGGACTGTTGATGGGCGCAGTTGCGAACCTCGGCGGCGATCTCTTCCACGCGATCGTCGCCGACGTGCCGTTCGTGGATGTGATCAACACCATGCTCGACGCCTCGATCCCGCTGACCGCGCAGGAGTGGGAGCAGTGGGGGAATCCCGCCGATCCTGCCGCCTACGCCTACATGCGGAAGTATTCGCCCTACGACAACGTGAGGCGCGCCGCGTATCCGCGCATGCTCGTGACGAGCGGCGTGAACGACTCGCGCGTCGCGTTCTGGGAGCCGGCCAAGTGGGTCGCGAAGCTGCGCGCGAACAAGGCCGATTCAAATCCACTGCTGCTCAAGATGAATATGGGCGCGGGCCACGGTGGATCGACCGGTCGCTACGAACGCCTCAAGGAAATCGCGTTTCGTTACGCCTTCATGATCGACCAGGCGATCCCGAAGGCGTAGTACGACTCGTGGCGGAGTGCGGAGAGGAAGGTGGAGCGCACTCCGCCAACGAGTGAGACTTCAGAGTTTTCGCAGCTGCACGGAGCCGGAACCAGAGCGGATCCGGATGTGCCCGCTGCCGTCGCCGATCCGGCCGCGCAGCTGGTGACGTTCCATACGGTTGACGGTGATCGGGAAGTCGCTGTCGATTCCGCCGCTTCCGGTGGAGACGTCCACCTCCGCGTTGACGGAGCCCGCGAGGGTGACCGTCACGCCGCCGGAGCCGTTGCTCACGTCGAGCGACTTCACCGGCGCGGCGAAGCCCGCGCGGATTCCGCCACTCCCCGCGCTGAGACGCACTTCCGGTGAGCGCGTGTCGTCGATACGAAGCGATCCGGATCCGACGCTGATATTGAGGTCGTCAGATGTAAGTCCCGACGCGGTGATCCCGCCCGACCCGGTGCTGACGCGAAGCCTCTTGCCGTTCACGTCGTCGGCGCGGATGCCGCCGGATCCGCTCGAGAGCCGCACATCGTCGCCCGATGCCGACTTCACTTCCACGCCGCCGGATCCAGTGGACGCGATGAGATTCCCCTTGGTGCCGGTCGCGGTGACGCGGCCGGACGCTGCGCTGAGGCGGAGGTCGGCGCTCACCCGCGTTGCGCCGAGCTCGCCGACGCCGGTGTACACCGCGACGTCCTTGCCGGCCGGAACGAAGATCTTGATGTCGGCCCATGCTTCGGTACCGTCGCCGCTTCCCCTGATGCGAACCCTGTGGCCACGCCAGCCGCTGTCATCGTCGTCGCCGTTGTACGAGCCCCACGTGCCGTCGCGGTCGACGCTGAAGCTGGTGTTCGATCCGCGGCCGAGGTCGGGGTAGATGATGTCGTCGTCCGGGAAGCGGATCCGCAGGGTGTTGCGGCCGCGCACTTCACCGACTTCGATGGTGAGCTTCTTGGCGTCGTGGCCGGCGAAGGTCACCTCGGCGGTCACATCACTCCCTGTTCCCTGTTCGACCTGCACGTGGCCGGCGAGGTCGTAGATGGCGACGGACGATCCGGACAGTGTGCGGCGCTCGGTCTGCGCACCCGCCGACGATGCGGCGAGAGCGAAAGCGGAGACGGCAAGACCGGCGCGAAAGATGCTGGACGTGGTCATGGTAGTCGAGGTGAAAGGGTCGTGCGGGGCCGGGGCGGATACACGACTTCGACATGAACCGGGGGCGAACGGTTTGAACCGCTGCGGCGATGGGCTGCTATGTTAAATCGTTTCTCGCTGGTCGGTTAACCGAGGCTGTCGGCAAGAAAACCTGCTAACCAACCAACACACGCAACGGCTCGACTCGTCCTTTTCATTTCTCCGTCGTGAGCGGCCAACCTTCATGACTGAATCCCGCCAGCCAGTCCATACCGTGTTTGGCGGCGCGCATCTGTTCCGTGCCGACGTCATCGAGCGGTTTCGTTCGCTCGCCACAGCGTCGCTCGACACGTACGCAGGCGACGTCGGCGAGTTTCGCGAGGCGTTTGGCATCGCGTCGCCCGAACTCGCGGAGCGCGTGTACGCGCGGGTGCGCGACAAACTGCTGCGCGAGCCGGTCGAGGACTATCGCATCGATTTCGAGGACGGCTACGGCACCCGCGACGATGCCGAGGAGGACGCGCATGCCGCGAGCGCAGCCGGCCAAGTCGGGGCGGCCATGGCCGCGGGCTCGCTTCCGTGGCGCGTCGGCATCCGGGTGAAATCGTTCGGCGAGAGCGAGCGCGCCCGTTCAGAGCGAACACTGCACCTCTTCCTGAAGACGCTCATCGATGCAACCGGCCGGCTTCCCGACCGATTCATCGTGAACCTGCCGAAGGTCTCGGCGGTCGCGGAGGTCGAGGAGTTTGATCGGTTCCTCTCGGCGCGCGAACGCGAACACAAGCTCGAAGAGGGATCGATCGAGCTGGAGGTGATGATCGAGACGCCGGGCATCGTGCTCGCGGCTGATGGACGGTCGCCGCTCCCGGATCTCCCGAAGGTCGGCAAGACGCGTGTCGGCGGCGCGATATTCGGCGCGTACGACTACACCTCGGCGCTCGGTATTTCGGCATCGCAGCAGACGCTGCGCCATCCCGCATGCGACTTCGCACGGAACATGATGCTCGTCGCACTCGCGGGAAGTCGGATCCAACTCTCCGACGGTGCGACCGCGGTCCTCCCCGTGCCCGTACACACGGCGCCGAAGGGCGGGGCGCTCACACCCGCTCAGCAAGGCGAGAACCGCCGAGAAGTGCACGCGGCATGGCGCATCCATCGCGACAACATCCGGCACGCGATGACATCCGGGTACTATCAGGGATGGGACCTCCACCCGGCGCAGCTCGTGAGCCGGTACGCCGCGACATACGAGTTTTTCATCGAAGGACTGGAGCCGGCGGCCGCGCGCACGAAGAACTTCCTGGCGAAATCGGCGCGAGCCACGCGCGTCGGCACGGTATTCGATGACATGGCCACCGTGCGCGGACTTGGCAACCACTTCAGGCGGGCGCTGAACGCCGGCGCGATCACGGAGGAGGAAATGAACACGCTGCTCGGCTACAGCGCTCGCGTGATCGAACCGGCCTAGGTTGCTGGTGCAGCACCTGCACCCGTTCCACGATCCGTGGCTGGCAGCTGCGTCAGTGCCCCTCGTCCAGCGCCTTGATCTCCTTGATCAGCGTTCCGATCACGCCCTTCGCATCGCCGTAGAGCATCAGCGTGTTGTCGCGCGTGAAGAGCGGGTTCTCGACGCCCGAGAAGCCCGTGCCCTTGCCGCGCTTGATCACAAAGACGGTACGTGCCGTCCACGGCCTGAAGATCGGCATGCCATACAGCGGACTCGACTTGTCGTCTTCGGCGTCGGGATTCACGATGTCGTTCGCGCCGATCACGATCGCGACATCCGCCGTCGCGAGGACGCGGTTGGCATCGTCCACGTCCGTAAGCAGCGCGCCGTAATCGATTCCCGCCTCCGATAGGATCACGTTGAGGTGTCCCGGCATGCGGCCGGCCACGGGGTGGATCGCGTACTTCACCTCGCCGCCCTTCTTGGAAATCAGCTCGTCCAGTTCGCGGCAGGTGTGCTGCGCCTGCGCTACGGCCATGCCGTAGCCCGGGATGATCACGACCGACCCGGCATACGCGAGCTGAGTGGCCGCGTCCTCGGGCGTGATGGACTTCGGTTCTTTCGCCGCGCCCTTCTCGCCGGGCTTCGCCGACGGCGCCGAACCGAACGCGCCGAAGACGACGTTCGCAAACGACCGGTTCATTGCCTTCGACATGATGATCGAGAGGATGAACCCGCCGGCGCCCTCGAGCGCGCCCGCGATGATCAGCACGTTGTTTCCGATCGCGAAACCTGTCGCTGCGGCGGCAAGGCCCGCATACGAGTTCAGCAGCGAAATCACCACCGGCATATCGCCGCCGCCGATCGGCAGCACCATGGACACGCCGAGGAAAAACGCCAGGCCGAGAATGAGGTAGAACGCCGTCGCGTTCGCCGGGTTGGCGATCAGCACGGCGAGCGATCCGAACGCCACCGCGATCAGCGTGAGGTTCACCGCGTTCTGTCCCTTGAACGTGATGGGACGCCCCGTCATCAGTTCCTGGAGTTTGGCGAACGCCATGAACGAGCCCGTCACGGTCAGCGCGCCGAACAGGACTTCAAACCCGAGCGCCGCCGCGAGGCCGTGCGAGAGCCCTTCGTCGCCCGTCGCGCCGCTGCGCACGCGGTATTCCACCACGCCGACGAGCGTCGCGGCGACCGCGCCGAACGCGTGCGAGAACGCGATGAACTGCGGCATCGCGGTCATCGGGACCTTCATCGCCATCGGGTAGCCGACGATTGCGCCGACCACGAGGCCGATGATGATCCACTGGAAGGTCAGGATGTTCGCGTTGAGCAGCGTGCCGATGATCGCGAACAGCATTCCCATCGCCGCCTGCTGCATGCCGAGGCGCGCCTGCGTGGGGCGCGTGAGGGAGCGCAGGCCGAGGACGAACAGGACCGATGCTGCGAGATACGACGCCTGGATGACCAGGTCGCGCGTTGCGAGCTCGTTCACTTGGCGTGCCCCGCGCTTCCGGTTTCGGGCTTTCCGGCGTCCGGCTTCTTGAGCTGGCCCTTGAACATCGCAAGCATGCGATCCGTGATCAGGAATCCGGCGACGACATTGGTTGCACCGCACACCACCGCAATGAAGCCGAGGATCGTCGAGACGCGCCCGTACTGGCCGCCGGCGGCGACGATTGCGCCGACCAGCGAGATGCCGGAGATCGCGTTGGTCGCCGACATCAGCGGCGTGTGCAACAGCGGCGGCACGCGCTGGATGATGATGAAGCCGACGAAGCCGGCGAGGATGAAGACGTACAGCTGAAAGATCTGCGTCATGGCTTGACCTCAGGCTTCACCAGCATGGCTCCGGTGATCTCGTCGGTTGTTTCGATGTTCAGGGCGTTGTCCTTCGTGATGTGCGTGACGAAGGTGAGGATGTTCCTGCTCAGCATCTGCGACGCATGAAACGCGGCGGTGCTCGGCAGGCCGAGCGGGCCGATGATCTGCACGCCGCCCGCATCCACCGTCTCGCCCGGCTTGGTGAGCTCGCAGTTGCCGCCAGTCTCCGAAGCGAGGTCCACGATCACCGAACCCGTTTTCATCCCGTGCACGGCGGCCGCGGTGATCAGCACAGGCGCGCGGCGCCCGGGAATCGCGGCGGTCGTGATGACGAGGTCGACGCCGGCGATGTGTTTCGCGATTCCTTCCTGCGTGAGGCGCGCCTGGTCTTCGGACTGCGCCTTGGCGTAGCCGCCGGCGCCCTCCGCGTCGCCACCGAGATCGATCTTCAGCATGGTCGCACCGAGCGACTGAATCTGCTCCTGTGCCGCCGCGCGCACATCGAACGCGGTGACGACCGCGCCCAGACGGCGCGCCGTGGCGATCGCCTGGAGTCCGGCCACGCCCGCGCCGATGACGAACACCTTCGCAGGCGCGAGCGTGCCCGCCGCGGTCGAGAGCATCGGCAGCATCTTCGGGAGCGCGGACGCGCCGAGGAGCACCGCCTTGTATCCGGAGACCGTCGCTTGCGACGAGAGCACGTCCATCGACTGCGCGCGCGTGATGCGCGGGACGCGCTCAAGCGCGAGCATCCGCACGCCGCGCGCGCCCAGCGCAGTGAGCACTTCGCCGGTGCCGCCGGGCTGCCAGTAGCCGACGACCGCACCGCGTTCCGGAAGCGACCCGACCTCATGCGGTTCGGGCGGCTGCACCTGACAGACGAGATCAGCGCCGGAGACGGTCGATGCGAAGTCGGCGGCGATTGTGGCGCCTGCCGCCGTGTACTGCGCGTCGGGGAATCCGGCAGCAAGCCCCGCGTCGCGTTCGACGGTCACGGTCGCGCCACTCTTGACGAGCTTGCCCACACTTTCGGGTACGAGCGCCACGCGTGATTCGCGCGGCGCCCGCTCTCGCGGGACTGCTATGCGCATTGCAGACTGAGGTTCAGGTTGGGTTGGATTGCCGCACCGTCGCCAATCTACCGCCAACGCGAAAGCCGCACCAATCGTTGACGAGTCAGCGTTGGGCCGACGGAGCCTTCCGCTGGTTGAATCGCGCGATCGCGCTGCGCGTGAAGTCTGAGAGCACGAGTGTTCCGCTCATCGCGGCGCGCTCGTCGAGCAGCTGCTCCCAGTGCTCCGTGCCGGCCCAGAAAATCTTTTTCAGCTTCGCCATCGCCTCGGGATTCGACGACGCGAGCGCGGCCGCGCGCGCATCGAGCGCCGTGTCCATCTCCGCCGGCGAAGTGAAGATCGCCGAGTAGAGGCCGTGACGCTCGCACCAGTCGGCGTCGTGCCAGTCCGCGCCCGCGGCCATCGTGCTGAACGCGGAGAGTCCGATTTTTCGTTCGATGCAGGGACCGACGACGAACGGGCCGATGCCGATGGCGAGCTCGCTCAGGCGTGCGGAGGCGGCCTTGACCGCGAAGCTGAGATCGCCTGCCGCGACGAGACCCACGGCGCCGCCGGCGGCTTTTCCCTGAATGCGCACGAGCACGAACTTTGGCGCGCGGATCATGGCGAGAATTACGCGCGAGAAGCCGCTGAAGAACTCCCGGCCGGATTCGGGAGTCGAGATAGCGACGAGTTCGTCGAACGACGCGCCGGCGCAGAAGGGGCCATCGCCTTCGCTGCGGAGGACGATGACGCGGGCCGCGGGATTTGCGCCGAGACTTGAGATTTCGGCGGCGAGTTCGGAGAGGAGAGAGCCGGGGAGGGAATTCCCCTTGGGATGGTGGAAGGAGACGGTGGCTACGCCGGCGTCGAGATGGGAAGGAAGAACAGGCATCGGTCAAAGATAGTGGTGAGGGGTGAGGGGCGAGATC
>JBIOHR010000071.1:0-14860 GCA_044449085.1 Gemmatimonadales bacterium | reverse complement strand
TTCGCGGGGGGGGCTCTATTGCTCCCCTCTCTTCTTCTCTCCCCACGTTAAACCCTTTCCCGCCCCGGGGGTCGGGCGCGCCGGGGCCCCGCTTTCCGATCGCGTTGCGTGCAACCTACTGCTGGGCTTTCACTCCCGCCTGCGGCAGGGCCGAGTACACGCCCGACGACACGTATCCCTGCCCGTCCGCGCTGATCGCCGCGATGTGCGACTCGGTGCGCCCGTCCGGAAGAACCGTCTCGAACGTCATCTCACGCGTGCCGGTCACGTACCGCACCGTGGTCGTCGACACGAGCTTGTCGAGCTTGTACGTCTCCAGCTTCACGGTCCGGACTCCGTTCGTCTCGGACGCGACGCGCTTGACCTTCGTGGTGCTGTCCACCTTGATCGTGCTCGACATGTTCACGGGGTTCGTGCCGCTCCAGAACTCGATCGTGTTGATCACCACGGCGTCGATCAGGCTGGCCACGCTGTAGACCGGCACGATGTTGAGCCCGAGGAACAGCAGCTCCCGCACGAACTTGTCGTTCGACGCGGTCTTGTTGAACCCGTACACTTTGCGCGTCAGGTTGAAGCTGCCAAAGCAGCCTGACGTGCCCATGAGGGCGACGGCGGTGAACGTCAGGATGGCGGTGCGCCGAAACGGTGAGAGTCGCATGCGGGTCTCCGGTGATGGGTTGAAAATGTCGCCGAGCTGCGGTGTCGCCTCTGGTTGCGCCTAAGCATGGCGGTTCGCCCGCGCTCGCGCGAGCGCCGGCGCGGTCGCAGCTAGCTCACGCTGCGCCTGAACTGCTCGCGGTCGCGCTCGCTGTCGATCTCCGCCGCGAGTGTCGTGACCAGTGCGCCGCGCGTGGCGGCGGTGAGTGCGGCGCGCCGAACGAGTACTTTGGCGATCGGCCCCACATGCTGCGCGAGCTTCGCCTGGATCGCCGAGAGCTCTTCCTGCCCCAATCCGCACGGAATGGGAAACGAGAAGCCGCCCGGCGTGACCGGCGCAGGCGTCGCCGCATCCTGCGCGCCCGCGGCCAGCACGACCGTCGCTCCATCGGTGCCGTCGCTCGGACGCGCGCCGGCGTCGACCGCGAGGCCGGCCGCCGCGCAGAAGTCCGCCGCGAAACTCGACGCCGTCGCATACCGCCGCGAGATATCGAGCTCCAGCGCGCGGTCGAGCACGCCTTGCAGGCGCTCCGGCCAGGCGACGTCCGGCCGCACGTCGGCCAGCCGCCGTGCGCGCTCGGTCAGCCGCAGCAGCATCCCCGCCTGCGGGTTCGGCGCCTTGAATGGCAACTCCCGCGTGAGCGAATTGAACGCGACGATCCCCAGCGAGTAGATATCGCTCTCGCGTCCCGCGACCTCCCCGCTGATCTGTTCCGGACTCATGTAATCCGGCGTGCCGATCACCTGGCCGGATTGCGTCAGCGACTGCCCCTCCGCGCGCGCGGCCTTCGAGATGCCGAAGTCCACGACCTTCACGCGGTCACGCCCGTCGTGATGGCGTCCGACGAGAATGTTGTCCGGCTTGAGATCGCGGTGCACGATGCCGAGCTGGTGCGCTGCATCAAGTCCATCGGCGATCTGCCTGATGATCCCGGCTGTTCGCAGCAACGGGAGCGCGCCGTTCGTCTCGATCAGCCGCGCAAGCGACGATCCCTCCACATACTCCATCGCGAGGTAGATCACGCCGTCGCCGTTCTCGCCGAAATCATAAACTGCGGCAACGTTCGGATGGTCGATCTGGCAGGCGTTCGCCGCTTCGCGGTGGAACCGGCCTATGGCATCGGCGTCGCTCGTCATAGAGGGCCGCATGACCTTCACCGCGCTCTTGCGCTTCATGCGCACGTGCTCGGCCAGATACACCTGGCCCATTCCGCCTTCGCCGAGCTTCGCGAGCACGTGGTAGCGGTCGGCGATCACGCTGCCGACCAGCGACTCCGTCGCCTCGCGCGACCGAAGCGGCGTGCCATCCTGCGGACAGAATCGCTCCGTGTCGGCGTACTCGGCGCCGCACGTGGGGCAGAGTTTCATCAGCCGCCGAGCAGTGTCACGGACTTGACCAGGCTGAGGCGCATGCGCTCGAACGACCGCGCGAGCTGGGCGATCTCATCGTCGCCGCGGGCTTCGAATCCCGGGCCGCCGAGGTCTCCCTTGCTGACCTGCTCGGAGATCTTCGCCATGCGTGAGATGGGGCGGAGCACCATGACGCGGATCATCACGTTCACGATGACGAACACCATCACGAAGATCGCGACGAGCGCGCCCATGAACTGGTAGAAGTTGCTGTCCGCCTTCGCGAGCGCCGCGGAGAGCGGCACCGACATGATCTGGCTGCCGATGATTTCGTTCATTTGCCATCCGAACCCGTTCACCGTGCCGTATTTCGCCGTCATGGTGGCCGGCGCGGCTTCAGCGGTAGAGTGGCAGCCGAGGCAGGTCGCCGAGCTCACGGTGAGCGGGCGCGCGATGTAGAGCGTCAGGCCCGACGGAGTCATGCGCTGGCCGGTTACTTCCTTGAGCGATGGCGTGCTGCGAAACCGATTGACGATGTCGGCTTCCCAGTCGGTGACGCGGTCGGCGGGGTTCGTGGGATTGAGCGTGGCCTCGCGATAGACGAAGTCGGGGTGCGCCACGCGAAACCGCTGGATCTGCTGCGTCGCGGAGTACGCCGGCACCATCTGCGGCAGGAACCGCTCGCTCATCTGCGCGGTGAGCAGCGGCGCGATCTCGTCACGCGTGTAGTCACGGTTGGCGGCGGCGCTCGAGAGCATCAGCTGCACCGTCTCGAGGCCTTCCTGCTTGGCCTGGTCCTGCAGGATATTTCGCGCGACGACGCCCGAGACTCCGGTGCCGAGCGCGAAGGCGATGCCGAGCGTCAGGTTGACGCGGGCGAGTAAGCTCACATGTACCTCGTAGCGGAAAGTCGGCGGGGGAGAACGTCCGCTGAACCTGCAGGGAAATAATCGGAGCGGGTGCCACCGAACGCAAGCGCGGACGTGTGAACGCGGCGGGGAAAGTGGCAGGCATCGCGGCCGCGCCGTACGTTGTGCACCGTGATCTCGCAAACCGAACGGCTCAACGCGGCACTCGAAGGACGGTACCGCATCGAGCGGCACTTGGGCGAAGGCGGGATGGCCTCGGTGTATCTCGCGGCCGACGTCAAGCACGATCGCAAGGTGGCGATCAAGGTGCTGAAGCCCGATCTCGCCGCGGTGCTCGGCGGCGAACGGTTTGTCGTCGAGATCAAGACGACGGCGGCGCTGCAGCATCCGCACATCCTCCCGCTCTTCGACTCGGGCACGGCGGGCGGCTTCCTGTTCTACGTGATGCCGTTCATCGACGGCGAGACGCTTCGCGCGAAGCTCGACCGCGAGACACAGCTCGGCGTGGACGACGCCGTACGAATCGCCTGCGAGATTGCCGACGCACTCGAGTACGCACACCAGCACGGCATCGTCCACCGCGACATCAAGCCGGAGAACATCCTGCTGCACGGCGGGCATGCGATGGTCGTGGATTTCGGCATCGCGCTCGCGGTCAGCGCGGCCGCAGGCGGGCGCATGACGGAGACCGGCCTTTCGCTGGGAACGCCGCACTACATGAGTCCCGAGCAGGCGACCGCCGAGAAGGAGATCACGGCGCGGTCCGACGTGTACTCGCTTGGCAGCGTGCTCTACGAAATGCTCGCGGGGCAGCCGCCGCACGTCGGCGGCTCGGCACAGCAGATCATCATGAAGATCATCACGGAACCAGCGCTGCCGTTGGCGCAGCTGCGGAAATCGGTTCCGCAGAACGTCGCGGCCGCCGTGGCGAAGGCGATCGAGAAGCTCCCGGCGGACCGATTCGAGAGCGCGGCGAGGTTCAGTGAGGCGATGCGCCTGCCGCAGTTCATGCACGGAACGGGCGCGGTCGCTTCTCTCGTCGCGACGCCGGCGCGCCCACTCCAGCGTGCGCTCTTCGCCGCTGCGCTGCTTGCGGCGGCGGGGCTCGCGATCGGCGCATGGGGAATGTCGCGCGGCCGAGCGTCCGCGGCGATGCCGGTCGTGCCGCTCACGCTCGAACTGCCGGACGGACACCCCGATCTGTCGCGCTTTGCCGTCTCGCAGGACGGCGCACGGTTTGCTTTTTCGACCGATGAAGGGCTCGCAGTGCGTGACTCGGGCAAGCGTGACTACCGCCTCTTGCCGGGATCCGACGGCGCCGAGTCGCCGTCGTTCTCTCCCGACGGCAGCTGGCTCGTTTTCCACGTGCGGGGGCGTCTGCGGAAAGTACCGCTGTCGGGCGGAGCGGCCGTGCCGGTCGTGCCGAACGACTCCGTGCTCGCGGGCCGCGTGCGATGGGGCCAGGATGGGAGCATCGTGTTCGAGCGCGGCAAGCGGATCTATCTCGTCACGTCGTCCGGTGCGGTCCGCCCGCTTGCGAAGGCGGATCGCGGCGCGGCTCCGCGGCTGATGCCGGACGGGAGCGGCGTGCTCTACCTCGATTTGCGCAGCGGGTCGAAGCTGATGTACTACGACCTCGCGGTGGACACGGCGTATACGGTGATGGACGACGCGGCTGAGGCCACCTACCTCCCGACCGGTCATCTGCTGTATGCGGCGACCGGCGGCGGACTGTTTGCGATCAAGTTCGACCCCAAACGGCACGCAATATCCGGCAACCCGATCCCAATCGTGGCGGACCTCCAGCCAAACGGGGGCGTCTCACCGTTCGAGGTCACGCGCAACGGCACGCTTGTGTATCGCTCAGGGCTCGAGCCGGAGTACCGGATCCTGGTACGCGACGCACATGGGAGGGTTGATACGCTGCCCTTGCCGCCGAAGGTCATTGCGTATGTCCGCGCGTCGCCGGATGGGCGCACGCTCGCGATTACGGTCGGTGCGGCGCGGAGCACGAATCGCTACACCGAACTCTACGACGTCGCGCTCGGCGGGGTGACGCGCCTGACGCAGGACGGCGGCGGCCACTCGCCGGTCTGGTCTCCCGACGGCAAGCGCATCGCGTTTACCGCGGAGATCCCGGGCGGCGACGCGGAAGACATCTTCACGCAGCCGGTGGACCGCAGCACTCCGCCGGAGCGCCTCTTCAAGATGCCCGACGACCAGCACGCCAGCGCATGGCCCTCGGACACGACACTCGTGTTTTCCTCGCAAAGTGCGCCCGGTGCACTTGGCGGCAGCGGCATTGCGTCCGGAGGGACGCCGGCGACCGTGTACATCGCAAACCCGGCAACGCCCGGAGCCGCACCGCGTTCGTATCTTTCAGCGGATTGGGGGCAGCTCGATGCCGCGATCTCGCCGGACGGCAAGTGGGCGGCGTTCACCTCTCTGGAGGCGGCCACGCCGGAGATTTACGTGCGACCGTTCCCGGTGGCGAGCGCCGGCGGCGTGGTGAAAGTGTCGTCGGGCGGTGGTCACTTGGCGCGCTGGTCCGGCGATGGACGGACGATCTACTACCTGGCGCAGGACGGGAAAACCCTGCGGGCCGTGCACGTGACCATCGGGACGTCCGTCGCCGTGGGGTCGACGGAAACCGTGATGACCGTACCGGGATTCGGGAACGGATGGGACGTGGATCGCAAGACGGGGAAGATTTATGTGACCGAGGCGACCGGCGGCGATCCGGCGCGGATCGTCGTGATTCAGCATTGGCTGGACGACTTCAGGCGCAGTCAGGCAGGGAAGAAGTGACGGCGACGGTTTCGCGGCGCGAGGCGGCATGACGGTTTCGTACGACAACTCAAAGACAATCTTCGAGGGCATCAAGGCCGCCGGTATCCGATCCGCGTCGGCGCTCCCCGAGACCTGGCTCGGCCTCCTGCTGCAGCGCGCGGAGGACGATCCGGAGTTCTCACTCGTGCAGGTCGCGAAGGAAGAAGAGGCAATCGGAATTGCCGCCGGCGCCTACTTCGCGGGGACCCCGCACGTCTTGCTTATGCAGAACCACGGCTTTCTCGCGGCGATCAACGGGATCGTATCGCTCGCGCAGCTCTACCACGTGCCGCTCTTCATGATGATCGCGGTGCGCGGGCACTGGGGCGAGCCGTATCCGTGGCACACGCGCGGGGGGATCGTGACAGAACAGGTGCTGCGCGCGCTCTCGATTCCGTTCGAGTACGCCCGCGATCCGGAAATGGTGGCGAAGCAGATCCGCGAGGGATGGACGTTCTCGCAGAGCTCCCTCTCGCCCGTCGCGCTGCTGCTCACGCGCGACCTGATGGAGGACTGATGGAACGCGCGCGCTGCATCGAGATGATGTACCCGGAGCTCGACGACGCACTCGTCGTCACCATCATGGGCGCCGCCGCCCAGGAGCTGTACGATCTCGGCCACCGCGAGAACTTCTTCTATCTCCAGCACGCGATGGGGCTCGCGTCGTCCATCGGGCTCGGCCTCGCACTGCACCGGCCCGCCGAGCGGGTGGTGGTGTTCGACGGTGACGGATCGGTGCTCATGAACCTCGGCACGTTCGCCACGCTTGCGCGCTACCGGCCGAAGAACCTGGTGCACATCGTGTTCGACAATGGGAGCCTGCTTTCCACCGGCGGGTTCGACTCGCATACGACATCCGGTGTGACCGACATCGCTGCGATCGCGCGGGGGGCGGGGATTCGCGAAGTTGCGAGCGCCGCGGATCCGGTCGCGTTCGGCGAGGCGTTCATGGCCGCGATGGAGCGCGACGACCTCAGTGTGATCGTCGCGAAGGTCGACGCCGTGGGGCCGGAGAAGTACGGCATGGACCTGCAACTTCCGGAGAATGCGTTTCGATTCCGGCGCCACATCCTGAGCCGCCGGATGGGCGCGGGAGCCGCACGCTGACCGCGCCTCGCCCCGAATTCGACGTCGAAGGCTGGCGGCGGCGTATTCCGCTTCTCGCGTCGTGCATCCCGATGAACAACTGCTCCCAGGCGCCGCAGGTGGATTCGACGCGCGCGGCGGCGGAGCGCTATCTCGACTCGTGGAATCGCGCCGGCATGGACTGGGACGCGTGGATGCACGAGGTCCATCTGGCCAAGGCGGAGTTCGCGACGCTCATCAACGCCGCCGCCGATGACATCGCGGTGTTCAGCTCGGTATCGGAGGCGACGAGCGCCGTCGCGAGCGCCATCGACTTTTCCGGCGCGCGCGCGAACGTGCTGGTGAGCGAGGCGGAGTTCCCGACCGTGGCGCACGTCTGGCTCGCGCAGCAGCCGCGGGGGGCGAAGGTCACATGGGCGCCGGTGCATGACGGCATGATCGATCCCGCCGAATACGACACGCGGGCAGACGAGCGCACGGCCGTCATCTCGGCGTGCCACGCGTACTACCAGAACGGGTTCATCCAGGACATCGGCCGGATTGCGGCGCGCGCGCACGCCGTGGGCGCCCTGTCGTACATCGACGCGTACCAGTCGCTCGGGGCGGTGCCCGTGGACGTGCGCGCGATCGGCTGCGATTTCCTCGCCTCCGGCAGCCTCAAGTTCCTCATGGGCATTCCGGGGGTCGCGTTCCTCTACGTGCGACCCGGCCTGGTGGAATCGCTCCAGCCGACGATGACCGGCTGGTTCGGTCGCGCGAATCCGTTTGCGTTCGAGACCAGGACGCTCGACTGGGCGCCCACGGCGAGCCGGTTCGACACCGGCACGCCGCCGATCGCCAACGCGTACGTCTCACGGGCGGGCATGGCGATCATCAACGAGATCGGCGTGGGGAATATACGGGCGTGGCACAAGCAGCTCGCCCGGCGTCTCGTGGACGGCGGCCGCGCCCGCGGACTCACGCTGCACGGCACCGGCGACATCGCGCGCAAGAGCGCCGTGACGGCCTTCGTCGTGCGCGACTCGCACGCGGTTGAAGCGGCGATGCGCGCACGCGGTGTGCTGCCTTCGGCGCGCGGGGACGTGATTCGGCTCGCGCCGCATTTCTACAGCACGCTGGACGACGTCGACACCGCGCTCGACCTGCTCGCCGAAGTCGCGCGCGCATGACGGACGGCACCCGCGAGACCTTCGCCACGCGCTTCGGCACACTGATGACCGTAACCGGCGTGGCGATCGGGCTCGGCCACGTGTGGCGCTTTCCTTATATGGTGGGGAAGTTCGGCGGCGCGGCGTTCGTGCTGTTCTATGCCTTCGTCTCGATTTTCATCGGCGTGCCGGCCCTGATGACCGAGTTTGCGCTGGGGCGGAAAACGCGGCGCGGGCCCGTCGGCGCGTTCGCCGCCGGCGGACTGCCGTTCGGAAAGCAGGTGGGCTGGTTCTTCTTTTTCGTGGTCGCCGCGGCGACGGGCTACTACTCCGGCGTGCTCGGCTGGGTGCTGTACTACGCCGTGGGACAGCTCGCCTCAGCCGTGGGGCTGCCGTACGACGCCGCGGCGATTCTGCCGCCCGACCACGGGTTCGCCCTGAAATCGTTTCTGCTGCAGCTCGTGTGCACCGGCGCGGTGATCGCGGCCTGTGCGTTCGTCGTGCTGAAGGGCGTGCGCGCCGGCATCGAGCGCATCAGCAAAGTCATCCTGCCGGCGTGGACGCTGGTGTTGATCGTCCTGGTGATCCGGTCGCTCACGCTGCCGCACGCGATGGACGGTGTACGCTGGTACATCCTCAAGTTCCGGTTCTCGGACCTCACCGCGAACGTGATGGCCGCGGCGATCGGGCACGCGATCTTCGCGCTCTCGCTCGGCGGAACGTTCATGGTTGTCTATGGCTCGTACCTCAAGGACGACGAGTCGCTCGCGCGGCCGGCGCTCTGGACGGCCATTGGCGACACGGCGGCGTCGCTCATCGCGGGACTCGCGATCATGCCCGCGGTGTTTGCGTTCGGGCTCCAGCCTACATCGGGGCCGGGCCTCGTGTTCGTGACGCTCCCGAAAGTGTTCGGCGCGATGCCTGCCGGGTGGCTCTTCGGTACCATGTTCTTCATCGGATTGTTCGGTGCAGGGTACCTCTCGGACATCGCGGCGGTGGAGGTGCTCGTGGCGGGGATCACGGACAACACGAAGATGCCGCGTCCGCGCGCGGTGTGGCTGATGGCCGCGGTGTGCTTCGTGCTCGCGATTCCGCCGAGCATCAACAACGCCGTGTTCGTGCCGTGGGATCTCACGTTCGGGTCCGGGATGCAAACGCTGGGCTCACTGCTCGCCGTCATTACGGTCGGCTGGTGCATGCATCGCGCGCACGCGCTGGAGCAGCTCGCGCTCGGCGGCGGCCGGCCGGCGCCGCGCTGGTTGGTGCACTGGATCCGGTTCGGGATCCCGCTCGTGATCCTCGCTGTGGGTGTGTACTGGTTGTTGACGTCAGTGTTTGGCACAATTACCCGCGTGTAGTTCGGTCTTCGGTCTTCGGTCTTCGGTCCTCGGTCTTCCAGCCATGCCAATTCTCTCCGATCTCATCGCCGCACTCGACGCCGGTTCGCTCAGGATGGTCGACCTCACGCAGCCGCTCGGGCCGGAGACGCCCGTGATCGGACTGCCGCCGATCTTTGCGTCGTCGCCTGGCGTGACACTCGACGTGATCTCGAAATACGACGACAAGGGCCCGGCCTGGTACTGGAACACCATCGCGATGGGCGAGCACACCGGCACGCACTTCGACGCGCCGGTGCACTGGATCACGGGCAGGGATCTGCCGGACAACCGGGTTGATACGATTCCCGCGCGGAGGTTCATCGGCCCTGCGTGCGTGATCGACTGCACGGCCGAGGTCGCGAAGAACGAGGATTTCATCCTCACGCCTGCGCACATTGAAAGCTGGGAGAAGGCGCACGCGCGCATTCCAAAGGGCGCGTGGGTGCTGATGCGCACGGGGTGGAGCACGCGCACCGATCCTGCGCGCTTCCTCAACGTGCGCGCGGACGGTCCGCACAGTCCGGGCTTCCACAAGGATGCATCCCTGTTGCTCGCGAAGGATCGCGAAGTGCTCGGCGTCGGCGTCGAAACCGTCGGGACCGATGCAGGGCAGGCGGGCACGTTCGACCCGCCGTTCCCCAATCACACGCTCATGCACGCGAACGGACGGTTCGGTCTCGCGAGCCTGCGGAACCTCGATCAGCTTCCTGCGACCGGAGCTGTGGTGATAGCGGCGCCGCTCAAGATTGTGAACGGCAGCGGAAGCCCGCTGCGCGTGCTCGCGATCGTGCCGGCCTAACACTCTCCCCGCGCGATGATGGTGGCTGAGACCCTCGAGCGGCTCGACTGCTCCTCCGGCCCAGAGTCGAATAGCTGAACTCGCTATCCAACAGATGCGGAGTTACGTTCGGCGCGCGTTGCGATGAATGTCGCACCGCGCCGCAACGAAGGTACGACCCGGATGGCCTCGCGCGCACCGGTCACCTGCATGCCGCTCCGAACCGGCGCGGCGGGAGCGATCTCTCCATGTCCAGCACTATCCGCAGCCTCCGCATCGCGGCGGCCGCAAGCCTCGCTATTGGCGGGGTGCCCGCGCTGTCGGCACAGGCGAGCATGACGCCGCCCGCGATGGTGAACGCCGTCTGCGAGACCGTACGGGCGGGGATGGGACCGGCACACGACAAGCACGAAGAGAGCTGGGCCCGGGCCGGGGAGGCGGTGAAGGGGAGCGCATCAACGCTTGCGCTGCAGAGCGTCACCGGACCGGCCGTGAGCTGCTGGCTGACGGTCGCCGCGAGCTACGCGGACATCGGCAAGAACAACGACCTGAGCACGAATGACCCTGCGTATTCGAAACTGCTGCCGTCGCTCGTGGCCGACGATGGCAAGTACATCTCGGACGCCAGGAGCTACATCGCCGTCCTGCGGCCGGAAATGTCCGCCGGTGAGATGCCGAACGTCCTGACGCGCCGCTTCACGACGTGGGACGAGTGGCGCGTTCGGTTCGGCACCGAGGCCATGTTCATTGCGGCGGTCAAGGCGTATCGCGCCGCGTCGATCCGGGCCGGTGCAAACCCCGAGTTTCGCACATACGAGGTGGTGCAGGGCGCCTCGTCCACGACGTATTGGATGTTCTCGAGCACGTCCACCATGGCCGGCTTCGACGCCGCGATGGCCGGCGACGACAACACGGGCGCCGGCTTCACGGCGGATGACCACAAGATCCTTGACGAGGCCGCCGCGAAATCAGTCGTGTCGAGGGTCTCGAATATCTGGGCGTATAACTCGGCCCTGAGCGGGCTGACCGCGGAGCAGCGTGGGTCCGATCCGTTCTGGAAGCGCAAAGCGCTACCCGCAAAGCCGTAGTCCTGTTTCATTTCGGGCGACCCTCGCCGGTCGGTGCCGCTTGGTGTGCACGCGGCGAGGGTTGGACGGCCGCATTGAAACCGAAACAACAAAATGAAATCGCCCAGCACGGCGCCCACGCCCGCGGTCACCTGTGGCTGAATCCACGCCGCGATCCGGCGAAAAACGTTACGATCGCTCCATCGTCGAAGGCCACCTCGCCTCCGCCGTCTGGAAACTCGCATGGCCCACCATGCTCGCCAACGTCATCGGCGGCATGCAGGGCGTGATCGACCACGCGCTCGTCGGCAACTACGTCGGATTCACCGGCAACGCCGCCGTGGGCGTGAGCTGGCAGATATTTCTCGTCGTCATCGTCTTCATCTCGTCGCTCTTCACCGGGATGAGTGTGCTCGTCGCGCGCTTTGCCGGTGCCGGCGATCACGAGAAAGTCGACCGCACCGTCTATCAGGCCTTCATCACTGCGATCGTCCTCGCTCTCGGTGTGCTCGCGCCTGCGGGCTACTTCCTGGCGCCACACCTCCTGAACGTGGTGAATGCCTCGCCTGCGGTGCAGGCCGAAGCGTTGCCGTTCCTGCGCACGATGTTCGTCTTCAGCATCGGCATGATGATCTTCTTCATGCTCTCCGGCGCGCTGCGCTCGGCGGGTGATGCGCGGACGCCGATGCGCCTCGGCATCACGGCGACCGCGCTCAACATCGTGTTCAACGTGGTGCTGATTCGCGGACTCGGGCCGATCCCCGCGTTCGGGACGCGCGGCGCGGCGATCGGCACGTCCACCGCGTTCGGGCTCGTTGCGATCTACTCGCTCTGGAGGCTGCTGCGCGGTGGATGGGTGGTCTCGTTTCCGAGACACGAAGGCTTCGCGCCGGACTGGGCGATCATCAAGTCGCTGTTCAAGTTCGGTCTCCCCACGGGCTTTCAGGGGATCGCGATGAACATCGGCGGCGTGATGATGCTCGGGTTCATCGGATCGGTGGCGCACGGTGCCGAAGCGCAGGCCGTATATGCCGTGAGCTACACGGAGCTCTTCTCGTTCGTGACCTGGACTTCCACGGCGCTGCTCGGCGCGGCGGCCGCGATCGCCGGACAAAACCTCGGCGCCGGCAAGCCGGACCGCGCAGAGCAGGGGGTGAAGGTCGCCGCGCGCATCGGACTGGTCGTGGCCGCCGTCGTAGGGTCACTCTTCCTGCTCATCCCGCACCAGCTGCTCGGCATTTTCGGCATGCACGAGCCGCTCGTGCTGGGAATCGGAACGCAGCTTCTGCGCGTTCTGAGCGTATCGGGTCTGTTCATCACCGTCGCGCTCACGTACACTGGCGGACTGCAGGGGACCGGCGACACGAAAGGGCCGCTCTACATCTCCCTCGTCTCGCAGATGGTGCTGCCGCTCGGGATTTGCTTCGTGGTGCAGCATCTCGGCACGCTTCTGCCGATCCACATCTGGTTCGCCATCCTCGCCGGTCACTTCACGCGGTGCACGCTGAGCATCCTCAGGTTCCGGCAGGGGAAATGGCGGGCGATCAAAGTGGAGATCGCGGCGCGCGCCGCCTGAGACGAGCGGCGCAAATGCGGGAGTGGCGCCGGCGCCCGGGGAAGGCCATTTTCGTCGTTTCTCTCACCTCCCTTCCCATGCCACGTGAGTTGAAGACCAAGGAGACGAAGGCGAGCGTCGCCAAGTTTCTCGACGCCATCCCTGAAGCCGGGATTCGCGCCGACTGCAAGAAGGTGGCGGCGCTCATGAAGAAGGCTACGGGCGCGCCGGGCAAGATGTGGGGCCCCGGCATCGTGGGGTTCGGCGACCGCGTGTATCAGGGCGCAAGCGGCAGCACGAACTGGATGATCGTCGGATTCGCGCCGCGCAAGGCGAACCTCACGCTGTACCTGGTGGGCGCCATCCAGCGGCATCCCGCCCTGCTGAAACGGCTGGGGAAGCACAAGACGGGAAAGGGGTGCCTCTATGTCAAACGGCTCGCTGACGTCGACGTCGGCGTGCTCGGGGAAATTATCGAGGCTTCGGTCGCGCTCGCCCCCGCCGCGAAATGAGCGATCGTGTCGCGTCGGTGATCGCGGTCGCCGCCGCGATCGCGCTTGCGGCCGGAGGGTCAGCCGTCGCCCGCACCCGCGCGTACCCGCCATCACCTGTTCGCGCCGTGCACTTCACGGAACACTTGATCGACACCGGCCTCACCGGTGGGTATCAGGTCGTCGTCGCGGACCTGAACCACGACGGCAAGCCCGACATCATCGCGCTGGCCAGTGGCCTTCACGAGCTTCGCTGGTATGAAAATCCCGAATGGCACGAGCACGTGATCGTTTCCGGCATCGACCAGCCGATCAACGCCGCGGCGTGGGACGTGGATGGCGACGGGATTCCAGAGATTGCGCTCGCGTACGGATTTTCGACGGTCTACGCGAAGAGCGCCGGAAACATCGCGATCCTCTCACACAACGGCGACCCGCGCGATCCGTGGTCGTCGAGGGAGATCGACCGGCTGCCGACGTCGCATCGCCT
This sequence comes from Gemmatimonadales bacterium, assembly GCA_044449085.1. Classification (GTDB taxonomy): domain Bacteria; phylum Gemmatimonadota; class Gemmatimonadetes; order Gemmatimonadales; family Gemmatimonadaceae; genus Fen-1231. The sequence continues at coordinate 1,161 of JBIOHR010000071.1, read as the reverse complement.
CCGATTTGCGGACATCGACGGCACAGGCAAGAGAGTGCTGGTCAACTTTCCGCTCATCGGCTCGCGCGCCGTTGCGCCCGGCTACGACGACCGCACGCCACTCGTGATGTATCGCCCCGGTGACTGGAAGCGTGAAGCGATCGCGGAGGATTCCGGCGTGGTCCACGGCATTCTCCCGTACGCGTGGAACGGCGACACGCGCGAGTCGGTGTTCAGCGGAAGTTTCTCGGGTGTATTTCAGCTGCGGTTCGATCGTGGCACGTGGACGCGTGCGAAGATCCTGGACGGCGATCCGTCGCCGTGGCCGAAGGGTGGCGCGAGCGAGGTCGTCGTCGGAAGCATCGGGCGCGAAAAGTACCTCGCGACTATCGAACCATGGCACGGCAACGAAATTGTGGTCTATCGTCAGTCAGGTGGCGTGTGGAAGCGCCACGTCATCGATGACACGATACGCGACGGGCACACGATGGTCGTCGCCGACTTCGATGGCGACGGCCAGGACGAAATCATCGTTGGCGAACGTTCGGGAAAGCGAAGTGTCTACCTGTATCGCCTTGCGAACGCGGCCGAGGACCGCTGGACCAAGGAGGCACTCGACGCCGGCGGTATGGCTGCGGCCGGATGCGCGGCAGCGGACATGAACGGCGACAAGCGTCCGGACGTCGTGTGCATTGGCACGGCGACGGCGAACCTGAAGTGGTACGAGAACATGAAGTAGCGCGCCAAGCGACCCGCAGCGTTCACTCCGCTCCCGGCGGTGCCCCCCCTGGCTTCCGCGCGCTGTCGGCCGGTGTGGCCGGCTTCGGCGGTGCCGGCGGCTCGAACTCCTTCGCCGGAATCTTGAAGGCGCGCACGAGCGCCGGATCGCCGTCGATTCCCGTAATGCGATTCGCGGCATACTCGCCGATCACCGGGCACATCTTGAACCCCTCGGCGTTTCCCCCCGCAACGATCCACGTGTTCGAGAGCTGCGGGTGCTTGTCGATGATGTAGTTCCCGCTCGACGTCGACTCGTAGTGGCACGAGTGTGTCTGGTTGATCGGCGCGTCCTTGAGCAGCGGGAAGCGGTGCGCGACGAATCGGCGCGAGCCTTCGATGCGCGCCGCATCCGCCCAGCGATCACTCAGATCGGGATCGAGCTGCGCGGGCGGAGTGTCCGCC
>JBIOHR010000070.1:0-14892 GCA_044449085.1 Gemmatimonadales bacterium | reverse complement strand
GGATAGAACGTCGCGAACGTCGTCTGCTGCGCCACGAACCACATCACCACGCCGCCGGTGATATGCAGCACCGCCATCAGCTTTTCACTCGAGAACAGGCGATCGGCGACGATGCCGATGAAAAAGGGCGAGACGATCGCCGCGATCGCTGTCGCACCGTACGCGGCGGCAACCTCGGAACCCGTGAAGTGCAGGGTCGCGCCGAGGTACGTGCCCATCGTGACGAACCACACCCCCCAGACGAAATACTGGAGGAACATCATGACGGACAGCCGCGTCTTGATCACTTGAGTTCCCGAATGCGGATGTTGCGGAAGGCGAGCGATCCCGAGTGGTCGCCCTGCAGCCCGATGTGCCCGGTCTTGGCAAGCCCATAATTCGGCCACGCCGCGAACTTGCTTTTCTTGACGCGGTCGAGCCAGTCGGGGCTGCCGAGTTCGTATTCGAGCAGCTTGAAGCCGTTGAGCCAGTGCTCGACATGGGAGCCTTTTACGATGATGCGCGTCTTGTTCCACTCGCCGACGGGCTTGAGGTGCCCTTCGGGCGACGCATAAATCCCGTATGCCGCGCCCGCGCAGGTGAAGCGTGTCTTGTTGTCCTCGGCTTTGATGTCGTCGAGCAGCTGGTACTCGGGGCCGCTCCAGTAGATGTGATTGTATTCTTCCGTGCCGCGGTAGAAGATCCCGCTGTTGCCGGCTTCGCCGATTTTCCATTCGAGTTCGAGCTCGAAGTCCGCGAACTCGTCCTTTGTGACGATGTCGGCGACGGGGACATCCTTGGCGAGCGTGTTGCCGGCAATGTGCCAGCCGGACGGGATCGGCTTGCCCTGGTACCCGCGCCAAGCGTCGAGCGAGGTGCCGTCGAAAACGGTGCGCCAAGGACCGGCAGAAGGGGCGACGCCCGTCGAGAGTGTGGCGGAGTGGCAGCTGGTCAGCAGGGCGGCGGCAGCAAGGGCCGGCGCGAATCGTGTCAGGCGCATTGGGACTCCAATCATGGACGATGACTCAGCGCGCGTGCGCGGGGTCATGGCAAAAAGTGGACCCGGGGAAGATGCGACTTGCCCGCACGATGCGAAAGGCGAAGCTTACGGCATGGCCACTCCCTACTTCGCCCGCGGCATCCCGCTCCTGCCGGTCGCCAGCGTCAGGCGCTCGATCGAGTTCTACGTGGATGTGCTCGACTTCAAGATGGGCTTCAACGCCGGCGAGTACGGTGGGGTGCGCCGCGATGCAATCGAGATACACTTCTGGCGCACCGACGACCCCAATCTGTCGAAGGTGTCGAGTTGCAGGATCGAGGTGACGGAGATCCGCCAGCTGTACAGCCACTGCCGCGAGCGGGGGATCGTCGATCCGGCCGGGGACATCGCGGCCCAGACGTGGGGGACAACCGAGTTCGTGGCGCTCGACCCGGACGGGAACAGGCTTACGTTCGTGGAGGTGTTTGGGCTCGGCTCGTAGATTGCCGACTGCGTATAGCTGGTAACGACTAACCGTTGGTTGGTCAAATAGTGAACCAATTAGCAGCCACGAACTTCGTCGCCAAGGGGCGTGACCACTCCCATTAGTTCACCATTAACCAACCAACAGTTAGTGGTTAACAGTCCCATGTTGGTATCGTGAGCAGTTACTCCCCAGGCCGCTGAAGCTTGTACGCGTATGCCGCCGCCGCCGCGCCCACGAGCGGCCCCACCGCATAGATCCACACCATCGACGTCACCGAAGACCCCAGCACCGCCTCCATGATCGCCGGTCCGAGCCCCACCGCCGGGTTGAAGGCGCCGCCGGATATCGCGCCTACGGCGAATGCGCCGGTCGTCACCGTGAGGCCGATCGCGAGGCCGTAGTACGAGTTGCCGGCCGTCGACTTGGTGGTGGCCGTGTGCAACACGACGTAGGAGAGCGCAAAACTGAACACGATCTCCGCGGTGAGCGCTTTCATCCAGCTCACGTTCGCGCCCGGCGCAACGTGCAACGCGCTCCCGGTGAACTTGTAAATGAGGAACGCCGCCAGCACCGCGCCGACGAACTGCGCAACCCAGTATGGCACGAGCTCCTTGGTCGGGAGCGCGCCGCGGATCCACGCAGCGAGTGAGACCGATGGATTGTAGTGCCCGCCGGAGATCGGTCCACCCGCGTAGACCATGATCATTAGCGAGAGGCCGATCGCGATTGGCGCCAACTCGACACCCTGGTTGACGCACAGTCCGATCGTGAACACGAGAAAAAATGTGCCGATTGCCTCGGTGAGATAATTCTTCATCGGGGGCTCCGTGGAGTGGGTTGGCCCAGGCGCCAACGGCGCGCCGGGTGCCGGTGTGACCCGCCCATCTTACGTCCCCGCGGGCGGCCGGACAATGCCGCTGGCGAAAGGGCATCCCGCCCGCGATTCTTTCCGTGAGCTGGCGGACACTCTGACCGGAGGGCGTCGCATGAGCGGAACACTATTTCACGCAGCGAGCAGAGCGGAGATCCAGCAGCGCCTCGCGAAGCTCGTGCCGGATCGTGCGCCGCACTGGGGGAAACTGACCGCGCCGCGGATGGTCGTCCACCTTGCGGACTCCCTGCGAATGACGTTCGGCGAACTCGAAGTCGCGCCCAAGAAGGTGCCGGTCCGTTTCCCGATTATCAAACAACTGGCGATCTACGTTCTGCCGTGGCCTCATAGCACTCCGACGGCGCCCGAACTCGTGGCACGGGCACCCGCAGCGTGGACCGGTGAGATCGTTACGCTGAGCGCGCTCATCGAGAATTTTCCACCCGCTCGCCGCGCGACAAATGGCCGCGTCATCCGGCGTTCGGGTCAATGTCCGGCCGCGCGTGGGGCGTCCTCGCCTACCGCCATTGCGACCACCACTTCAGGCAATTCGGAATCTGACGCAATCACCATGACCATTCCTCGCCGCGCCCGTGTGTTCTGGCCGCTCTTCTCCGCCTGGGTCATTCTCGACTTCATCAGCAAGCGGCTCGTCGAAGGCCACCTCTCGCCGCACGTCGAGAACAACGTGATCGGCGACTGGGTGCGCTTCACGCTGACGTACAATACGGGCGCGGCGATGAACATCTCGCTCGGCGGCGCATCGCGTACGGTTTTCACCGGGCTCGCGATCGTGATGCTCGCGGTGATCTTCGGCATGTACCGTCACACGCACACCGACGAAACCGTTCAGCCCATTGCCCTCGCATTGATCGCCGGCGGCGCGCTGGGAAACCTCCTCGACCGCCTGCGCTCGGCGAAGGGCGTCGTGGACTTCATCGATGTCGGGATTCACGATTCCCGGTTCTACACGTTCAACGTCGCGGATGCAGGGGTGACGTGCGGGGCGATTCTGCTCATGCTCGTGCTGTGGAGGACTTCGCCTGAAAAAGAGGGGTGAAGCTCGACACCCCAGCCATCAGCCCCAGTACCCTCTCCTCCGTCGCTTCACCCCGTGCCACTTCTCCCACCACTCGCCCGTGTCGCAGGACCATCACCCTGCTCGACAAATACAACAGCTCCGGCAGTTCACTCGAAATCAGCAGGATCGCGTGTCCGTCCGCCGCGAGCTGGGCGATCCACTCGTGCAGTTCCGCCTTCGCGCCGACATCCACCCCGCGCGTCGGTTCGTCGAGGATGAGGATGCGGCTCCCCGCGGCGAGCCACCGCGCGAGCACGAGCTTTTGCTGGTTCCCGCCGGAGAGCCCCGACGCGGGCGCATCGTTGCCCGCGACCTTCACGCGCAGGCGCTCGAAATACTTGCGGCCGAGCGCCTGCTCGTCCCGGCGGCGGATCCAGGTGGCGCGCGATAGCTGGTCGAGGAGCGGCAGCGTGACGTTCGACAGCGATCCCATCGACAGGACAAGTCCCTCGACCTTTCGGTCCTCCGGTACGAGTCCGATGCCAAGACGCATTGCGTCGCGGGCAGAACGGATTCGCGTGGGCGCGCCGTGCACCGCCACGGAGCCCGTGACGTTCGGGTCGAGCCCGAAGAGCGCCTTCGCGATTTCCGAACGGCCTGCGCCCACGAGGCCTGCGAGGCCGAGCACCTCACCCGCCCGCAGCGAAAACGAGACCTGTTCGAACTTGCCGCGAGAGCCCAGGTCCCGAACGTCCAGCGTCGCGGATCCCGGCGTCGCCGCGAGGTGAACCGGCGTTCGTTGTTCCAGATGGCGGCCGATCATCAACTGGACCAGTTCGCGCTCGCTCGTCTCTCCGGCGGCACGCGTCGCGACGTGCTCGCCGTCGCGCAGCACGGTGATCTGCCCGCACAGCCTGAAGATTTCGGGCATCCGGTGTGACACATAAAGCAGTGTCGCGCCGCCCGCGGTGAGCCGCCCGACCAGATCGTACAGTCGAACCGCCTCGCGTTCACTGAGGCTGCTCGTCGGCTCGTCGAACACGATCACCCGCGCTCCGCTTCCCACCGCCGATGCGATCTGCACCAGTTGCTGCTCGGCTACGTTCAGTGCGGACATCGCCCTCGACGTGTCGATCTCCGCGCCGATGTCCGCGAGCAGCTCCGCGGCGCGCGCGTGCATCGCGGGGCGGTTCACGAACTTCCAGCGCGACGGGAGCTTGCCGAGGCAGAGATTCTCCGCCACCGAAAGATTCGAGCAGCTCGCGAGCTCCTGGTGCACCATCGCCACACCGGCCGCGAGCGCCTCGGCGGGACTTAGGAATCGCACGGGGCGCCCGTCGATTTCGATGGTTCCTTCATCCGGGCGGTCGATGCCCGAGAGCAGCTTGCCGAGCGTGCTCTTGCCCGCGCCGTTTTCGCCGCACACCGCGTGGCACGTTCCTTTCGCGACGTCGAACGATACGCCGCGCAGCGCGACGACGCCCGGAAAGCGCTTCGTGACCCCGAGAAAACGAACCGCCGCCGGCATCGCCGTCTATTTCGGCATCGCGAGGTACTTCTGGTCCACGTCCGTGAACCCCCAGTCGCGGAGCTGGCGCGCCCACGTGCCGAGGTTGTCCTTGCTCACGCGGACGAGGTCCATGTTCACGTGCGCGGGAACGTCCTTCTTGGAATACACGTGGTCCACGATCGTCTTCACCGACACGTATCCCCACATGTAGCACGGCTGCGCGAGCAGGACAGGCGCGAGTCCGGTGTCGACGTACGGCAACTCTGCCGGAAGAGCGTCCACCGAGACGATTTTCACCTTGGCCGGATTGAGATCGGTCAGCAGCGCCTTCGTGAACAGCGCCCACCCGCCGATCATCGCCCATCCCTGAATGTTCGGATACGCATTCTGCGCGCGGAGCACTTCGGCGGCGGCGTCCTGCGGTGTTTCCGCGTGGTAGAACGTATTGAGGATCGTGATGCCGGGATACTTCGCCGCTTCTTCCTTCACGCCCTTCACGCGGTTCTGGAGGTTTGGCGCGTTCTGGTTTCCGGCGAGGATCGCGATCTTTCCTTTCCCGCCCATCTGCTTGGCGAGCTCGGCCATCACCTGGTGGCCCATCGCGATGTCGTCGCCGCCATAGAACGAGAATCGCTTCGAGGCGGGGGCATCGCTGTCGAACATCATCACGGGCACTCCGCGAGCCACGGCATCGTCGATGGCGCCGGTTACCTTGCCCGCGTCACTCGCGGAGATCAGCAGCGCCTGCACGCCGTCGTTCACCGCCTCGGCGATGCGCTGCGCCTGCACCGTGCCGTCTTCGCTCGGCGGCGTGCGCCAGTCGATCTTCACGTCGATGCCCAGTTGCTTCGACATCTCCGCGGCCGCGGCCTCTGCGCCGGTCTGCGCGGAGAGGAAGACCGGGTTGGTCGAGCTCTTGGCGATCATCGTGATGACGAACGGTTTCCCAGCCGGCTTGGCATCGCCTGCGGCGGTCGTCTTGTCTTTTGCGCCGCCGCAGGCAGCGAGCAGCGCGGCGGCGAGGATCGGGGCTGTGGACGTGCGCGCGAAACGCATCATGTGGATCCCGGTGCGGAGGGTTCAGGAGAAGACGGGGCGCGGCCCGCTGCGGCCGCGACGCGGCGGGCGACGAGTTTCGTGCCGCCCTGGTCAAGCACGACGGCGACAATCATCGCGCCACCGATGATGATCCATTCATAGTTCTGGTCCAGGTGCAGCGTGCGGATTGCCTGACGCATCAGCACGATCAGCAGCGCGCCGAGTGTCGCGCTCACCGCGCTCCCCTTACCGCCGGTGAGGCTTGCACCACCGACCACCGCGGCGGCGATCACGTACAGCTCATAGCCGTTTGCGTCGGATGACGTTGCCGACCCGTAGAAGCTCGCGCCGAGGAACGCGGCGATGCCGGCGGTAAGTCCCGACAGCACGTAAACACCCAGGCGGATGCGTTCAACGTGCAGTCCGGCGAAACGGCTTGCCTCCGCGTTCCCCCCGACGGCGAAAATGCGGCGGCCCATCACGGTCCGGGTCAGGTAGACTGACCCGGCCGCCATCACCGCGAGCGTGGCGACCATCGGGACCGGGGAGAGCGTCGCACCGAGACCGAGAGACGCTTTCGCGAAGTTGGTCAGCGGTGTGGGCACGAGGATGCTCTCCGCGCGGCTCGCGACAAAGGCGATGCCGCGCAGCATCCACATGGTGCCGAGTGTGATGATGAAGGGGTGCACGTTCAGCCCGACGACCATCACGCCGTTGGCGAGCCCGCAGAGAAGGCTCACGGCGAGGCAGGTGCCGAGGCCGAGGAACACGGTGGTGACTGGATCGAGCGGGCCCGCTGCGCGCAGGACCATCGCCATGGCCACCCCGGCGAGCGCGTACACCGCGCCGACGGAGAGGTCTATGCCACCCGAGATGATGACGATCGTCGCGCCGACGCCCATAATGGCGAATCCGCTCGCGTCGGTCGCCATCTGGATGAGGGTATGCGCGTTGAGGAAGTTGTTGACGGTCGCGCCGGTGACCGGATCGGCATGCGAACCGGCGGCCGCGGCCAAGCCGGCGCTGGCGACGAAGATGACGAGCGCGAGGCCGGCTTGTGGTGAGCGCACGAGTGCGCTTGCCGCGCGGCGCAGGCGTTCCGTCAAGGGAGTGGCGGTCACGAGAGCAAGACTAGGGCGCGGCCCGAGCACAGTCAACGCGACTCCGAGCAATGAGCGAGGACACGGCGGGGAGGGCAAGGACAATACGGGCCTCTCACCCTGGCTCGTCCCCGTATTCTCCTTGCTCCTCCCTGAATTGCCCCGTCCCTGCTAACGTATCGACATGGCTCTCCATCAAATCCAATCGAAACGCACCACCAAGTCGGCGAACCTCAAGCGCGCGAAGCCGGCTCCACCGCCGGCGCCGCGCGAGCGCCTGACGCTCGGCCTGCTGGTGGGAAGCCGGGGGTTCTTCCCCGGTCATCTCGCGAACAGCGGCCGCGAAGAGATGACCGCCCGCCTCGTCAAGGCAGGGTACGATGTGGTGGTACTCGGCCCGGGCGACACGACACACGGCGCCGTGCAGACGCGGGCCGACGCCAAGAAATGCGCAGCGCTCTTCACGGCGAGCCGTGAGAAGATCGCCGGCGTGATCGTCACGCTGCCGAACTTCGGCGACGAGGCGGCGATCGGGGACACCCTGCGGCTCGCGGGGCTGAATGTGCCCGTGCTCGTCCACGCCTGGGGCGACGAAACGAAGAAGATGGGGATCGCGCACCGTCGCGACTCGTTCTGCGGCAAGATGTCGGCGTGCAACGTGCTCACGCAGTATGGCATCCCGTATTCGCTGACATCGCTGCACACGGAGCATCCCGACTCGCCGGAGTTCGCGCGCGATCTCGAATGGTTCGCCGGCGTGTGCCGCGTGGTGCGAGGCCTGCGCACGGCGCGCATCGGCGCGATCGGCGCGCGGCCGGCCGCGTTCAAGACGGTACGCTACAGCGAGAAGATCCTCGAGGCGAGCGGGATCGCCGTGGAGCCCATTGATCTTTCGGAAATCCTCGGCCGCGTAGACCGCCTGAAGGACAGCGATGCGGCCACCAAGCGGAAGCTCGGGCAGATGGTGGAGTACGTCCCCACCGAAGGGATTCCCGACGCGGCACTGCTCAAGATGGCCAAGCTCGGCGCCGTCATCGACGGATGGATGGCCGAGGCCGACGTCACGATCAGCGCGGTGCAGTGCTGGACCTCGCTCGAGGAGTTCTTCGGCGTGGTGCCGTGCACGATCATGTCGATGATGAGCAACGAGCTGCTGCCGAGTGCGTGCGAAGTGGACGTGTGCGGCACGATCAGCATGTATGCGCTGGCGCTCGCGTCGCAGTCGCCGGCTGCGCTGCTTGACTGGAACAACAACTACGGTGAGGACCCGAACAAGGCGGTCTGCTTCCACTGCAGCAACCTGCCAAAGGCGTTCTTCGACGATGTGAAGATGGACTATCAGGAGATCATCGCCGGAACAGTGGGGAAGGAGAACACGTTCGGCACGATGGTCGGCCGCGTGAAGGCGGGCCCGATGAGTTTTTCGCGGTTCTCCACGGATGACCGCACGGGAAAGATTCGCGGGTACGTGGGCGAGGGCCGGTTCACGAAGGATCCGCTCACGACCTTCGGCGGCGCGGGCGTCGTGGAGATCCCGCGGCTGCAGGAGCTCCTGCACCATATCTGCGCGAACGGCTTCGAGCATCACGTGGCCGGCGGTTTCGGCGCGGTCGCCGATGCCGTACACGAAGCGACGACGCGTTATCTCGGCTGGGACGTGCTGAGGCACCGTTGAGTTGTTGACTCACCACCGTCAACTGGCCGCTCAGCACTCACCACTGTTCCACATTCGCCTTCCATGAGCATCGTGGCCGGCGTCGACTTCGGCACCCAGAGCGTCCGCGTTTCGATCGTCGACAGCGCGCGCGGCCCGCTCGGCTGGGGCGTCTCCGAGTATCCGGTGAAGCGCGACCAGCGCGATCCGGATTTCGCCACGCAGTCGCACGACGCGCACATGACCGCGCTGGTCGCGGCGATGAAAACCGCGCTGAATGCATCGAAGGTCACCGGGGGAAGCATTGCGGCGATCGCGCTCGACACGACCGGCTCGACCGTGATCCCGGTTGGGAAGGGCCTTGTTCCGCTCGACGACTACTACCTCTGGTGCGACCATCGCGCGCACGAAGAGGCCGCGCTGATCACGAGGGTCGCGCGTGGGGAGGGGCTCGCGGCGATCGACGCATGCGGCGGCGTCTATTCGTCCGAGTGGGGATTCGCCAAGCTCCTGCACTGGCTCCGGCACAATCCGGACAAGCGCAACTCGCTCGTGGCCGCGCTCGAGCACTGCGACATGGTTGCCGCGGTGCTGTGCGGCATCACCGATCCCGACCAGGCCCCGCGCAGCGTCTGCGCCATGGGCCACAAGTGGCTCTGGGACGGTGACCTGCCACCGAAGGCGTTTCTCGCGAAGGTCGACCCCCTGATCGCGAATGCACGCGACGCGCTGCGCGGTCGTTACCTCACGTCCGAGCATCGCGCGGGAACCCTCTCGGCGCACTGGGCAAAGCAGCTCGGCCTTCGCGAAGGCATCCCGATTCCCGTCGGCGCATTCGACGCGCACTGGGACGCGATCGGCGCCGGGATCGCGGAAGGCGACGTCGTGAACGTCGTCGGCACCGCCACGTGCACGATGGCGATCGCGAAGCAAACCGGCCGCATTCCCGGGCTGTGCGGCGTCGTGAGCGGCTCGATCCACCCGGACTACGTCGGGATCGAGGCAGGCCTTTCCGCCACGGGATACCTGTTCGAGGCACTCGCTGCGCGGAGCGGGAAGAGCGTCGCCGAACTCTCGAAGGGCATGGAGTCGTTCCGCGCGGGACAAACCGGCCTGCTCCACGTCTCCTGGGACAACGGCGACCGCACCGTGCTCGTGAACCCGAACCTCGGCGGCGTCACGCTCGGCTGGAACCTGAACACGACCGCGCAGGATCATCTCTTCGCCGCGATCGAGGGCACGGCGTTCCACACGCGCGTGATTCTCGAGCGCATGCAGGAACACGGCGTGCCGATCAAGCGCGTGATCCACGGCGGCGGCATCCCGCAGAAAAACGAAGTACTCAACCAGGTATACGCCAGCGTGCTCGGCGTACCGGTGCTCGTGCCGGAGCGGTCGATCACCAGCCTCGGCTCCGCGATCTTCGCATTCCTCGCCGCCGGAACGTTCAAAACGATCGAGGAGGCGCAGAAGGCGCTTTGCCCGCCGTATCGTGTCGTCGAGCCCGATCGTTCAGTGAAGGCGCGCTACGATCGGCTGTTCGGGCATTGGCGGTCGCTCTACTTTTCGCTCGGAGTGCCCGAGTCGGAGCCGACTGCGATCGGGCAGATTCTTCCAGACCTGCGCGCCACCGCGGCTGAGGCGCGCAGGCGTTAGCGTTGCCCGTACGTGGCGCGCGGCCCGTGCTTCCGAAGGAAATGCTTGTCGAGCAGCGCGTCACTGATCTGCTCGCCGCCCGGGTCGAGTGTAAGGGCGTGATACGCCATGCGAGCGATCTCTTCGAGAATGTCGGCCGTTTCCACGGCGGCGCTCACGGTTGCGCCCCAGACAAAACTTGCGTGGCTCGCGACGAGCACCGCCGGCGTCTCCAGTGGATCGCGGTCGGCAAACCGGCGCACGATCGCAAGTCCGGTGTTTTTTTCGTAGTCCGTTTCGATCTCTTCGTCAGTGAGCGGCTCGGTCAGCGGCACCGGGCCGCGAAAGTAGTCTGCATGCGTCGTGCCGAGGCAGGGAATCTCGTGCAGCGACTGCGCCCATGACGTGGCATAGTGCGAGTGCGTGTGCACGATCCCGCCGACCTCCTTGAACGCCCGGTAGAGCTCGACGTGCGTTGCAAGGTCGGATGACGGACGCAAAGCGCCTTCGACGATCTTTCCATCGAGATCCGTGATCACCATGTCGGCCGCCGACATCGCGTCGTACGGCATTCCGCTCGGCTTGATCACCACGTGCCCCGAGCGCCGGTCGATTGCGCTGGCGTTGCCGAACGTGTGCTTCGCGAGCCCGCGCCGCGAAATCTCGATGTTGGCCTTCAGGACTTCAGTGCGGAGGGATTCGAGCATGCGCTGAATCTATGTTCCCTGCATGTACGCGCACCCTGCGTTCTGCGCGCGAATCAGGCCGAATATTCCCGACGGCACGATGATCGCGCCGGGGATCAGGTTTGCGCGCACTTCCGCCTGTACCGATTCCGTGTCGCGTTTCGTCCGCTCCGCGAACCCGGAGGCCACGTTTCCGAGCGCGATGTTGCACACGAGGCTGATCAGGCCGCGTGACCGCAGTGTGGATATCTTCTCCGCCGCCGCCTCGGGCGACGCCCCCGGCGCGGCCTGCCAGAAAACGTTGCGGAGCGCCGGCGCGCGCGTCGCGAAATCGGTCACCTTGCGGCTCTCTCCGATGGTGTACTTCGCCCACATGGCGTCGTTCAGCGCCATGATCGTGCCGAGGCGGCGGAAGACGATGACGGCGCGCGTGTCCTTGTCCGCGGTGTCGTGCACCTCGTGGTACTGGTCGAGAAACTCCGCGGCGTACGACATTGCCGCGCCATCGGCGACGTCGCTCGCGTTGAACACGACCCGATACTTCGCCTTCGCCAGTTCGTCGAGCCAGGACGTGTCCCATTTCGAGCCGGCCGCGTTCGACGCAGCGTGCAACTCGCCGACATCGAACGACATCGCCGCGGCGACCGCGGTCAGCTGGCCAAGAAACTCCCGTCGTTTGCCCATCGCTCCCTCCGGTTAGATTCCCGCGCGCTCCCGTGCCCGCTTGATGACCTCGGCCATTGTGTCGCGGTGTTTGTCAAACGTGTCGTCGACAATTTGGAGCGTCGGAATCGAACTGGCGTTTAGCTGGAGTGTCTCGGTGTTGAAGCGGCCGAAGCCCGACTCGTGCACGCCTGAGCTGCCGCGTCCGGGCGCCGGCGTGCTCAGGTGCGAGAAGAACTTCGCGTGGCGCTGGATGTAGTCCTTCGCGTACTTCGGGCCGCCCCCGGAGTGGTAGAGCGGAATGAACTCGAGCATCGCGTCGTAGTGCATCTCGCCGCAGCAGAGCACCTGTGGATGTTTCGCATGCAGTTCTGTGACCATCTGCTTCATCCCGGCGTGCATGTCCGCCTTGGTGTCGTTGATCGTGCCGCCGGCGATGTCGAGGAAGTACGCGTCGACGCCGTACTTCGTGACCATCTCGTCGATCCGGCCCTGCAGGTGCGCGCGCCACGAGGGCACGCCGAGGTTCATGTAGCCGAGCCACCCTTCCTGGTGGCGGTCGTTGTCCCAGTCGACCCAGTTCAGGTTGACCTCGTCGCCGTCGACCTTGTGCGTGATTGCGTCGGCGATGCGGGCCCACCCCGGTTGCCTCTTGTTCGCCGTGTTCATGCCGAACATCGGCATCATGTGGAAGCCCATCTTCTGCGCTTCGGTGATGAGCGTGCGGAACCCCGCGTCGCCGCCCATGCGGTCGTTCACTCTGTAGTTCGGATAATCCCAGTAGTAGCGGCCGTCCCACGAGGACATGAACGCGAGCACCCGCTTGCCTGGTATTTGTGAATTCACCCAGCGCAGGATCTCGAGCTGCCGCGCGTAGTCGTTGAAGATGTAGCCCGTGTAATGCTGGCCGTGGAGCGTGAGCACGAGCGCCGTCTCGCGGAGCCAGTCGGGGACGTCCGGCCGCTTGTCGAAGTCGGGGAAGTGATAGGCCGTGCGCAGGTGCTCGTAGTGCGGTGCGTAGGCGGCCTCCGCGCTCTTGGTGCGCGCGATGCGCCAGGTTGGGACGCGCAGCGTCTTCTGATCGAGCCACCCTTCGCCTTCGTGAATGAGTTCGACCTTGTAGCCGCTCTCACCGGGCGCGAAGTACATGCGCTTGGTGCGCACCTTGTCGTCGAGCGATGATATCGTGAAATACGCGTCGTCCGCGCTCTGGATCACCGCGACCGGACTTGTGAGCCCGCCCGCGAGGTTGAGGTCGCCGCCGCTGAACGGGTAGCCGAGCAGGATCTCGTTGTCGCGCACCTCGGCGAAGTCGCCGCCCGAGCTGGAGAGTTTGCCGCGCGGCACGCCGCGAACGATCGACGTCACGGTCTTCACCGGCTGGTTCATGGTCGCCGTGACGTCGATGTCCACGCCGTCCGCCGTTTTCTTCAGCTGCGCGACGAGCGTGCCCTCGTGCTTTTCCTGTCCGCCGGCCCAGGTGAAGCCCTTGCACGTGATCCGCAGGCCGCCCGGCGTCTCCGTAGCTTCCATGCCGCGCGGATCCATCGCGTACGCGTTGTCGCGGCCGAAGACGATGAAGCCGAAGCGGAGGTTGTCGAACGCGACCGACGGCTCCGGAAAATCGAAGCTGAACTTGTTGAAACCCCGCCCGCGCGGCGGAACGAACACTTCGCTCGTGGAACTGAGCGGGAGGATCTCGGCGCGTGCCGGCGTCGCCGATATGGACTCGCCCGCGAGCGGCGGTGCGCCCGTCGTCGAGGCGAGCATGGAGCCGGCGCTTGCGGCGCCGACGGCCTTCATCCAGTCGCGTCGGGAAAGTTCGGTCATCTGCGGGATGCGGAAAAAGTAGGGTGGTTCCCGGTCGTGCGATGTTCGTTTCTCAGGAATACCTTACAGCGTCACCTTCACCGAGGCCACCCGCATGTCCGCAGACGAGGCGAACCCGAGCCGCCGCACATTCATCGCAAGGGTCGCGAGCGGCGCCTCCGCGCTCGCCGCGGTTGGCCTGAGTGCGCCCGAACTTGTCGCTCAGGGCCGCGCGTCGAGCGCGCCGCAGGGCGGCTGGGACATGTCGTGGATGGATCGCGTGCAGGGCGCGAAACACAAGGTGGTGTTCGACTCGCCGGGGATCGCCGAGGGGATGGCGCTGAACAACGCCGTGACCTGGCTAAACGGATACCGTGAGGTGTACCAGACGGCCGACGCGGACATGGCCGCAGTGCTGGTGTTCCGGCACAAGGGATTGCCCGTGGCGCTGAACGACGACATGTGGGCGCGCCTCAAGCTCGGCGACGACGACAAGATCAAGGATCCGGCAACCGGCGAGCCGACGGCACGCAACCCGTACGTCAACGTGAAGGCCGGTGACAAGAACCAGACGATTGTGGCCGACGCCGGCGTGGATGCGCTCATCGCACGCGGCGCGATCGTGATCGCGTGCAACCAGGCGCTCATGCGGCACGTCGGCGCGCTGGTGAAGGCCGAGGGGATCACGCGCGAGGCGGCACAGCAGGCGCTGATCGCGTCGGTGCTGCCGGGCGTGATCCGGATGCCCTCCGGCGTGTTCGCGACCTCGCGCGCGGAGGAGGCGGGCTGCGCGTTCTTGCGGTCGAGTTGAACTGATCCTGATGAAATCCTACGACCGCGCCTACTTCGATCGCTGGTACCGCGACCCGAAGTTGCGCGTGGCGACGGCTGGGGCGGTAGCGCGGAAGGTTCATCTCGTGGTCTCGGTGGCCGAGGCCCTGTTGCAGCGGCGCATCCGGTCCATGCTCGATGTCGGCTGCGGCGAAGGGACCTGGCGGGCGCCGCTCAAGAAGATGCGGCCGGCGATCCGATACGTCGGTGTGGATTCCAGCGCGTACGTGGTGGCGCGCTTTGGAAAGCGGCGCGGAATCCGCGCGGGAACGTTCGGCGGGCTCGGTGAGATCGAGCGATCGCTGCGCGGGCCGTTCGATGTGATCGTCTGCTGCGACGTGCTGCAGTACGTGCCCGAGCCGGAACTCAGCTCGGGACTGCGGTCGATCGCGAAGCTGCTCGGCGGCGTGGCGTACCTCGAGGCGTACACGAGCGGGGATTCGATCGAAGGGGACCGGCGCGGCTGGCATCTGCGGACAGCTGCCGAGTACCGACGGGCGTTTGGTGGGGCGGGGCTGGTGTCGGTTGGGATGCACTGCTGGGTCGGCGACCAACTGAGGCCGATGACTGCGGAACTCGAAAGAGGGAGCTGAGGGGGAGTCGGTGATGGATGAGGTGTGAGGGGGAAG
>JBIOHR010000069.1:0-14918 GCA_044449085.1 Gemmatimonadales bacterium | reverse complement strand
CCGATTCCACCGATCCCGCCGCTGACAAAGAACCTCGCCGTCATCGACGAGGAGCCGGTGAACGCGGTCTCGGTGGAAGTGCAGTGGCAGGGGCCGAGCGTGCGAAAGGACGAAAACGCGACCTTCGCCGCCGACGTGTATTCGGACGTGCTCAACAACCAGCAGTCGCGCTTCTGGCGCAAGCTCGTCGACAGCGGCTTGTGGCAGGACATCATCGTGAACTACTACACGCTGAACAACGTCGGCCCCATCACGGTGAGTGGGCAGACGACGCCTGAAAAACTGCGGCAGGCGCTGGCGGCGATGTACACCGAACTCAACGAATCGGTGAAGCCCGGGTATTTCTCGCAGGAGGAACTCGACGCCACGAAGGCCAACCGCGCGGTGACGTCGGCGTTCGGCGAGGAGAAGAGCTCGGATTTCTCGCACACGATCGGATTCTGGTGGGCTGTTTCCGGACTGGACTACTATATGAAGTACGTGGACGAAATGGCCAAGCGTACGCCGCAGGATCTCCGCGACTACTCGAACAAATACATCATAGGCAAGCCGCACGTGGTGGGCGTGCTGATGTCGCATGACGACCGGGTGCGGATCAAGCTGACGGAGGACGAGCTCACAAGAATCGGCGTCGCGCCGGGGATCGCACCATGAAGTGCATTCTGCTGGCACTCGCGCTCGCGGCGGGTTCCGCGCAGGCGCAGTCCGACACCGCGACGGTGAGCTACGTTGTAAGCGGCGTGCGCGTGATCCAGCGCAAGACGACCGCGTCGCTGGTCGTGGCGAATCTCTACCTGCTCGGCGGCGTGCGCCAGGCGACGCCCCGCAATGCGGGCATCGAGAACTTCCTGCTCGCGGTCAGCGATTTCGGCACGGAGAAATATCCCAAGCAGGTGCTGCGCCGTGCGCTCGCGCGCACGGGCAGCGAGATCCCCGTCTCGCCCGGCGACGACTGGACGCTCGTCAGCATTCACACCACGGTGAACGAACTCGACTCCACCTGGTCGATCTTCGCCGACAAGATCATGCACCCGACGCTCGACTCCGCGGACGTCGAGTTCGTGCGCGACCAGATGGTGAGCGGCATCCGACAGCGCATCGACAGCCCGGATGCCACGCTCGACTACCTCACCGACAGCATCGGGTACGCCGGATCAGCGTACGCAATGTCGCCCGTGGGAACCGAAGGCTCGCTGTCGAAGATTTCGCGGGCCGACCTTCGCGCATACGAACGCGACCAGATGGTCACCTCGCGCATGCTCCTGGTGATCATCGGCAACATTTCGCGCGCGAAAGTCGAGTCGCTCGTTGGATCCACGCTCGGCAAGCTCCCCGCAGGCAAGTACGCATGGACGATGCCGGACACGCTTCCGACGCGGCCGTCGGACGTGGTGTTCGACCAGCGGTCGCTGCCGACGAATTACATCCAGGGCGTGATCAACGGACCGCCGGCCAACAGCCCGGACGTCCCGGCGCTGCGCGTCGCCGCGGCGGTGCTCTCCGGCCGCATGTTTGCCGAGATCCGTTCGCGCCGCAATCTGACCTATGCCGTCAGCGCGACCATTCACGACCGTGCGCTCACGCCGATCGAGCTGTACGTGACGACGACGTCGCCGGACACGACCGTCGCGCTGATGTCGCAGGAAGTGCGCGAGTTGCAGAACAGCGATATCGACACCGACCGGCTTGGGCCGCTCGTGCAGCAGTTCATCACCGAGTACTTCCTCGACAACGAGACGATCACGGCGCAAGCCGATTTTCTCGCGCGCAACCAGCTGTACCGCGGCGACTTTCATGCGGGCGCGCGGTTCGTTGCAGACCTCCGTGCGGTGACCGGTGCCGATGTGCGCCGCGTGGCGCGGGCGTATTTCAAGAACGTGCGCTGGGCGTATGTCGGGGACCCGTCGCGCATCAAGCTCGACCGGTTGCTGAACTTCTAGATCGGCCTTTCACGTCACACGCTGCCGGCAGAAGCGCTGTGACCAAGATCATGGACCGCACCGCATAGAAGATCTCTTCCTGTCGGTGTCGCGTCACGCGCCTCACGATCAATGCCTACCCGCTGCGATCGGCCAGCGTCACGGAGTCACTTCGTGCGCTCGAAGCGCGCTCGGAGAATTTCGCGCACGGCCGAGAGCGATCCTCCCGTGGCGTGCAGCGCGACGAGTGCATGATAAAAAATGTCTGCCGCCTCCTCGGCAGCGCGACCCGAATCGCCATCCGCGCATGCGGTGACGAACTCACTCGCCTCCTCGCCGATCTTCTTCAGTCTGAGGTTGCGGTTCGCGAGCAGCTTCGCGGTATAGCTTCCGGCGTCGCCCGACTTCGCCCGTTTGTCGATCGTCTCGTCAAGCTCGGCAAACGTCTCGGCCGCGATGTCACCGAAACAGGTGACGGCACCGGTGTGACACGCCGGGCCAGCGGGAATCACGCGCGCGAGCACGGCATCGCCGTCGCAGTCCGCAGTGAGGCTCACCACACGCTGTGTGTTGCCGCTGGTGCCGCCCTTGTGCCAGAGGCCGCGCGTCCGCGAGTGGTAGTGCATCTCGCCGGATGCGAGCGTGCGCTCGAGCGACTCACGCGATGCGAATGCCACCATGAGCACCTGGCCCGTTGATGCGTCTTGCGCCACCACGGTGACGAGCCCGTCACCCTTCGCGAAGTCGAGCGCGGTCAGGTCGAGCACAGGATCCTTCTCGATTCGACCGCGAGCGCGGCGTTCGTTGCGATCGAGTGCTTCCCAAATGCGGTGACTGCGTCATCGAGATCGGTGAACACACCACCGGCTTCTTCGACGATCGGGAGGAAACACGCGATGTCCCACGCGCGGATCTTCGCGTCGACCATCACTTCGGCGCGGCCGGTCGCTACCATGAGATAGCCGAACGCGTCGCCCCAGGTGCGGCTGACCGCTGCTGCGTCCGACAGCGCTCCCCAGCGCTCGCGCCTGGCGGCCGGTGAAAACCCGCGATCGTCCGTAATCAGCACGGTGGCGTCTCGCAGGGCCGCGACGTCACTGACGTGCGCCCGCGCATCGTTGTACCAGGCACCGCATCCGGCCGCGGCCGAGATAACCTCGCGGGTCGCGGGGAACGCCGCGGCACCCGCGAGCACGCGCTCGCCCTCCACGACTGCGACCAGAGATCCCCAGAGCGGCACGCCGCGCACAAACGACGCAGTGCCGTCGATCGGGTCGATCAGCCAGCGCCGGCCGCTCGTGCCCGGCGTTTCGCCGAACTCCTCGCCGAGCACGCCGTCGTGCGGAAACCGCTCGAGAATCCATTCACGCGCGGCGATCTCAGCGCCGCGGTCGGCCGCGGTCACCGGCGACCCGTCGCCTTTCCGCTCCACGGCGATCTGCGTGCGATAGTGCGCCATCGCCACCGAGCCCGTCAGCTCGGCGCACTCACGCACGGCGTACAGAAGCGCTTCCTGTGATTCCGGCGGCGTCATGCAGCGGCCCTCACGGGAATGCGCGCATCGCGCATCGCACGCTTGATTCCGGCCACGGTCTCCGTGCCATCGTGGACAATACCCGCCACGAGCGCCGCGTCCGCACCGCCTTCGACGATCACATCGCGCACGTGCGCCGCGTTGCCGGCACCGCCGCTCGCGATGACCGGCACATTCACCGCATGCGAGACCGCGCGGGTGAGCTCCAGGTCGTAGCCCGACCGCGCGCCGTCGCGATCGATGCTCGTGAGCAGAATTTCACCGGCACCGCGCGCGACGCACTCGCGTGCCCACGCGACCGCGTCGAGCTCCGTGCGCACGCGTGCGCCGGCCGTGTACACTCGCCATGATTCGCCATCGCGCTTCGCGTCGATGCTCGCCACAATGCACTGCGCGCCGAATCGGCTCGCACCCTCGGTGATGATCTCCGGCCGCGCTACGGCCGCCGAATTCACGCCGACCTTGTCCGCCCCCGCGCGAAGGGCGGCGGCCATGTCGTCGACCGTGCGAATCCCACCGCCGATCGTGAGGGGAATGAACAGGCGGTCGGCGGTTCGGCGGGCGAGGCCGAGCGTCGTTGCCCGCGCTTCGTGCGTCGCGCCGATGTCGAGAAACACGATCTCATCAGCGCCGTCGCGCTCGTAACGCTCGGCGAGCTCCACCGGGTCGCCGACGTCGCGCAATCCCTCGAACTGCACGCCCTTCACCACGCGGCCCTCGCGCACGTCGAGACAAACGATCACCCGCCGCGTAAGCGTCATCGTGTCTTCCGCCGTCTCGAGCTCATCGAGACAGACCCTTTCGTGCTGAAGACACTGCCGGTGTCGGCGAGCGCCTGCGCGAGTGAAAAGCCGAGCGCCTTGAACGTCGCCTCAACCACGTGATGGCGATCGTCGCCGCGCAGCACGCGGATGTGCAGCGTGAACTTTCCCGCGTCACAGAACGATCGCATCCAGTGGTCGAAGAAGGTGCTTGGAATGGGACCTCTATAGAACGGCCGTCCGCCGACGTCGAGCACCGCCTGCACGAGCGCGTCATCCATCGGCACGGTGCGTTCTCCGTAGCGCGCCGCGCCAGCGGGCACGAGCGCGGCGAACGCCTGTCCGACCGTGAGCGCGACGTCCTCGACGATGTGATGGCGAAGGTCACCGCGTGCATTGATCGTGAGGTCCACGCCGCTGTATTTCGCGAGCGCGGTCATCATGTGGTCGAGAAAGGGCACCGTCGTGTCCACCTGCGCAAGGCCGCGGCCGATCGCTGCCTCGACGCGGATCGTCGTCTCCTTCGTCTTCCGTTCCACCACCGTCGCCGCGTTCATACGGCGAACTCTTCCGCGACGGTGCGCGGGTCGAGCGCCCCCGTGTAGAGTGCCATGCCGAGCACCGCGCCGGCGAGGCCCCGGTCCTCGAGCGCGCGCAGGTCGTGCATCGTCGCGATTCCGCCGGAGGCGAACACCGGCCAGTCGCTCGCTTCTGCGACGTCTTCCATCAGCGGAAGGTCGGTGCCGGCCATCTGCCCTTCGCGGTGCACGGCGGTGACGAGCAGCCCGCCCAGCGGCACGCCGCTCAGGTCGTCGACGAGGTCGAGGATATTCCGGGGCAGCTCGCGCGTCCACCCGTGCGTGACGACGCGCCGGTCGCGCACATCCGCCGCGAGCACGATCATCCCCGGATTGGCGTCCGCAATCTCGCGAAGCCAGTCGGGGTCGTCGACTCCGCGCGTGCCCACGACGACGTACGCGGCGCCGTCGGACACGAGGCTCTCGATCGCCTCGGTCGTGCGCACGCCACCGCCGACCTGCGCCGCCGCTGCGGCGTCGGCGAGAAGGTCCCGCACGAGCGGGCGATTCGTTCCGCGGCCGGTTGCCGCGTCGAGATCCACGACGTGCAGCCGGCGGAACCCGTAGCCCGCCCAGCGCCGCGCGACGTCGCGCGGGTCGCCGATACGGATCTTCTCCTTTTCGAAATCTCCGCCGACGAGCTGCACGACGCAGCCCTCGCGCAGGTCTATGGCCGGGATGGCGAGCATGTCCGCAGGGTTTGAATTGAGTGTAGAAACGCGTGAATGAACGCGACGCCGGGCGCCGAGCTCTTCTCCGGATGGAATTGCACGCCGACGACATTCCCTGAGCGCACGGCGGCGGGAAAGCGGTCGCCGTCATGCGTTGACCATGCCGTCACGACGGCATGGTCGTCCGGCCTGCACACGAAACTGTTGGCGTAGTACACGGTCCGCAGTTGCAAGCCCTCGAAGAGCGGATCGCTGACGTCGTCAATCGTGTTCCATCCAATCTGCGGGGCGTGCGCCGTGCGGAGCTTCGTCACGCGTCCCGCGAACACTCCCAATCCTTCGCCTTCGCCTTCGTCACTCGCGTCGAACATGAGCTGCATGCCGAGGCAGACACCGAGGCAGGGCAGTCCGCCGTCGATGGCGCTGCGCATTGCATCCCTTCCGTCATCGAGCACGCGCGCGGCGGGTTCGAACGCACCGACGCCCGGCAGCACGAGCAGGTCCGCGTCCACCGCGGCACGCGCACTGGTTTCCAGGCGCACGTCGCGGCCCTCACCCTGCAGCGCCTTACAGAGCGAGTGCAGGTTCCCCGCACCGTAGTCGAACACCGCAATGCGCATCATATCGCCTCGCGCAGCGCCGCGAGCACGCGTTCCATGACGGGCCACGGCGCCGCCGTGATGCGGAACGCGTCGCCGATCCCCGTGAGCGCGCGGAACGGGCGTACCGCGATCCCTCGCTGCTGCAGCGATTCCGCAATCGCAAACGCCCTCGTCGTCGGCACGAGGAGGAAGTTCGCGACCGACGGAAGCGGCGCGAAGCCCAGCGCCCGGAGTTCACCCGCAAGACGGTCGCGGCTCTCGACCGCCTCACGGGCACGCGCCGCGACCCACGCCGCGTCCGTCGTGAGCGCCTCGACCGCCGCGCGCTCGGCCATCATGTTGAGCTTGAACGGTCCGCGCGATTTCTCGATCGTCTCGACGACCTTCGGCGCGGCAACGCCATACCCGACGCGCAACCCCGCAAGCCCATACGCCTTCGAGAGCGTGCGGCACACGACCAGCCGCTCCAGCGCCGGCGCCTCGGCGAGCAGGCCCGGAAGTCCGGTGAAGTCCACGTACGCCTCGTCCACGATCACCAGCCCGCGTGCGCGCGCGATGATCCGCCGGATCGTCTCGACGCTCGTCGGCGACGCCGTCGGGTTGTTGGGCGAGCAGAGGTAGATGATGCGCGCGTTCGTCGCGAGCAGCGCGTCCGCGTCCATCGAGAAGTCGGCCTTGAGTGGAACCGCCACTGGAGTGATTCCATTGATGCGCGCAAACACCGGAACCATGACGAAGGTCGGATCCGGGTGTGCGACTGTGTCTCCGGGCGACGCGAACGCGCGAATGACGCAGTCAAGCACGTCGTCGGAGCCGTTGCCGGTGACCACGCACTCCGGCCCGAAGCCCGCCGACTTTCCAATGGTGCGCTTGAGTGAATCGCCGTACATGTCCGGATACCGCGAGACGTCCAGGCCGGCGCGCAGCACCGCTGCTGCGGCAGGAGGCACACCCCACTGGTTGGTGTTGTCGCCGAGGTCGAGTTCAGCACCGGTGCCGGAGCTGTAGCGCAGGATTCCGGAGAAGTCCGCGCGGGCGAGCTGATCCGGTGCAATGCGATTCGACGGCGTCATGTCACGCTCCAGTGTCTCGCCGCGGCCGCGTGCCCCGGCAGTCCTTCGGCGTCGGCGAATAGTCCAGCGTCGGCCGCCAGTGACCGCGCCGCGCCGCGCGTGATGCGCTGCGTGGTGGTCCATCGGTAGAAATCTTCCGTCGAAAGCCCGGAATACCCGCGCGCGAGCCCGCCGGTCGGCAGGACGTGGTTCGCGCCTGTGATATAATCGCCGAACGCAACGCTCCCCGCCGCCCCCGTGAAGACCGTACCGGCGTTGCGCACGCGCCCCGCGACCGAACTCCCTCCGCGGCAACACACCAGCACGTGCTCCGCCGCGTACTGTGCGGCGAACGCCAGCGCCCGCTCGAGCGACGCGACCGTCACGAGCCCGCCGCGCGCGGCGAACGCGTCACGAATGATTGCCGCGCGCGGTTCGGCCGGGATCATTGCTGCAAGAGCCCTCTCCACCTGCCTGGCGAGCGCGCCGGACGCCGACACGAGCACGACCGCGGCGAGGGGATCATGTTCGGCTTGCGCGACCATCTCTCGCGCGACGACCGCAGGATCCGCGGAGTCGTCCGCAATCACCAGCAGCTCGCTCGGTCCCGCCGGTGCGTCGATCGCCGTGACGCCAGACGCCTGCAGTTTTGCCTCGGCTACGTACGCGTTGCCGGGGCCGACGATCCGGTCGACTCGCGGTACGCTCGGGGTTCCCCACGCCATCGCCGCGATCGCGCCCGCGCCGCCCAGGGCAAACACGCGGTCGGCGCCCGCGATTTCAGCCGCGGCGAGCAAGACAGCCGCCGGGCGTCCATCGCGCGATGGGGGAGAGCAGACGACGACCTCGCGAACGCCCGCCACCCTGGCCGGCACGACTCCCATCAGGAGACTGCTCGGGTACGTTGCGCGTCCGCCCGGCGCGTAGACGCCCGCACGGTCGAGCGGATCGGGGCGCCGCGTGATCACGACGCCGTCCGCAGTGGTGAACGATTGGGTCTGCGGCCGGAACGCCTCATGGGTCGCGCGAATATTGGAGGCCGCGCGCTCGAGCACTGCGCGCAGCGCGGGATCGAGCGACGCAAGTGCGCGGCGCCACGCGCGCCGCGGGACATCGAGTGCCTCGAGCGTGGCGCCGTCGAACTCGAGTGCGAGCGCGCGCAACGCGGTGTCGCCGTCGCGCCGCACGCGCGCGATGATCGCCGCGGTGCGGGTGCGGACTGCCGCGTCGGCGCTGGTGGAGCGATCGAACAGTGCCCGCCACGCGGGTGTGTTCGCCGCGGGCACCCCGCCGCGAACCGCAAAGGTCAGCGCGCTCATGCCATCAGCCTCTCGATCCGCGTCACGAGGATCCCTTCGCCGCCGAGCTGCTTGAGTGCGGTGAGCGTCTTGTAGAGCGAAGCGGCGGGCGCGACGGCGTGCACGGCGACCATCGTCCCGCCGTTCATGAGATCGATGATTGTCGGACCGGAAATTCCGGGGAGCACTTTCTTGACGTCGTCGAGGCGGTTGCGCGGGACGTTCGCCATCACGTAGCGCTTGCCGCGCGCGGCGATGACGGACTCGAGGGCGACGACCAGTTCATTGAGCGAGCGCTCTCGCGGGTCGTCGAGCGCGCGCTCTGGCGGCTCGTCACTCGCACGTTTCGCCACCGTGATCAGCCTGGCGCTCGATTGCAGCACCGTGGCGACTTCGCGCAGGCCGTTCACTTTGAGCGTCGACCCGGTGGAAGTGAGATCGACGATGAGATCCGCGATGCCGAGGTGCGGCGCGATTTCCACGGCGCCCGACACAGGTACCACCTGTACGGTCGTCCCCGCCGCGGAGAAAAACGCCCGCGTGAGGTTTGGAAAAACCGTGGCCACGCGAGGCGATCCCCCGAGCTCCGCCAGCGAAACGATTCCGGAGTCCTCCCTCGCGGCGACGACGAGGCGGCAGCGGCCGAACCCGAGATCGAGCCGTGCTTCGAGCGGGCGTCCGGACTCCGCGACGAGGTCCCACCCGGTGATTCCGGCGTCGGCGGCGCCGTCGGCGACAAACTCGGCAATGTCTTGGGCGCGGACGAAGATGGCCTCGAACTCTCCGCCGAGCGATGCGGTCAGGGCGCGGTCGCTGCTGGCCCTGACCTCGAGGCCGGCGTCAGCGAGCAGGTCCCGGCAGTCCTGATTGAGCCGGCCTTTGTTGGGAAATGCAATGCGGAGCATGATATGCGAGCAGGAGGGTCGAGGGCGAGGAACGCGGCGGGCGGAAACGAAAAGGCCCGGCCAGATGGACGGGCCGGGCTCGGAGCAGGGGTGTCGAACGCTGTTAAGCGGTCATTTTGACACGTGCAACGTTGCCGCGACCCGTGAGGCCGTGGTGGAGATGCACGTGATGGATGGACGCGATGCGCATATTACGGTAGAACGCTAGCCGGATGAGCTGCTGTAGTCAACTTTCAAATCAAATAAAGGAATGGACCAGTTTGCGGCAGATGGACTAACCTTGGCCCGCATTCCTCAATGCTCGGAGCTCCAGCTCACGGCGCAACGCTCCGAGTGGTCAAGGCTGGTTTTTCAGAGCTGGGAGTCACCTGTGAGCCGCGCGGGCCGCCCTGGGCCAAACTGACCCACCGCCTTGCGAATGATTGCAATTTCGCGCGGTTGTGAATAATTTCACATACTGCGAATTCACTTCGCATTGAGCATGTCAACCATTCATAGCGTTCGGTTCTGGAGGCCTCAAGTAATGCGGTTCAAGGGTGTAGCACTTGTCACGAGCGCCATTGCAGCGAGCGCGTTCTTGGGCGCGTGCGGTGGTGGTGCCTCGAAGGATGCAGCGCCGGCGGCGTCGTCGACGCCAGCGGCGGCAGCTCCCGCAGCGGGGGCACCTGCGGCGGCTGGCAGCGCGCTCCCGATCACCGGCAAGACGTGGGAAGTGAAAATGATCGGCGACGGCAACTCCTATAAGTTCGACCCGTCGGATCTGACCATCAAGGAAGGCGACGGCATCAAGTTCACCGTCGTGTCGACCCCGCCGCACAACGTCGCGTTCGATGCGGCCCAGCCGGCCCTCACCGATGCCGCGGTCAAGGCGCAGCTCGACGCAAACATGGGCCCCAACAAGATCGGGGATCTGTCCAGCCCGCTCCTCCTCAACGTTGGGGACTCGTACACGATCTCGTTCGCCGGCATCAAGCCCGGCAAGTACAATTTCAACTGCACGCCGCACCTTGCGATGAACATGAAGGGGACGGTTACGGTCCAGTAGTTCGCGGCACCGATTGCAGTCGACGGGCGCCCGAACCATCGGGCGCCCGTTTGCGTCTTCATGTGCGACGGCGCAGTTGCGGGCGGCGCCGCTGTGCAGCGAGCTTACGATGACGGTCGGGGCATGGCGTGCCGGCCGATTCCGGAGGAGCAGTGACGGGCTATTCCGATCGCATCAACCACGCGTTCGCGTTCGCGGCGAAGCATCACGATCGCCAGGTGCGGAAAGGCACCGCCCTGCCCTACCTCACACATCCCGCGAACGTCGCGATCATCCTCACGCGCTACGGCTGCGACGACGAGACGGTCATCGCGGGAATCCTCCACGATGTGATCGAGGATTGCGTGCGGGGCGGGTGGACGCAGGAAATGCTCGAAGAGCGCATCGGCGAAAAGTTCGGCGCCGCGGTGCTGGCAACGGTGCTGGCCGTGACGTATCGCCGCGTGGACGAGGACGGCAACGAATTCGACCGCGACGAACAGAAGGCGGACTACCTCGAACGCCTCGCGGCCGCGGGCGACAGCGCCCGCTGGGTTTGTGCGGCGGACAAGGTCCACAACGGCAGCTCGATTCTCGCCGACCTGCGGAGAACGCTGGATCCGGACACGGTGTGGAACCGCTTCTCAGTCGGGCGTGAAGGAACGATCCGCTGGTACCGCGCGGTGTACGAGCGCTTGCGCGAAGTGGCGTTTGATGCGCCGATCCTCGACGAACTTCGAGAGGTGGCCGAAGCGCTCGAGCACTATTCAACATGAAAGCGCGCCACCGTCGGTAGTCACAAAAAAATCGCCCCGGCACGCGCCGGGGCGATTTCGCTTACCTCACGACCAACGACTCACTATGTCGCGAACCGCTGTTCAGGGGCAGGTCACGGTCGGAACCGTGCCACCGCGAGCGTTGACCTCCGATTGCGGGATCGGCAGCGCCGACTGGAACGTATCGCCCGCCAATTCCTTCGTCATGAACGTGGCGTTGAAATCTCCGTATGCCCGAAGGTCGACGAGGCGCTGCGCACTCTCGAACAGCATCGTGTACCGCTTTTCGTAGAGCACCGCGGCACGCCCCTCCGCGACGGACGCGAACGTCGCCAGCGCCGGCAGTCCGCCTTCGTTCGTGCGCACAACATTCACGTCGGCCGTCGCTGCCGGCAACTGACCCGATTCGATCTCCGCCTGCGCACGGAGCAGCACCATCTCCGCGTTCTTCAGGATCGGAATTGGCCGTGTGAGATTCACGGGGTTCGTCGTCACGGCGAATGCCATCTGTGCGCTCGACGTCACTCCCTGCAGGCTGTAGGACGCGACCGGAATGATCTTGGCGGCCCTCAGATCACCAGCCTCGATCCCGCTCGACGCCGACGGATTCAAGTAGACGTTCGCGTCCCCGGCAAAGGGATTCTTGAGTTCGCCAGAGGCCGTGCTGTACGTATAGTACGGCGAGTTCTCCAGGGTTGCGGGGCTCAGCGTGCCAAGCGCCTGCGTCAGCAGCGTAATGGCGGTCCCGAAACTCGCCGCGTTCGGCCTGGTGTGATCCATGCCGCGATAGTACTCGATCTTCCCCTTGATCCCGCGATTCCATAGCGCGAACGCCGCCGGAGACGAATAGTCGCCGGCCTGCGTGAAACCAGCCGGGAGGAGGAATGGAAACGGTGTAGATGCCGTAACTGCCGTCTGGAGGTTCGTATACGCGGTGTCCAGCAAGGCTGATATGTACGCCATTACGTCCGGCTTGCAGACGAATGGCGCAGGTGGTGAGCCAGCCGGCTGATCCACGGCGACCGGTGCGCCGAGCGAATCTCGCATTTCGAGAACGTGCCAGTACTGCAGCGCCTTGAACGTCTGGGCGAACCCCACGGTGGCTGCCTGCTCGGACGCCGAGAGGTCGCTCGCCGTCGCAATGTTGTCGATCAGGTTGTTCGCCGCCTTGATGTCGATCCAATATCCGCTCCACAGCCCGCCGCCGACGAACGACGTCGGATCCGACTGGCCCCCGACGGTCTGGGTGACCCAGCGCGGTTCAGACGTATCCAGACGATAGGCGTCTCTCGCCATCGACTCGGAGAAAACGATGTAGCCCTCGCTCCAGTTGCTGCGGTCCTGCCGGAGGAGTCCGGTCGCGAGCAATTGAACCTTCGCACGGTCAAGTCCGTTCGCGAGGAGCGCCGATGAAACGTTGTTGAGGTCTGGAACGGTCAAGGCGTCTTTGCATGCCGCCGCGAATACGAGGGCGGCGATGAGCGCCAGAGTGCGTTTGGTCATGATCTTCCTCTGCTTGGTTGGATTGATCATGGCGATCAGAAGTTGGCGGAAAGGGAGACGAACACGCTGCGGGCCGGCGGATACGGCGTCACGTCCTGGAACCGGCCGATATTCTGGTCGCTGAAGTTCGAAACTTCCGGGTCGTAGCCGCTGTACTTGGTCCACGTCCACAGGTTGCGGCCGCTGACCGAAAGCCGGATGTTCGTCGCCGCGCTGGCCCAGCCCTGTACGAGCGACTTCGGCAGCAGGTACGAGAGCGTGAGCTCACGGAACTTCACGAAGCCTGCCGGCTCGATATACGGCGAGATGTCCTTGCCCAGCATCGCGTTTCTGGTTGCCGATGCTGTGGTGTCGGCAAACAACATCGTCGCGTCGTAGTCCGCCGCGGTCAGGTCGACGGCGTATCCGCCCTGCCGCCAGTCGATCAGCGAGTACAGGCGAAACGGGCCATAGTCGAACTCGTTGGAAAAGCCCACCGTGTACTTGGGTGCCGCATCGAGATAGTACGGGATGGGCCTTCCAGCCGCGTTCTTGCCGGCATCGCCCTGAATCGTGGTCGCAGACATTCCGTTGCAGATGTACGAAGCGCCGAACAGCGCGCCGAACCCGCTCCCTGCGTTGAAGCATGGCACGGCGAGGCTGGTGATCCGACTCGCCACATTTGCGAACATGGTGCGTGATATCCAGCTGAACTTTCCGCGCTGAATCGGCGTGATGTCCAGCTGGTACTCGACGCCGGTGTTCGTCATCGACCCGCCGTTGATGAACTCCGTGCTGAACCCGGTGCTCGGCGGCAGCGCTGCCGCGAGAACGAGGTCTGTGACCTTCTTCTGGAACAGCGTGACGCTCAATGCCGCCCGGCTGTGCCACATCTGGATGTCGACTCCACCTTCCGTTTCGGTCGACGTCTCGGGAGTGATGTTGGGATTTCCCTCAGTCGCGGACAGCACGGAACCGAGCTGGCCCGAGTACGGTCCGGTCGGGAGCGACGTGTACTTGAAGCCGTACGGCGGCTGGTTGCCGGCCTCGCCCCACGCAGCGCGAACCTTGAAGTCGTTGATCCACGCCGGAAGGCCCGGGATGCGGTACGACGCGGCAAATTTCGGATACGAATAGAACTTGTGGTCGTCGCCGTTGACGCTCGACCGTTCTTCGATGATCGCGGCCGTGAGCAGGAGCCGGTCCCTGAGCAAGACCTCTTCCTGCACGTAGTAACTGAAATCGTGAATGAGCTGCTGCGATTCCGTCAGCGACTGGTTGATGCCGAAATTCACGTCGGTGATTCCCAGCGGAAGGTTCTTCCCCTGGTTCAGGATCTGGTCCGAGGCGCGCGATTCCTGACGCAGGCCGAACGACGTGGTCGCCGTGAGGAAATCGGTGATGTACTTGTGTTGGCCCGACAGGTTCACGTTTCCGTTGACGATGTTCGTGCGGTTCGTGACCACCAGCCCGGGCTGGCCCGTCGACTGCTCGACGAAATTCGTCGGCGGCGCGTAGAGCCTCGAGTTGTCGGAGTACGAATCCACGCCGCCGATGAACGTGAAGTCGAGCGTCTGACGCTGTGACGCATACGCCGACAGCGTCGCGTTGATGCTCCCGATATAGCGGTAGACTTCCTCGGGGTTGGTGATCTGGGCGGCGTCCGCGAATGGGTTGGCGCCGTCGTTGACGAACGGATTCAGCATGTAGGGCTTCGCCGCCAGCGGCACCCACGACGGCGTCGCCGCGAAGATGTCGCCCGGTGACACCACCGGAGCGTTGTCGTTGCCCGAAATGCCGCGATCACCCAGTGTGTGAACGAAATTATTGTTGAAGCGAAGCGTGACGTGATTGCCGATCAACTGGTTCAGGTTCGCCGTGATCGACTGGCGCTGGAAGTAGGTGCCCAGCTGGATTCCGTTGTCGCGCTTGAAACTGCCGCCGATGTAATACCCTGTCTGTGCGGTGCCGCCGATTACGCTCGCATCCGTCTGATACGAAGGACCGGTGCCGGCATACAACTGATCCTGGAAGTTGTAGCAGGCCGGCTGCCATGCGTACGGCAGGCTCGTCGCGGTCTTGTTGCCCATCGTGACCTGATACCAGGTCAGCGCTTCGGCGGCTGACTGGAAGCAGCGCAAGTTGAGCTCTTTCTGGATCGAGAAGGTGCCGACCGACTGCGTCAGCGAAACCTTCGGCTTGCCCGCAGTGCCGCGCTTTGTCGTGATGATGATGACGCCGTTCGATGCCTTCGATCCATAGATCGCGCCGGCGGATGCACCCTTGAGCACTTCGATGTTCTCGATCTCTTCCGGT
>JBIOHR010000068.1:0-14933 GCA_044449085.1 Gemmatimonadales bacterium | reverse complement strand
GGCTAGTAGTATGTTTACAAGGATGCGCCCTCTCAACCTGGTAGCACTCGTGGCCACCCTCGCCACGACCGCGCGGGCACAGGCTATCTCCCTGGATGAGGGGAGCTTTACCCTCACGCGCGCCGGCGCCCGCGTGGGCCGCGAGGACTTCTCGATCCGGAGGGCCCCGGGGGGCGCGACGCTCGTCGCGCATGGGGTGGTGTCCATGGGCGTCCGGCGCATCGAGCCCAGCCAGATCACCGACCTCAACGGCAGCGTGCTCAAGTACAACACCACGGTGAAGGAAGGCGCGCGCGATGTCGTGATCTACAGCGGCGAGTCCGCGCGCGACCACTACCGCGCCCGGACGTCGCGTGGCGCCGAGGGCGAATCGTCGCGCGAGTTCCGCCTGCCGCAGGGCATGGTGGCGGTCGAGGACGACGTGATCCACCAGCTCTGGTTCATCGCGCACCGCGGGCCGGGAGCGACCGTGGAGGTGCTCGCGCCGCTGCGCAACATCATCGAGCGGGTGCACGTCGACCTGGTCGGCGACGAACGCCTGACGATCGATGGCCGGGACATCGATGCGCGCCATCTGCGCCTGCGCACGGAGGGTTCGGGCGCGACCCGGGACGTTTGGGTCGACGGCGCGGGACGGCTGCTTCAGGCCGCCATCCCGGCCGCGAAGATCGTCGCCGTCCGCGACGATCCGCCGCGCTGAGCGTCCTCCCTGAAACCAGGCGGGCCGGTTTCTCGTATGGCCACCTGCCTCAATGTTCAATCCACCCGGAATCAATCCTAAAGATGCGAAAGTTGTGGTGTGCCCTTTTGCTCGTGGCTACAGCCTTGCCCGCCGCCGGGCAGGGTTCCGTCGGATCGACCCTTTCACTGGACGACGCGCTTTCGCTCGCCAAAGCCAATAACCCGACGTACCTGCAGTCGAACAACGGACGCCGGCGCGCGGACGCCAATCTCCGCGCCGCGAACGGCCAGTTCCTCCCGAGCGCAACGACCAACTTCGGCACCGGATATCGCCAGGGCATCCCGCAGTTCTTCGGGGGCGTCCAGTTCGGCTCGAACTCCGATCAGCTCTCGTCCAATTGGGGGCTGAACCTCAGTGAAAACGTCAGCCTCGGCGCCTTCAACTTGCGCAGAGCCGCGCGGTTCAACGTGACCGCGTCGGAATCGGACGTCACGGCCGCCGACCAGACCCTGCGTTACACGGTCACGAGCCAATACTTCCTGGTGCTCGAAGATCAGGCGCAGGCAAAGCTCCAGGACACGCTCGTCGCGCTCAACCAACTCCAGCTCGACCTCGCCAACGCCAAGGCCGGTGTCGGATCGGCGACGTCGCTCGACGTACGCCAGGCACAGGTCGCGCTCGGCACGCAGCAGGTGGCCGCGCTGCGCGCGCGGAATACCGCGGCGGTCGATCTCCTCGGCCTGTTTCAGGACATCGGCATCCCGCCGCAGCTCGACGCACAGCTGACGACGGTCCCGGCGGTCAACGAGCCGAAGTTCGACCTCAAGCAGCTCGTGGCCGACGCAATCAGCGCGAACCCGACGCTGGCGGGACTCATCGCGCGCAGCGAGTCCGCGCATCAGACGTACCTGAGCCAGCGCGGGCAATACGCGCCAACGCTCAGTTTCAACGCCTCGATCGGTGGAACCTCACAGCAGTACACGGACGGGAACTACCTCGTCACGCAGGCCCAGCAGCAGCTCGCCTCGTCGCAGGCGCAGTGCTACCAGCAGGACTCATTGCGGCGCGGCGCGGGTCTCTCGGGCATCTCGACCTGCAGTTCGCTGGTGCTCTCGCCCGCGCAGGCGCAGCAACTCCGCTCGTCAAATCAGAACTTCCCGTTCAAGTTCGTGTCGAACCCGTACACGCTCTCGCTCGGCCTGAGCCTCCCGCTCTTCAACGGGTTCCAGCGCGAGCAACAGATCGAGTCGTCGGCCGCCGACCAGAGCGATGCGGAGTACAACCTGAAGACGCAGCAGTTGAAGCTCACGGCCACCGTCCAGGCAGCCAACATCACGCTCGTCGCGGACTACCAGGCGCTTAAGTTGCAGGAGGCGAACTCGGTCGCCGCGCGTGACGCGCTTCAGCTCGCCGAGGAACGGTACCGGGTCGGGCTCAACAGCCTGGTGGACCTGCAGCAGTCGCGCAGCGCCTACGAGACCGCGGAAGCCGGCAGGATCAACGCGGTATTCGAATTCCACAGGGCGTTCGCGGCGCTGGAAAGCGCCGTCGGCCGCCCGCTTCGCTAAGGAATCGTCATGAGCAAGGGAATGAAGTACGGGATCTTGGGCGTCGTGGTCGTTGCGCTGGTGAGCGTGATCGCCGTGACGGCCGCCAAGAAAAAGAACCAGCCGACCGACGTGCGCATCGAACCGGTGCAGAAGCGCGATCTCGTCGCGTCGGTCACCGCCAGCGGCCAGGTCTCGGCGCATACCAAGGCCGACCTCTCCGCCGACATCACGGGGCGCGTCGTCAAGCTCTCCGCGAAGGAAGGCGACTACGTGAAGCAGGGCGACTTCCTGCTCCAGATCGATCCGCAGCAGTACCAGGCGCAGCTCGCGCAGGCACAAGCGCAGGTCGCCAACGCCAAGGCTTCCGAGACGCAGGCGATGGCGAATCTCACCCAGGCGCAGGCGAACTTCCGGCGCCAGTCCGACATCCAGAAGACCAATCCGAACCTGGTCTCGGCCGACCAGATGGAGCAGCTGAAGACGGCGGTGGATGTCAACAGTGCGCTGTACGAAGCGTCCAAGCACAACACCGAGATCGCGAAGGCCGGCGTTGACAACGCCCAGGTCCAGCTCGACAAGACCACGATTCGCGCGCCGATGACCGGCCGGATCACCAGCCTGATCATTCAGAACGGTGAAACGGCGATCCAGGGCACGCTGAACAAGGACGCCGCGACGTTGATGACGATTTCCGACATGAGTGTGCTCGAGACCAAGGTGAAGGTCGACGAGACGGACGTGTCGCGCATCCAGCTCGGCGACTCCGCCGTCGTGCAGCTCGACGCGTTCCCCGACACGACCTTCCTCGGCAAAGTCGTGGAGATCTCGAACAGCTCCGTGAAGGCCGCCAACGCGACCACCGCGACGGGCGACCAGGCGATCGACTATCAGGTGACGATCCGACTGCTCAACCCGCCCAAGGACACCAAGCCGGACTTCTCGGCAACCGCGAAGATCATCACCGACACGCGCAAGCAGGTGCTCTCGATTCCGATCATCGCGCTGACCGTGCGCCAGAACGAGGCCGTGCCGAAGACCGACTCCGCACCGGCCATCGGGAGCAAGACGTCGAACGGCAAGACGGTCGGCCAGAAGGACGTCGAAGGGGTGTTCGTCGTCGGTGCGGACAACAAAGTGACCTTCCGGCCCGTAAAGGTAGGGATTGCCGGAGAGAAGGATTTCGAGGTACTCTCCGGTCTGAAGGACGGCGAGAAGATCGTCGGCGGGACATACCAGGCCATCCGCGACCTCAAAGACGGCACGCTTGTGCGTGACATGAAGCCGGCGGACACGACCAAGACCAACGGGAGCGCGAAGCCGTGAGTCCACACACTGAAGAGATAGGCCTCAGCACAACCGCGGAGCGCGCGGTGGTCGTTCAGGCCGCCGGCTCGACACCCGGCAAGGACTGGGTGATCGTGACGCGCGGGCTGAAGCGCGAGTACGACATGGGCGGCGAAATCGTGAGGGCGCTTCGCGGCGTCGATCTCGCGATCCGGCGCAACGAGTACGTCGCCATCATGGGTCCCTCGGGCTCCGGCAAGTCGACGTTCATGAACCTGATCGGCTGCCTCGACACGCCCAACGCGGGCGAATACTGGCTGAGCGGCGAGCTCGTCTCGACGTTCAAGGACGACGAGCTCGCGCGGGTGCGCAACAAGGAAATCGGCTTCGTCTTCCAGACGTTCAACCTGCTTCCGCGTGCGAGCGCGCTCCACAACGTGGAGCTTCCGCTCGTGTATGCCGGCATTGGTTCAGCAGAGCGCAAAGAGCGGGCGATGGAAGCGCTGACCAAGGTGCAGCTCGACAACCGCGCCTCGCACCGCCCGAACGAACTCTCCGGCGGACAGCGCCAGCGCGTCGCCATCGCGCGCGCGCTGGTGAACCGGCCGGCCATCCTCCTCGCCGACGAGCCGACGGGTAACCTCGACTCGACGACCTCCGAGGAAATCATGAAGGTGTTCGAGAACCTCGCGAGCACCGGGCAGACGGTCATCATGGTCACGCACGAGCCGGACATCGCGGCGCACGCGCGGCGGGTGGTCGTGCTCCGTGACGGGCTGATCGCGAGTGACGAACGCAAGGATGCGTTCACCGCGAAGCTTGGATTGTAGGGCGGCGACGAGAACGGCGGCGAGGGAAGACAATACAGGTACGGACAAGGGTGGGGGCGAATGGCGGGAGGAGCGAAGGGCGAGGAGCGAGGTGACGGTCACCTCGCTCCTCGCGCATCGCTCCTCGCGCATCGCTCCTCCCCAACCGCCTCTCACCCCGCCCATCGCCGTATTGTCCTTGCTCCTCCCCTCTCCTTCCCCGTCGCTCTTAGCTTAGAGCAATGCGAATCGCCGATTTGCTCGCAGTCGCCTTCGGCGAAATCCGCGCCAACAAGCTGCGCTCCTTCTTCACGCTGCTCGGTATCATCGTCTCCGTCGCGTTCCTCGTGGCGGTGGTCGCGATCATCCAGGGGATGAACGCGTACGTAAAGGAGAACATCGCGGGCGCAGTCGTGGGCACGAACGCGTTCCAGGTGCGCCGCACGCCGATTCAAGTCGGCCTTTACGACGACGAAATGATGAAGCGCGTGCAGCGCCGCCCGCCCATCACCGTGAGCGACGCCGCCGCCGTGCAGGCCGCAATCCCCGGCGCGCTGGACGTCGGCCTCACCACGGGGTTCCCCACGCCGCAGTCTGACGTCGCGTGGCGGGACCGCGAGGTCGGCGACGTCCTGGTGTTCGGCGTCACCCCACCCTTTCAGGAGGTGCAGGACTACCGCATCGAGGCCGGCGAGCCTCTCACGGACATCGACATCGCCCAGCGGCGCGCGGTCGTCGTGCTTGGCCACGACGTCGCCGACAAACTCTTCGACGGCGTCAGCGCGGTCGGACAGGATGTGCGCCTCGCGGGGCAGCACTTCACGGTCATCGGAGTGTTCGCGCCAAAAGGAAAAGTGCTCGGCCAGTCGTTCGACGCGTTCGCGCTCGTCCCCTTCACGCGCTATGAGATGCTGTACGGCCGCCGCCTCACGACGACGATCTCCGTGAAGATGCGCGACGCCGCCGCCGTCGGTCCCGCCATGCAGAAGGCCGAGGAGGCGATGCGCGTCGCGCATCGCCTGCGCCCGGGTCAGGAGAATAATTTCTCAATCGAGACCGCCGACGCGCTCGTGGATTTCTGGAAGCAGCTCACCGCCGTGCTCTTCAGCGTGATCCCCGCGGTGGTCGCGATCGGCGTGGTGGTGGGTGGGATCGTCATCATGAACATCATGCTGATGTCGGTCACGGAGCGCACGCGCGAGATCGGCATCAGGAAAGCGGTCGGCGCGCGCTCGCGCGACATCGAGCGCCAGTTTCTCGCCGAGGCGATCGCGCTCGCCACGGTCGGAGGGATCACGGGAGTCTTCGGAGGATGGGCGTTCGCCGAGCTGGTGGCGACGGTCTCGCCGCTTCCGGCGCGCATCACTGCGTGGTCGGTCCTGCTCGCGGTGACGCTCGGCGCTGGAGTTGGCGTGATGTTCGGCGTGTATCCGGCGCGGCGGGCTGCGCGACTCGACCCGATCACCGCGCTGAGGGCCGAATAGTGCGCCACTTCTCACTCGACCAGCTCCGCGAGAACGTCGCGATCGCCTTTGACGCACTGCGTGTGAGCAAGATGCGTTCCGCGCTGACGATTCTCGGCGTGGTGATCGGCGTCTCGACAGTCATGACGATGGCGACCATCGTCCAGGGCATCCGCAACCAGATTCTCACGACGATCGAGGTCGCTGGCCCGACCACGTTCTACGTCATGAAGGTGATCCAGACAACGCCGGTGAACCCCGACAACCTGCCGAAGTGGATCCGCATTCGGCCTGATATCAATGCCGCGGAAGCCGACCGGATCGCGCAACTGCCGCAGGTGGAGTACGCGGGGATCTGGGCGCAGATCCAGCTTCGCCTCGAGTATCAGGGTGCGCGCACGCAGAGCGTCGCGGCGTTTGGCGCGGACGACCGGTATCAGGAAATACAGGGCGGCGAGCTCGTCGCGGGGCGCTGGTTCACAAAGGCCGAGATGCGGAGCGGCGCGCCGGTCGTCGTCGTCCAGGAGGCGCAGGCGCTGCGCATTTTCGGCCGCGTGGACCCGCTCGGCAAGACAGTTCAGGCGGGCGGCCGGCCGGTGCAGATCATCGGCTTGTATCAGCCGCCGGCGAATATCTTCGCGCCCCCCGGACAGGAGATCGGCGCGGTAATGCCGTACGAGTATGTGATCCACGCCTACAAGGTGGACAAGACGAACGCACTGTTCATTTGCGTGAAGCCGAAGGCCGGCGTGAGCGTGGCCGACGCGGAGGACGCGGTGACGATCGAACTGCGCTCGATGCGAAAGCTCCGCCCGGCGGATCACGACAACTTCGACCTCATGAGCCAGGACCAGATTCTCGATACGTTCACGTCGATCACGGACATTTTCTTCCTCGTGATGCTGGTGCTGGCGTCGGTGGCGCTGATGGTCGGCGGGATCGGCGTGATGGCGATCATGATGGTCTCCGTCACCGCCCGGACGCGCGAGATCGGGGTTCGAAAGGCGCTGGGGGCGACGCGCCGTGACATCCTGTTGCAGTTCCTGGTCGAGGCGGCGACGCTGACCGGCATCGGCGGGGTCTTGGGCATCGTCGTGGGCCTCGGCGCCGGCCGCGGGGCGACCCTGCTGATGAACATCCAAGGGAAGACACCGATAGGGCTGACGCTCGTCGCCGTGGCCGTGAGCATCGGGATCGGGCTGGTTTTCGGGGTCCTCCCCGCCCGCCGGGCGGCCAGGATGAACCCGGTGGAGGCGCTGCGGTACGAGTAGGCCGCCGTCTCACGGCCGGCCCGTTGCATAAGCCCTGCCGGAGAGCCAATTTCGGGGCTTGTTGCGGGGCACATTGCCGGGCTCGAAGCGCTCTAACACTCGGGCGCAGGTAACCGTCCTTAACGCGACATATGTCCCAACGGGAACGGCACCGGGCCGCTCCCGATATCACCGGTGGTCCTGGAGGAGTTACAATGCGGAAGATTCTTGCGGCAGCGGCGATGATCGCGGCGATGGCCGGCACGGCAGTCGCGCAGGGCGGTGGTGGTGGTGGACGTGGTCCGCAGACGCCGGAGCAGATTGCGGCGCGGAACACGGCGACCGTCGAAACGATGTTCAAGGGCATCACGATCACGGATGCAGTCAAGGCGAAGGCCGTCGAGATCGTCGCGAAGGCGCAGACCGACATGCGCGGCATCGACCGCAACGCAGCCGACGCGATGGATCAGCGCAAGAAGCTCACGGACACGCGCAACGCCGACCTCGCTGGCCTCCTCACGAGCGACGCAGACAAGAAGATGCTGGCCGAGAATATTGCCGCGATGCCGCAGCGCGGTGGTCGTCCGCCCGTCGGACTCTAATTACCAGCAGGTAGTGAAAGCGGCGGACGGCAGCGATGCCGTCCGCCGCTTTGTTGTGCCGAGCTTGCGGTCAATCGCCAATGGCTAGTTGCCCACCGCGCCGATCGCCTGGATCTCTATCTGATATCCGTAGTGCAACTCCCCCACCGGCACCACCGCCCTCGCCGGTTTGTGATCGCCCATGACCTTCGCATATGCGGTGTTCACGCGACCCCATAGCTCCATGTCGGAGACATAAATCGTCATCTGCACGGTCTTGGCGAGCGAACTCCCCGCCGCCTCGAGCACCGCGCCGACATTGCGCAGGGTCTGCGCGGTCTGCTCCTCGATCGTGCCGACTTTGTGCTCGGAGCTGCCCGGCACGAACGGCAGCTGGCCCGCGACGAATGCGAAGCCGTTGTGGACGATCGCCTGCGAATAGTGGCCGCCGGCGGCGGGGGCGTTGGGGGTGGAGATGGACTTCATCGGGTGACTCGCGGAGGCGGGTTGGAGCCTTTGGGGGCAGCGGGCAATCGGCAACTGAACGCTATCGACTCAAAGCCGTCACCAACAGATGCGGCCAGACAACGGCGACGTTACCGATTGGCTTGGCGTATATGCTTCACGAGGCCGGTCAACATGCGGCGAACTTCGACTATTTCCTGCTCCGTCCCGCGACTTGCCCCCTCCGCGATGTTCGCCGGGATCGACAACGCCGCCCGCTGAAGTTGGCTCACCAAGCTGGCGCAGCGACGTTGAGGAATATCCTCGGTCAAGCGATGAATGTTCAGCGCGATCGCGTGCGCCTTCCGCCAAACGGCCAGCCGCCGATAGTTCTGCATCCGCCGAAACTACTCATGACCACCCCCTCCTCCGTCACCTTTCCCCCGCATCCCGAATCAATCCAGCGCACAATTCGGTAACGTCGCCGTTCTCTGGCCGCATCAGTTGGTGACAGCTGGGAGTAGAGAGCGTTCAGTTGCCGTTTCGACAACATTCGGTTGGCGTTGAGAGCGTCGCAGTAAACTCGTCCTCGCCGTATCTTTCTGCATGCCCACCGTCGACATCCTCGCCATCTTCGCCCACCGCGACGACGCCGAGCTCCTCGCCGGCGGCTCCCTCGCCAAGGCCGCTCGCCAAGGCCACCGCACCGCAATCCTCGACCTCACGCAAGGCGAGATGGGCACCCGCGGCTCCGCCGCGACCCGAGCCGCCGAAGCAGCCGAAGCCTCCAAGGCGCTCGGCGTCACCGTCCGCGAGAACCTCGAACTTCCAGACGCGGGGATCACCAACACGCCCGAAACCCGCCGCGCGCTCGCAACGGTGATTCGGCGGCTCAAGCCGCAAGTCGTGATTGCCCCCGCCCTTCGCGGCCGCCATCCGGACCATCACGTCACGGCCGAGCTCGTGCGCGATGCCTGCTTCGTCGCCGGGCTCGCGAAAATCGAACCGTCTCATCCGCCGCACCGGCCGCGAAAGGTCCTCCACGCGATGTCGTTTCGCGAAGACCACGAGAAACCGACCTTTGTCGTGGACATCTCCGCGGAGTTCGAAACGAAACTCGCCGCCATCAAGTGCTACGCCTCGCAATTCGACGGTGCGATTCAAGGCGGCGAAGTGTATCCGAACGGCGAACCGCTCTACGACATCATCCGCCATCAGGCCGCGCACTACGGTTCGCTCATCCGCTGCCGCTACGGCGAACCATTTCACACCAGCGAAACCATGCGGGTCGACGATCTGACGGCGCTCGAGGTCGCGTCATTTTGAGCGCGAAAGAATCCGGCGGCAATCCGCACGTCACGCCGCACGTCACGCCGCACGATTCGCCGCACGACGCGCCGCGCGAGATCGACTACCCGTCGTACCTCGCCCTCGAGTCGCTGCTCGGCCTCCAGCGCCCGCGCTCGTCGCCCGAGCATCCCGACGAACTGCTGTTCATCATCGTGCACCAGTCGAGTGAGCTCTGGTTCAAGGTCATCCTGCACGAGTTCGACGCGCTCATCGCGCGGCTCGGCGCCGCCGACGCGCCCGGTTCACTGCAGGCGATCAAGCGCATCAACGGCCTCGTGGGGATCGTCACGCACCAGCTCTCGGCGCTCGATACCCTTCCCCCGCAGCGCTTCGCGCAGTTCCGCGGCTACCTGGGCTCCTCGAGCGGATCACAGAGCGTGCAGTTCCGCGCGATCGAAGCGGTGTCGGGTTTGCGTGACCCGCATTTCCTCCAGGCGCTGGCCGAGCACGGGCCGATCCCGCCGCTCGTCCAGCGCGCGCTCGCGCGGCCCACGCTCCAGGATCTGTTCGGCCAGCTGCTGGCGAAGCATGGCGTGACGATCGAGCAGATCTACACGAGCGACCAGCACGTCACCCTGCTCTTGCTCGCCGAAGAGCTGCTCGAATACGAGCAGGGCTTTGCGCGGTGGCGGTTCCTGCACGTCCAGCTGGTCGAGCGGATCATCGGTCCGGGAACGCACGGCACGGGCGGCACGCTCGGCGCAAAGTACCTCGCCAAGACCGTCAGCCAGCGATTCTTTCCTGACCTATGGGCGGTACGCGCAAAATTCTACGGCGGACCGTAGGCGCGAGCAGGTCGTACAGCGCGTGGACGGCCATCGCGATCACGAGCGTGCCGGTGTACCAGACGAGCAGCTGCATCGAGCACGCCATCACGAAAATCACGGCCATGCTTTTCCAGCGCTGCACGGCGTGCCCCAGGGCGAACGCGAGCGCGGAAACGCCGGCCGCCACCCACGCATTCTCAAAGGCGTACCAGAGGATGGCGGTCAGCACGCCGCGGTAGGCGGCCTCCTCTGCCACGCCCGCCGCAACTGACGCCGCCGAGTAGAGCGCACGCTCCCGCGCGCTCTGCGGCATCAGCCGGTGTACCGGCATCACCCGGCGTTCGCCCGGCGTCCGCACGGCGTGACCGGCAACCTGCATCGCGAACTGAAATGCAAGCGCGGCAACTCCGGCGAGGATTTCCCGCGCGCCAAGGCGCGGCAGCGCAAAGATTTCGTATGCGAACGTCCGCGCGGTGAACCAGGCGAGGGCAAGAAGCGTCGCGAGCATCACCAGCGAATTCAGGTAGAGCGTCGCGAGCGGCGGAATCGTGCGCCGCCCTGGTGAGTCTGGCGGCGCATTGAATCGCCGGGCGCTCCTGAACCCCATCGCCGGCGCGAGCACCAGGAGAACGATCAGGTAGATCGCGCTGGCCGGGCCGATCGCGCGCACTACTCGGGCACGAGCCAGGTGCCGGCGACGAGGTCGCCGGGGCCGCGCGCGGGCGACCAGATCGACAGGCCGATGCCGCACAGCACCAGGAGCGTGATCGCCGCGGTCGCGGCGTCCAGCGCGAGCGCCGCACCCACCGGCGACGCCGCTTCAACGGCGAGGTCCATGATGACCGGCGCCACGATGGGCAACCAGATCACGATGTTCCGCAGCAGGATCCGCGCGCGTCCGGCGGGTGCACCGTCCTTCGTGACGATGTCCAGCTGAAATCCGCGCATCAGCGGCCCTCGGCGCGCCACCACCGCCATTACGATCGCGCACGCTGCCACGAACCAGGGGACGAATACAAACAGCGCCGCACCCACCACGCGCACAAGCAGGTCCACGGTCGTGCCGGGCGGGACGCCGTGCCACGTGGAGTCGACGAGCACGCGCGCCGCGTGCAGTTCGGCGGAGTCCACCACCGTGAACTCCTTCAGGATGTTCTTCGACAGCCGACGGTCTGGCGGCGCCTGCGCCATGACAGACGTGTTCAGTGAATCGCGGATCCGCGGGCCGAGTGTACCGGCCACGTAGATCTCCGCGAGGCGACGCTCATGCGTGTATTCATCCGGCGTGAGATGGTCGAGCGCGGTGTCAGACGCAAACCAGCCGGCCTTCTGCAGCGCGCGGTTGAAGCGCGGCATGAGACCCGTCTGCACCGGCCGCTTTGGACGCTGCGACGCGGGCAGTGCGTGCGCGCTGTCCTCGACGAACTGCAGCAGTGCGGAGAGTTTGCGACCGTCGGGATCCGCGTTCACCTGTCGGCGTATCGGCACGAGGGCCAGCACCGGCACGAAGAGCGTGGCCGCGACCGTGCCCGCCACCAGACCAGAGCGGCGCGCGCGTGAAATACGCGCCGGGCGC
This sequence comes from Gemmatimonadales bacterium, assembly GCA_044449085.1. Lineage (GTDB taxonomy): Bacteria > Gemmatimonadota > Gemmatimonadetes > Gemmatimonadales > Gemmatimonadaceae > Fen-1231. The sequence goes on along the minus strand of JBIOHR010000068.1, from coordinate 3,177 downwards.
GCGAGCGTGGCCTTGAACAGCACCTGAACGTCTCCCACGCTGCGCGCATCGCGTGCGGCAGCGAGCGCGCGGGTTGCATAGCGCGGCAGCGGCGCCGTTGTCGCTGCGGATGGGCGTGCGAGATCGAGCACGGCGGTCAGAAGCCGCAATGGGTCGCCTCCGCCATCTCCCGACTCGGGCACGACGATCCGGTCGCCCGATGTCACCCAGAGGTCACCCGCGGATGGCAGGACGGGCATGGTGCCGTCGGCAATCGCCGCCGCCAACTCGCCGGTCAGGTCGAGCATCCATCCCTGAAGCACGTCCCACGCGACGCCGCGGGCGGCGCGCGCCGCGAGCGGTTCCCCGGGCGGTGCCTCGAACGCATCCCAGTTTTCGGCCGCCGAACGGCGACCTGCAACCCAGCGCAGTCGGGTGAGGCGCGCGAGATCACGGCGCGCCTGCGTGACTTCCGGCGTGCCCGCGATCCTCGGCACGATCCACACGGCGCGCTGCATGGACGCGTCCCACCCGGCGAGCACGGCGCCGTCCGCGTTGACGGGGCCGAGCACGGCGTACGGCCCAATGCGGCGTTCGGTACCGGCAAGCACGGGTGCCGCGCGGTGCTGGACGGCACCCTGCCGCTGCCTGGCGTCCACCTGCGGACGCAGCACGCGTGTTCCCGTGAGCCAGTCTTGCAGCATCATCCAGCCGTTTGCGCGTCGCACCGTTACGAGCAGCAGCGCGCGCAGGCCGAAGCTCGCAAAAAACGTGAGCCACGCGCGCGCCGTGAGGTTCGCCGGCATGATCTGCGCGAGCAACGCGAGGAAGTCGATCGTCTGGAAGACGGCGACGCGCGCGAGGCCGCGAGCCAGCCCCGGCATGCGTCCGTTGAGGCCCATCACACGAATCCCGACGAGCCACTTGCCGATGGTAAGGCCGAGGAGCCCCTCGGGCACTCCCAGGACGAGCACGGAGATGATGAGATCGAGGACGAACTTGACCTTCTCCGTGTGTAACGGCGACGAGTAGTTCGCCCCGCTCAGCGTGAGCACGACGAGCCCGAGGACCCAGACGACCGCACCGGTGATCACGAGGTCCACGAAGCCGGCGCGAACGCGATCCCACAGCGTCGCAGGCGACGTCTCGGGTTTCCGCAGCGCAAGCACCGCCGCCCGGAACTCCGCGTAGCTCTGGTAGCGGTCGGCGGTCTTTCGCGCGATCGCTTTCGTCACGACGGCCGCGACGTCGGGCGGCAGACCCTCGCGATACGTTGCGAGCGGTGTGGGTGACCCGTTCAGCACCGCCGCGACGACCTGCATCATCGACCCGCTCTGGTACGGGAGCTGGCCGGTGAGCAGGTAATAGAACGTCACGCCGACGGCGTAGATGTCGCTGCGCGCGTCGAGCGTTTCACCGAGCAGCTGTTCGGGCGATGAAAACACTGGCGTGCCGAGGAACACGCCGGTGCGCGTGAGCTTCTGCTGCTCCTCGCCGTCCACCGGCTTGGAGAGGCCGAAGTCGCCGATCTTCACGACGCCGGCGGCATTCACGAAACAGTTCGCGGGCTTCACATCACGGTGGAGCACACCGGCCGCGAGCGCGGCATCGAGGCCGTCGATGACCTGCAGGATGTCTTCGACGGCCTCGGGCACCGGCAGCGGGCCGCGCTCCTTCACCTTCTCCTCGAGCGTTCCGCCGGGCACGAGCTCCATCGAGATCACCGGCGCGCCGTTGATCTCTTCGGTGCCGTAGATGTACACGGCGTTCGGATGATTGATGGCCGCGGCGGTCTGCCCTTCGCGCAGGAAGCGCTGGCGCGAGTCCATCTTGTCGAGCTCCACGCTGAGCAGCTTGAGCGCGACGACCCGTCCGTCCGTGAGGTGCACCGCCTCATAGACTGCGCCCATCCCGCCGCGCCCGAGGAGCCGCGTAATCCGGTACTCGCCGAACGACGAGCCCGGCTCGAGCTCCTGCAGCTGGGTCGGAGTGGCGTCAGCGGTCATGAATCCGTGGGTGCGGCGTGGCCGGCGGGATCGCGCGCATTGGAGGTTCGGTGGGCCGGTCGATAATGTAGCTCCATGCCGGAGCTTCCCGATATCACCGTCTATCTCGACGCACTGGGCCGCCGCACGCTCGGCCGGGCGCTCTGGCGCGTGCAGCTCGTGAGCCCGTTCGTGCTGCGGTCGGTGGACCCGCCGCTCGCCGCGCTCGGCGGCAAAAAGGTGCGCGAGCTGCGCCGCATCGGCAAGCGGATCGTGTTCGCGCTCGAGGATGACCTGTTTCTGGTCATTCACCTGATGGTGGCAGGACGGTTCAAGTGGCATGACAAGACACCAAAGCTCAGCCGCCGCCTCGCACTCGCGGCGATTGAATTCGATTCCGGGACACTCGTGCTCACCGAGGCGGGCACCAAGCGGCGTGCGTCGATTTACGCGGTGCGCGGCGAGGGGGCACTGCGCGAACTGGATCGCGGCGGGATGGAAGTGATGGACTCGTCACGGGACGCATTCATCGCGCGGCTGCGATCGGAGAATCACACCTTGAAGCGATCGCTCGCGGATCCGCGGCTGTTCAGCGGAATCGGGAACGCGTACTCGGATGAGATCCTGCACCGGGCGCAACTCTCGCCGCTCATGCTCACGTCGCGGTTGACCGACGAGCAAGCCGCGCGGCTGCACGACGCGACGCGGGCGACGCTCGGCGACTGGATTGCGCGGCTGCGTGCGGAAACCGGCGACAAGTTTCCGGAGAAAGTCACGGCGTTCCGGCCGGAGATGGCAGTGCACGGCAAGTTCCGGCAGCCGTGCCCGGCGTGCGGGACACCCATACAGCGGATTCGCTACGCGGATAACGAGACAGACTACTGCCCGAGCTGTCAGACAGGAGGAAAGCTGCTGGCGGATCGGGGGCTTTCTCGGCTACTCAAGGGGGATTGGCCTAAGTCGCTCGACGAGCTCGAGGAGGTTATCGAGCGGGGCGTTGCGACTGGTGAGGAGGAAGCGCGGTGAGGGGTGAGGAGGAGGCGCGGTGACGAGGAGGCGCGGTGCGGGGTGAGGAGGAGGCGCGGTGACGAGGACGCGCGGTGCGGGGTGAGAAGGACGCGCGGTCACGAGGACGCGCGGTGCGGGGTGAGAAGGACGCGCGGTCACGAGGACGCGCGGTGCGGGGTGAGAAGGACGCGCGGTCACGAGGACG
>JBIOHR010000067.1:0-15039 GCA_044449085.1 Gemmatimonadales bacterium | reverse complement strand
CGTATAGGCGGTGGGCCTGGCATCTCGAATCGGGCGGCGGCAATACGGCCGTCTACAAGTCGGTGAATGGCGGCGATTCGTGGGAGCGCCTCTCCGGCAAGACTGCGGAGCGCGGATTGCCCAAGGGCGACATGGATCGCATCGGCATCTCGGTGGGGTCGAACGTGCCGTTCGTCGACTACGACCTGAGCGAGACGTAAACCGCGGGCGAGCTCTGGCGCTCCGACGACGCGGGCGCGCACTGGCGCACGGTGAACCGCGATCCAAATATCAATTTCCGGCCGTTCTACTACTCGGATATTCGAGTGGATCCGATGAACGAGAATCGCGTCTATTCCCTCTCGGGTTCACTCTACGAATCGGAAGACGGCGGGCAGAACTTCCACACCATCGGCAACGGCGTTCACGGCGATCACCAGGCACTGTGGATAGATCCACTCAATCCCAAGCGCATCTTGAGCGGATCCGACGGCGGCTGGCAGGTCAGCTCCGACGGCGGCAAGACCTTCGAAGTCGTGAACACGTTCGCGTTCACACAGTTCTACCATATCAACTACGACATGCAGCGCCCGTACATGGTGTGCGGCGGACTGCAGGACAATGGCAACTGGTGCGGGACGAGCCTCGGCCTCACGGGAGAAATCCGGAAGTCCGACTGGTTCACCGTGTCGGGCGGGGACGGCTTCTTCACCGTGCCGGACATTGCGCAACCCTGGATGGTCTACTCCGACGCGCAGGGCGGGATGATCAACATCACCGATACGCGCACGGGGACGCAGAAGACGATCTACCCCTACCCGAATCGCGTGGGGTCGGTCGGCGACAAGATGTTGAACCACAAGTACCGCTTCAATTGGAATTCGCCCATTGCGCTGTCGCCGGAAAATCCGGGCGTCGTGTACTTCGGCGGCAACGTGCTGTTCAAGTCGAGCAATCACGGCACGAGCTGGACGGTGATCTCGCCCGACCTCTCCACGAACGATCCTGCCAAGCTCGGCGACTCCGGCGGGCCGATCGTCGTGGACAACACGGCGGCAGAGTTCCACTGCACGATCATCTCTATTGCACCGTCGCCGCTGGATTCCAACGTGATCTGGGTGGGCACCGACGACGGCAACGTTCAGGTCACGCGCGACGGCGGAAAGACTTGGAGCAATGTCTTCAAGAACGTGCCGGGCTTGAAGCCGAACGCGTGGATCCCGACGGTCGACGCCTCACACTCTGATGTGGGAACCGCGTGGGTCGCGGCCGACCATCACCAGGACGACGACTACTCGCCGTACGCGTACGTGACGCATGACTTCGGCAAGACGTGGCAGTCGGTGATCGGCGATCTCCCGGCGAAGGCTGCGTGGGTGCATGTCGTGCGCGAAGATCCCAAGAACAAGAACCTGTTGTACATCGGCACCGAGATGGGGATCTACGCGTCGTGGGATCGCGGTGCGCACTGGACCTCGCTGCGCGGCGATCTCCCCATCGTGCCGGTGCGCGACATCGAGGTGCAGCCGCGCGACAACGATCTCCTCGTTGCGACGCACGGCCGCGGCCTGTACATCCTCGACGACATCACGGCGCTCCAGCAGTACGCGTCGGTGAAGGCGGATGACGCCGTTCTATTTGATATCCGGCCTGCGGTCAGATGGAACATGTGGAACAAGGACGGCAACCTCGGACAGAAACAGTGGACTGGCGCCAATCCGCCGGAGGGCGCGCTGATCACCTACTACCTCAAGTCGCAGCCGCCGCATGCCGTGAACGTGACGGTAACGGACAAGGACGGCCGCACCGTGCGGCGCATGAACCGCGTGCTGGACGACGCGGGCATGAACCGCATCGCGTGGAATCTCCAGTACGATCCGCCGGCTGACGGCGGCGGTCGAGGGGGCCGCGGCGGCGGCGGGCGCGGTGGGCGTGGCGGCGGCGCCGCCGGCGCGACGGATACGACGGCGAACACCGCCGCCGCAGATTCGGCGCTCGCCGAGTTCCGCGCGCAGCGGCGTGCTGCCTCGGAGGACGAGGCGCCGCCGCAGGGCGGACGCGGCGGTGGCGGCGGCTTTGGCGGCGGTGGCGGGATCAACGCGCTGCCTGGGACGTACACGGTCACGCTCCTCGTGGAAGGGAAGCGCTATACGAAGACCGTGCAGGTCTCGCTCGACCCGCGCTCCGACATGACGTCCGCGCAGCTCGCCACCCAGTACACCGCGGCGGAGTCGATGCAGGCATTGGCTTCACGCGTGAACACGATCATCAACGGCGTGGACGATGTCACGCGTCAGCTCGACGCGCTCCAGGTCACGTTGCGTTCTGCCCCGCGCGACAGCGCCACGGCCAACACGCGGCAGGCGCTCGCTGAAATAGGAGTCTCGCTCGCGCAGCTCAAGCAGTTCAAGGACTCGGTACTCGCGCGCCCGCTCCCCGGACTCGGCTACCGCCAGTATCCGCGCCTCCGCGAGGAAGTGCAGACTGTCTCGGGAATGATCTCGCGTCCGATGATGCCGCCGACGGCGGGCGAGACGCTGCGGTCCGGCGAACTCAACACGGAGACCAATCAGGCGCAGGCGCGCTTCGATGGGATCATGCAGGATCACGTCGCGAAGATCAACGACCTGCTGAAGGGGACGCCGCATGTGTTGATCGTGGCGCCGGCGAGGACGTTCGTTCCTTAAGAACTACGATGGAAGATGGAAGATGGAAGATGGAAGATGGAAGATGGAAGATGGAAGATGGAAGATGGAAGATGGACGCCCGTCTTACATCTTCCATCTTTCATCTTTCATCTTTCATCTTCCATCTTGCATCGCAGTTATGCCTTGCATCTTACATCGTCGTTACTACTTCCAGCTCCCCCCCAGCGCCTTGTACAACTGCACCGCCGCCGTCAGCTGCTCCAACTGTGCCCGGCTGAGCGCCAGCTCGGCTGAAAACAGGTTGCGCTGCGCGTCGAGCACGTCGAGGTAGCTCGCCACGCCCGAGGCATAGCGGAGCTGCGCGAGTTCGAGCGCATGCCGCAGCGCTTCGGCCTGCGTCGCCTGCGCGGCGACTTCGTCGCGCGATGTGCGCACGCCCACGAGCGCGTCGTTGGCATCGCGCAGGGCGCTGAGCGCGGCGTTTTCGTACGCGGCCTTCGCCTGGTCGGCGCGGGCACGCGCGGCGGCGGTCTCGTCGCGGCCGCGCGTGAGCGACGAGAGACTGAACGAAAAACCCGCCGCCAGTTGGTAGACCGTCGTGTTCGGCGAGTACAAATGCGCCGGGTCGGCCGCCTGGCTGCCGTACGACCCCGTGAGCGTGATGGTCGGCAAGTTCGACGCCATCGTCGCGCCGATCCGCGCCGTCGCGGCGGCGAACGAGCGCTCCGCCTGCTGCACATCCGGCCGGCGCGCGAGGAGCGACGCGCTCAGCGCATCCGGCACCCGCAGCGCGCTCACAGCCGCGGCGAGCGAACCATGCCGTGCGATTTCCGACGGGGCCTCTCCGAGCAGGACGCTCAAGCTGTGCTCGGCCATTGCCGTCTCACGCTGAACCTGGGCGAGCGTCACCGCCGGCGCCGCGACCTGCGCCTCGAACTGGCGCACATCGAGTTCGGAGATCACCCCGCGCGCGTAACGCTGCCGCGCGAGGTCGAGCGTGGCGCGGCGCGACGACAGCGTTCGCTCGGCGATCGCGCGCTCCTGATCCAGTTCGAGCAACTGCAGATACCCGGTCGCGACGTCGCTCACCAGCGAGAGCAGTACGGCGCGCTCCGCGGCATCCTGGGCCGCGGCGTCGGCGTTCGCCGCCTCGTACCCGCGCCTGAACTTGCCCCAGAAATCCAGTTCCCACGACATGTCGCCCGTGAGCCGCGCGGCGCGAAAGCCGAACACCTGCGGGCCGAACGCGGTCTGGTTGGTGCTCTCGCTGCCGTTGATGGAGACGTTCGGCATGTACAGGGTGCGCGCACTGCTCGCCTCGGCGCGGTACTCGCGTATGCGCGCCACGGCAGCCTGCACGGTGCGGTTCTGCGTGAGCGCGACCCGCACGAGGCGCTCGAGCGTCGTGTCGTGCAGGATGTCGAGCCACGCGACGCCGGCTGTCGTGTCGAAGCTGAGCGCACGTTCGGCGGCGGGCGGATGCGCCATCGTCGCGCTGTCGTGCGCGCGCGCCGTCGCCAGCGAATCAAAGAAGACGCGGTTGGAGTCGGGGGCCGCGACGCCGCGCAGTTGCGCGGTGGGCGAGACCGCCGGCGACGCGCGATACGACGGCCCTGAGGCGCACGCCCCGGCCACCGCGGCGGCGGCAACGCCCAGGAGAACCCGCACTCGTGGCGGCATCATGATTTCACCGTCGGCGACGCGAGGCCATGCGTGGCGCGTCTGGCATTGGTGCGGTCCGCGGCGCCTCGAATCATCTGGAAGAACAATGGAATGAAGAAGATCCCGATACTGGTTGCGAACAGCATCCCGGCAAACACGCCCGTGCCGATCGAGTGGCGGCTCGCCGCGCCCGCGCCGCTCGCGAGCATCAGCGGCAGCACGCCGAGGATAAATGCGAACGATGTCATGAGGATCGGGCGGAGGCGCTCGCGCGCGGCTTCGACCGCAGCCTCATGCAGTGGCATGCCGTGCCCGCGGAGTTCGTTCGCGAACTCCACGATGAGAATCGCGTTCTTCGCCGCGAGGCCGACCACCGCGATCATGCCGACCTGGAAGTACACGTCGTTGGGCTGGCCGCGAATGAAAATGCCGAGCAGTGCGCCGAGCACGCCGAACGGCACGCCGAGGAGAACGGCGAACGGCACCGACCAGCTCTCGTACTGTGCTGCGAGCACGAGGAACACGATGATCAGCCCGAGCACGAACACGAGTGCTGCGTCGCCGCTGGACACGCGCTCCTGGTACGACTGCCCGGAGTACGACACGCCGATGCCCGACGACGCGAACTGACCCTGAATGAGCGAGTCCACTTCGCTGAGCAGTTCGCCCGTGCTGCGGCCGGGTTTCGGCGCGCCGGTGAACTGCGCGGAGGTGAAGCCGTTGAAGCGCTGCAGCACTGTGGGAGCGCTGCGATATGCGGTTGTCGTGAGCGCCGAGAGCGGGATCATCGCACCGCCGGTGCCGCGCACGTAGAGCTGGCCGATGTCTTCCGGTTTCTGGCGGAACTGCTGCTGCGCTTCGGCCTGCACGCGGTACGTCTTGCCGTACAGGTTGAAGTCGTTGATGTAGAGGTCGGAGAGGAAGGCCTGCATCGTGCCGAACAAGTCGCCGAGGTTCACGCCGCGCGCCTTGGCGGCCTCGCGATTGACGGTGACGTACAGCTGCGGCACGCTCGAACGGAAACTCGAGTTGAGGCCGGCGGACGCGGGAAGCTGGGCGGTCGCCTGCCGGAAATCCTGCACCCTCTGGGCGAAGGCTCGAATGTCCATGCCACTGCGATTCTGCAGGTTGATCTCGACGCCGGCTGTTGCGCCGAGGCCGGGTACCTCGGGGAGATTGAAGCCGAACGCCGTCGCCTCGCGAATGCCGAACAGCTTGCCATTCACACGCGCGGCGAGCGCGTCGAGCTGGTCGGGACCCTTGCGTTGATCCCAATCCTTGAGGTTCACGAAGATCGTCGCGCCATTGGTCGCGCTCGCGCGGCCGCTGAGGATGTCGAGCCCGACGAGCGCGACGATGTTCACGACGGCCGGCTCGCCGCGGAGAATCGTCTCGACTTTCTGCACGACCGCCTTGGTGCGCTGCAGGCTCGCCGCGTCGGGGAGCTGCACGGATAGCGCCATGTAGCCCTTGTCTTCCGTCGGGATGAACGCCGTCGGAATTCGCACCCAGAGGAAGCCGGCGAGCGCCACGAACACGAGGAACACCGCAAACCAGCGGTTCGGCCGTCGCAGCACGCCGTCCACGGAGTTCGCATAACGCCCCGTCATCTTCGCAAAGCCGCGGTTGAACCAGCCGAAGAATCCGGTCGTGTTCGCTTCGGTGGATTCCTTGAGCAGGAGGCCGCACAGCGCCGGCGTCAGCGTGAGCGCCACCATGCCGGAGAGGAGCACCGCGATCACGATCGTCACGGCAAACTGCTTGAACAGCTGGCCCTTCACGCCCGCGATGAACGCCACCGGGACGAACACCGCGCAGAGCACGAGGACGATCGCGACGAGCGCGCTGGCGACCTGCCGGATCGCGCGGTCGGCCGCGAGGCGTGCGGGAATCTTCTCCGCCGCCATGATGCGCTCGACGTTCTCGATCACGACGATCGCGTCGTCCACCACGATGCCGATCGCCAGCACGAGCCCGAACAGCGTGAGCACGTTGATCGACATCCCGAGGATGTATAACCCCAGAAACGTTCCGATCACGCTCACCGGCACGGCGAGCATCGGGATCAGCGTCGCGCGCCAGCTCTGCAGGAAGATGAACACCACGAGCGTCACGAGGATCATCGCCTCGACGAGCGTGACGATCACTTCCTTGATGGACGCGGTGACGAACGGCGTGGTGTCGAAGGGAATCGAGTAGGTGATCCCCTTGGGGAAGGTCTTCTGCAGCTCGTCCATGCGCGCGGCGACCGCGTCCTTCACCTGGAGCGCGTTGGCGCCGGGGCGTGTATACAGCAGGCTCAGCGCGGAGGGCGTGCCGTTGAGGCGGCCCTCGAGATCGTAGCTCTGCGCGCCCAGTACGACATTGCCGATGTCGCGAATGCGCACCACGCCGCCGTTTGGCCGCGCGCGCACGATGATGTCCTTGAACTGATCCGTGGTCTCGAGCCGCCCGAGCGTGGTGATCGGCAGCGTAAGCTGCGTGCCCGCGGGCGATGGCTCGCGGCCGAGGCGGCCGGCGGGGTTCGTCGCGTTCTGCTCCTGCACCGCCGCCGAAACGTCGCCGACCGTGACGCCGAGTTGTGCCATCTTCGACGGGTCGAGCTGGATCAGCATCGAGAAGTCGAGGTTGGGGAAGGGCGTCACGTCGCCCATCCCCGGCACGCGCTTCAACTCATCCACCACGTACAGCTTGAGATAGTTCGAGAGGTACGTGGCATCGTATCGCGGGTCGCTCGACTTGAGCGCCACCACGCCGAGGATGTCGGTGTTGGCCTTGATGATCGTCACGCCGTTCGTGCGCACGGCCGCGGGGAGCTGCGGCTCCGCGAGTTTTTCGGCATTCTGCACGTCGACGGCAGCGAGATCCTGATTGCGCGAGATGTCGAAGGTGATGGTGATCGAGACGCTGCCGTCGCTCGCGCTGGTCGAAGAGTAGTAGAGCATTCCCTCGAGGCTGCCGAGCTGTTCTTCGATCGGCGCGGCGACGGCCTGCGCGGCGTCCTCGGCGGACGCGCCGGGGTACACCGCGGAAATCGTGACCGCGGGCGGCGTGATCTGCGGGTAGCGCGCGATCGGCAGGAGCTTGATCGCGAAGATGCCGAGCAGGACGACGACGATGGAGATCACCGACGCCATGACCGGGCGCCGGATGAAGAAGTAGCGGACTTCGTCTGCCGCCGGCTGTTCGGCCGGACCTGCCGAGCTCACGGCTTCTTCCCCTTGGCCGGCGCGGGCGCGGCGGCCTTTGCGGGCGCCGCGGGCTTCGCGGGAGGAGCCGTGGAATCCGCGTCGCTCACCGGAGATGGCCTTACCACGCGCCCGGGTGCGGCCTTCTGGATGCCGTCGACGATCACGCGATCGCCGGCCTTGAGCCCGTCATCGATGATCCAGAGTGGACCGCTCCACGGACCCGTCTTCACGTCCCGCGCGACGACGGTATCGCCCGCGCTCACGACGTACACGAACTGACGCCCGAGGCCCTGCTGCACCGCGCGCTGCGGTACTGCGAGCGCATTCGCACGCGAGAAGCCGGAGAGGCGCACGTTCACGAACTGGCCCGGCAGGAGCAGCCGGTCGTGGTTGGCGAAGGTCGCACGGAACTCCTGCGTGCCCGTCGTGGAATCGAGCGACGGCGCGACAAAGGTCAGGCGGCCGGTGCGCGGCAGCACTTCGCCGTTGGCGAGCACGACGTGCACTTCGAGCCTGCTCCCCGGCTCGACGAGCGGCGCGGAGCGCGGGTCCGCCTTCCAGTCGAGCACCTGCTGCGATGATGGCCGGAACACCACGTAGGCCGGATCGAGCTCGTCGATCGTCGTGAGCAGGTCGGCAGGACCGGTGACGCGCCCGCCAACCTGGAACATCGCGCGCCCGACGCGTCCCGAGGCCTCGGCGCGCACGACGGAGTCGTCGAGGTCCTTCTTTGCCTGGTCCATCGCGGCCTTCGCGGCGTCGAGCTCGGCGCGCGCGTTGTCCACGTCCTGTTGCGCGACCGCATGCTTTGACAGAAGCGGCTCGAGGCGCGCGAGCGTGCTCTTGGCGTTGTCGTAGCGCGCGACGGCGCTGGCATACGCGGCCTCTGTCTTCACGCGATCAAGGCGGAACAGCACATCGCCGGTCTTGACGGCCGCGCCTTCGATGAACGGCCGCTCGAGGATCACGCCCTCGACGCGGGCGCGCACTTCGGTGCGGCGCGACGGTTCGACGTCGCCGACGAAATCGTAGGTCTGCGGCAGCGTCCGCGGTGCGACGGTGACGATCCCCACGTCCGCGGGCGGAAATCCGCCCTGACGCTGCGTCGCACCACCGCCGCCGCACGCCCCACCCGCTACGAGCGCCGCGGCCGCACACGCCGCGGATATCCACCTTGAGTTGGTCATGTCCCTCGAATGCACCCGATCCCCCGTGGATGACTGGACGCTGCCGTCCTGCCCTGTGAAAACTCGAATGTCAGCGTGTCACGCCGACGGTCCCGACTCGGCGACGAGCCGGGAGATTTCGCGCACCTGCCGGGCCAGCAACTTCTTCTTCGCCGCGGTAAGCCCCGCGAGCCGCCGGTCGATCCGCTTGAACGCCCGCTTGTGGATCGCCTCGATGCTCGACGTCGCCCGGGCCGTCAGCTGGAGCCGGATCTGCCGCCGGTCCTCCGGGAGGGGGACTTTCCTGATCAGGCCGTCCTTGACCATCGCGTCCACCATCAGCGACGCGGCGGGCTGGCTGATGCAGAATGCCTCGGAGAGTTTTCCCACGTGGCACACGCCGCCCCGGATCAACATCAGCATCTTGCACTGCGTGAGCGTCGGGGCGTCGTCGCCTGGCGCGACCTTGAACTCCTGCTTGATGATTTCCATCAGGGCGAAGGAGAGGTCGACCAACTCGCGCGAAAGAGAGCGTTCCGTTCCCATTGAAGTGGGCGGAAATTACATAAGCGCGCATATGTAAGTCAACGCGTCCACTTCGCGCCGCATGCAAGCGTGCATGCATCGCGGCCGCGCGCCGCGCTGGGGTCCAAGGGGGCTAAGCGGCCCCGGGTCGCGCGTTTACGCCGCGGCGGGCCTTTGCGCGAAACGCGCCGACAGCGCGAGCGATAACACGATCGTGACGATCGTCAGGATCGCCGACGTTGCCGTGGGAAGCGGTCCTATATGGTATGGGCCGTGAATCGCAACGGTGCGGCGGTGGACCCACGCGCCGAGCGGCTCGCCGGTCGCGTCGAAGAACGCCGAGTCGAGCGACTTCTGCGACTGCCAGACGCGCTCGAATCGCTCGGGGCCGATGTCGCGCACCATCGCATCGAGGAGCGTAGCGCTGAACCCGCGGGCGCGCTGGTTGTCTTCCGTCGCCTCCGCCGGTGCCGGTACGCTCGCGTCGTGCCAGAATCGCCAAAAGAAGTTCACGGCCGGTTCCTTGACCATCGCAGAACACGCCGCGAGGTCGCTCGCCGCGCAGCGCGCGAACCGTTCGTCTCCATAGAAAAAGTCGTCGTATCCCCAGCGGCTCAGCGTGATGCTCGTGCTGTCGGGCGGCGCGAACGACAGGGCGCGGGCGAAGCCGGCATGGGTGCTGTCCATCCAGGCGGCGATGTGCGGGCCGGGCTGGCCGAACGCGTCATAGAACGCGCAGCCGTCGAGCAGTGCGCGGTCGGGCGGAATCGCACCTGCCGTGTGCAGCGCGACATGACCGACGCGGATGACCGTCACGCAACGATCGCCGGTGGCGGGCGTCGGCGGCAGCACTTTCGTGGAGACGATGAGTCCCCTGTTGTAACCCCACGGAAGGTGCACGCCGTCTATCGACGTGGCCGTATCGGTGAACACGAGCACGCCCACGCGGCCCTTGCCGCGCCAGCTTCCACGCTCGGACTCGTTCGCGTTCAGTGCCTCACCGACCTCGCGGCGCGTGGCCTCCGGGACGTCGGCGTCGAACCAGACCGAAACGTCACCGGCGGTTGTGCCGGGCTTCGACGCGAATTCATGCTGCGCGATGCCCGCATCGTGCGCGTGCCGGTACGCCACCCAGAGCAGGTGAGCATGCTCGTAGCGGCCCTCCACACGTACATTGAGCCCTTGCTCGCGGCCACTCCAGCGCGGCGTCCATCGATAGAACGTGTCGTCCGCTGCCTGCGGCGGGAGCAGGGCGACGGCGAGGGCGAGGCAGCCGAGCACACAGGCGCCAATCCATCGCTTGAGGGTCATCGCCATTGGCGCCTGCGCGTCGCCGCGATTCCGAACAGCATCGTCCACGCAACCAGGACCGTGGTGTCGCCCGCGGATGGAAGCGCGGAGTGCGGCACTGCGGCGAGCGCGCGACTGCGCCATTCGTCCACCAGCGAGTCGGGCGTAACGCCGGCGACCGTCGCGAGCACCTGGAGCGGCGACCCGGTCGCGCCGTGCAGCCGCGCAAATGCGGACCGCCCTCCGTGCGCGATCGCAAGATTGAACAGGGTGGATCTCGTGGACATGTTGAGCGGAACGGGAACGTGTCGCGACCGCGCGAGTCGCTCGCACGTCTCCATGATCTTTTTCTCGACGCATTCCGCGCGCGCGGCGGCCAGGATGGGATCGCCGGCCGGCGGTTCCCAGCTGCTGACGAGCGCGCGCCATCCCTCCGGTGTGTACCACTCCACGAGTGGATCGTGCACGACGGTGAGTCCGAGCGCCGACTCGCAGCCCGCCAATGAGCCGCTGTAGCAGGTGCGGGCCACGGACGAACTCGACGTGGTGAGGTCGAGGGCAGCGGCCTGCCAGTCGTCCGCAGTGAGCGGCCGGGATGGCGCCCAGAACCCGGCCCACTTGATCACATCCGTCGGGATTCCATTCGTCGCAAGGGTTCCGATCATGTCGAGCAGCTCGTCGGTCAGCTTGCGCTGCGTCACCGGATACCGGACCACGGAGATGCGGCCGTTTGCTCCCGGTAGCTCGACCTGCACGAGATCGAAGTTGAGCCCGCTCACCTGCAGGCGCTGCACGCGATGCACGACGATCACCGATCCCCGCCGGTCGAGTGTGGCGTCACCGAACTGCGCATCGGCGATGACCGAGGCCCGCTGAACCGCGGCGCGAACCGTGGCCTCGAGATCCGGGCCAAGGTTGGACTTCGCGTAGCGCACGCGGACGATGCCGCTCGTCGCCGAATCGGGCGGCAGGTCGATGGCGCGCCGCGCGCGCAGCGTGTCCAGAGAATCGACCGCGACTCTGCGGTCGCGCAGCGTCGCCGTGAGCCTCGCGCGGAACTGCGAGGCCGACTGTGCGGCCGACTGTGCGGCCGACTGTGCGGCCGACTGTGCGCCGCCGGCCCGCGGCGTGATCGCGATCGCGATCGCCGCCGTCGCGAGCACGGCCGCCCGGCGCATGGCGCTCTGCCGGTCAGACATCAATCAGCATCCACCGCGCCGCAAAAACCGAGAACGGCCCGGGCCAGTTCGTGAGCAGGTTCCACGCGCCGGTGAGCATGCTCCCGTAACCGAGGAACTGGCCCGCCACCTCGATAACCGTCACTGCGAAAAAGAAAATCAGCGCGACGCGCACCGCGTGCTTCCCCGCCACGTACTGCAGCGCGAACGCGGCCGCATATGCCACGAGCGACGCGAGGTAGAACCGTATCGCGAGGCCGCCCGGGTACGAGTGCAGCGTCGGCGGCACCGTGACCGACGCGGTCGCGAGCAGCCCGCCGAACCAGACCGCCAGAGCGGGAATCACCAGCAGCGTCGCACCCGCGAGGAACCGCAGGCGGACGAACTGGCCCCAGGAGACAGGCAGCGAGAGTGGGCCGACGTGCTTCAATCCCGCGTCGAGGATGTACGGCCGCCATGCGAGCCCGAACGCACAGAGCAGCGCGAGCGAGGCAAGAAAGATTCCCGTGTAGGTGCCAACGCCGAGCACCGACCGGATCGCGTATGTGTCCACATACGAAAAGCCGATGCGGATGATGATCGTCGGAATGAGGAAAGCGGCGAGGACATACAGGAACAGTTCCGTCTTCGCCCACTTCCACTGTGTGTAGAGCACTTGTGCGAACATCAGCTGGCCTCCCCGGTGGAGTTCGCCGGCGTTCTCGCGGACCGCAGCAGTTCCACGAAACTCTCTTCCAGGTCGAGGTCGATCACTTCGCGCAGCTCGCTCTCCGCGGCGCTGAAGTATTCGCGCATCGCGGGCTGCCAGCCGCGCACGACCCACTCCTCCTCGCGCCCGGCGGTCACGCCGCGGGAGAGCAGGGTAAATGGGAGGATGCCGCGGTCGACCGGCGCCTTGGCGACGCGCAGCCGCTTGATCCCGCCGCGGAACGCGGCCATCGGCATTTCGGCGAGCAGGCGGCCGCCGTCCATCACGCCGACGTGATCGCAGATGCGTTCCTGCTCATGGATGAGATGGCTCGAGATGAGCACCGTCGCGCCCCGCGCCGAGACGTACTCGAGCAAGGCAGTCAGCACGTCGCGCCG
The DNA here is from genome assembly GCA_044449085.1 of Gemmatimonadales bacterium. Classification (GTDB taxonomy): domain Bacteria; phylum Gemmatimonadota; class Gemmatimonadetes; order Gemmatimonadales; family Gemmatimonadaceae; genus Fen-1231. The sequence goes on along the minus strand of JBIOHR010000067.1, from coordinate 2,314 downwards.
AACAACAGGATCGAGGCCGTCCGTCGGCTCATCGAGCACGAGCAACTCGGGATTGTGCGCGAGCGCGACGAGCATCATGAGCTTCCCGCTCTCGCCCTTCGAAAGGCGGTCCACCGGCTGCTCGGCGCGCAGCGCGAATTCGCGCCGCAGGTGTTCAGCGCGCGCATGGTCCCAGTCGGAATAGAACGCCGCGTGATAGCGCAGCGTCTCTTCCACGGTGAGCTGCGGGTAGAGGTGCAGCCGCTCGGGCACGTAGCCGATCTTGGCGAGCGCCTTGTGGACGCCGGTCGGCACGTCGTGGCCGAGCAGGTCGATCGTGCCGTCGTCGAGCGGGAGCATCCCGAGGATGAGACGGAGCGTCGTCGTTTTTCCGGAACCGTTCGGCCCGAGGAAACCGTAGACGGAGCCGGTGGGCACCGTCATCGCGAGATCGCGGATCGCGAACTCGCGGCCGGCGCGGTAAGACACGTTTCGTGCGATGATGGCGTCGGTCATCGTCCGCCCTCGCTGAGTTCACCGTTGAGCGCCTTCTTGATGTCCTCTTTCTGGATGCCGAGCCGCGCCGCGTCTTCCATCAAGGCGCGCACGAGGCGCTTGGCCGCGGCCTGCCGTTCGCGGGCCCGCGTGTCGGTGGACATTTCGAGAATGAACGTGCCCGCGCCCTGGCGCATTTCCACGAGTTTCTCCTGTTCGAGTTCCCGGTAGGCCTGCACGACCGTCGCGGGGTTCACGCGCAGGCGGGCGGCCAGCGCGCGCACGGAGGGGAGACCGTCCCCCTTCGCGAGTTCACCGGCGGCGACGGCCACCCGCACGCGCTCGGCGATCTGCGCGTAGATGGGTGTCGGGCTTCTGGGGTCGATGCGTTCGAACATTGGTTTGAGTGTATCGGTGTAGTGGTACAGTGTCTGAAGTTCGGTGTTATGTCAAGGGCTCGAAGCTCACGGTTCAAGCTCAGCGACCACAGCTCGGGAGTGTCAGAGCTCGCTTTTCAACAGCTTTTGGCTGCGAAGGACGAGCCATGAAACTCCCGAGCAATGATTGCTGAGCTTGAGCTCTGACCTGGGAGCAGGCCAATCACTACACTCATGGGCAATGCCAGAACCCAAGCGTCTCTCCCCGTCGCCTCTTCACCGCATCTTCGCCGCCGTCGGCCCCGGCGTTATCACCGGCGCGGCCGACGACGATCCGTCCGGCATCGCCACCTATTCCATCACCGGTGCGCAGTTCGGCACACAGTTCCTCTGGACGGCGCTGCTGCTCTGGCCGCTGATGGCCGCGGTGCAGACGATGTGCGCGCGGATCGGCCTGGTCACGGGGCGCGGGCTCGCGGGCGCGCTGCGCACGAAGTATCCGCGCTGGCTTCTCGCGACGGCCGCCTGCGCGCTGTTCGTCGCCAACACCATCAACGTCGGCGCCGACCTCGGCGGCATGGCGGACGCCGCGCACTTGCTCACCGGCGTGCCGGCGGTTGCGTGGGTCGTGCTGTTCGGAGTCGGGATCACGGTCGCGACCATTCGTCTGCGCTACGCCGCGATCGCGAACACGCTCAAGTGGCTCGCGCTCGTGCTGATCGTGTATGTGATCGCCGCGTTCGACGTGCATCCCGACTGGCGAACGGTGCTGCACGCGACGTTTGTGCCGAGCCTGCCGCGCGGACGCGACGGGTGGGCGACACTCGTAGCGCTGCTGGGCACGACGATCAGCCCGTATCTCTTTTTCTGGCAGGCGTCGCAGGAGGTCGAAGAGGAAAAAGCTGCGGGCCGCCTGAGCATCAAGGCCCGCCAGGGCGCGACGCTGACGGAGATTGCCGACCGGAAGATCGACATTGGTTTCGGCACGTTCTTTTCGAACCTCGCGATGTTCTTCATCATCGTGACGACGGCGAGCACGCTGCACGCGCACGGCGAGACGCAGCTCGCCACGTCGGCGGATGTCGCGGCGGCGCTGCAGCCGCTCGCGGGGCGATTCGCGATGCTGCTGTACACCGTGGGCATTCTGGGGACCGGGCTGCTCGCAATCCCGACGCTCGCCGGATCCGCGGCGTACGCATTCGCCGAGACGTTCAATTGGAGGCAGGGCATCGACGAGACGTTCACGCGGGCGCGCGCGTTCTACGCTGTCGTGGCGGTATCCGTCGCGCTCGGCGCGCTGATGGGGTTCGCGGGGATCAGCCCGGTGAAGGCGCTGTACTGGACCGCGGTGATCAACGGGCTGCTGGCGCCGTTCCTGATGGTGGGAATCCTGCACGCGGCGACGGACAAAAAGCTGATGCGGGGGCAGCCGAGTTCGAGGCTCGGGCGGGTGGTGGTGGGCG